>JAPKZA010000016.1 GCA_026394015.1 Acidobacteriota bacterium
GACGCCAGGCGACGCCAGCGCGGCGCTTAGCCACATGCACGAGGCCGACGCCGCGATGAAGGGCATGTCGCGCATGCCGCCGAGTCTGGTACTCGAACGAGCGCTTGCTGAATCCCTTTAGCGTGCTCTGCGGGTAGCCACTACCCGGTGATGGGTTCGGCTGGTTGTGGTTTGCGTGTGGGTGGTGGTGTGTGGATCTTGATTGTCTTGGTTGCGGGCGTGCGCACTAGGCCGTTTTCGGTGGGTGTGATTTTGACGAGCCAGGTACCGGCGTGTCGGAGTCGGATCGTGCAGGATGCGGTCCGCTTATGGGTCTTCTGGTTGGTCTTGACCTTGCAGGTACCGCGCGCGGTTCGCGTGGCACGAGTTTCGAGGTGCCGGGTCGCGTTGCGGGTGGCGGTGATTGTGTAGGTCGTGTCTGGTGCTGCGGTGAAGCTGCCGGTGATGGGCTGGTTGGTGGTGCGTGTGCCGGTGTTCCAGCGAATTTTGGTGGGGGTGCGGGGTGTGAAGGTCGCGGTGACGTTGCGCGCTTGCGTCATTGAGACGGTGCAGGTGCTGGTGCCGGTGCAGTCTCCGCTCCAGCCGTTGAACGTTGAAGCTTCCGCGGTTGCGGTGAGGGTGACGGTTGTGAGGTTGGCGATTGTTGCGGTGCAGGTGGTGCCGCAGTTGATGTTGGCGGGTGTTGAGGTGACAGTGCCGTTGCCCGTCTTGGTGACCGTCAAGACTGAGGGTGGGGGTGTCGCAGTCATGGCCTGCACGATAAGGTCGCCGCCGTGAAAGCCGAGCCAGGTGATGGTTGTAGTGCCGTCAGACCCAACCGCTACCTGCACCTGCGCCGAAAATTCGCCTCCTTCTGTGCTGGAGAGGTCGATCGGTGTGCTGAAGGCGCTGGCGCCTGCCGCGCGCGTCGCCGCCTGCACGACGAAGTTGTAGCCCGTGAGGTACCAGGTGATGGTTGTGGTGCCGTCAGGCCCAGTCGCCACCTGTGGGGTGTTTGCGTCTTGGCCGGTGGCGGAGAGGTTGATGGGGTCGCTGAAGGTGGTGGCGTTTGCAGCGCGTGTTGCGGCCTGCACGATCCAGTTGCTGCCGTCATAGCGCTCCCAGGTGATGGTTGTGGTGCCATCAGGCCCAGTCGCCACCTGTGGATCAAATGTGGATTGGCCTGTGGTGGAGAGGTCGATTGGTGTGCTGAAGGTGGTGGCGTTTGCGGCGCGTGTTGCGGCCTGCACGCTCCAGTTGCTGCCGTCATCGCGCTCCCAGGTGATGGTTGTGGTGCCGTCAGGTCCAGTCGCCACCTGTGGATAATATGCGTTTCCGCCGGTGGTGGAGAGGTCGATTGGTGTGCTGAAGGTGGTGGCGTTTGCGGCGCGAGTTGCGGCCTGCACGATGATGTCGCCGGCGTCGTTGTAGCGGGTCCAGGTTATGGTTGTGGTGCCGTCAGGCCCAGTCGCCACCTGCGGGGTATCTGCATCTTGGCCTCTGCTGGAGACGTCGATTGGTGGGTTTGGCAGCCAAGGCCCGAGCGGCGTTGCCAGCGCGACTGCGCTGGTCGAGAGACTCGCGCCCGCTGCAAGCATCAAGACGATCGCAAGAATCACGCGTCGCAGCACACGTCGGCACGACACTCCACTGATCGACCCTCGAAGCCCGCTCCATTCACGCATCACGCTCAACTCCTGACGATTACAAGGTTGCGTCAGAGGCCAAACACCCATGGGGGA
>JAPKZA010000492.1 GCA_026394015.1 Acidobacteriota bacterium
GGGGGGGGGGGGCGGGGGGGTCGGGGGTGGGGGGGCGGGTCGGCGCGGCAGGCGTTTCGGCGATTTTACGGGATGATGGGACGGTATTTTGATGGGCCGGTGAGGGTGGTGAGCGCCTTGGCGGATGCGCAGGATTCGGAGGTGCAGGCGTTTTTTCGGGCGACGAAGGAGGGGGTGCCGGTACGGGGGTGGCTGGCGATCAGCGGAGCGAAGGTATCGATGGCGTTTGATGAAGAGGCGCAGTTTGGGCGGACGATTGGGCAGTTGGTGGGGAGCTTGGGGGGCGGTGGGCAGGCGGCGGCGGCTCCTGTGCGGGAGGTGGCCTTGCAGCGGCAGCAGTTTCCGGATGGGAGCGGGTCGATCGGGGTGCCGCCGGGGTGGAATATTTTGAGTTCGTGGAAGGGGATCGTGGACTTGGCGGGGCCGAACGGAGCGACCGCGGTGTTTGGGTTGTATCAGCAGGTGATCGTGAACTGGATGGGGCCGCCGTCGCCGATTCCGGGGGCGATGACGGGGCGGATCCGGAGTCCGGAGGCGGCGTTGCGGAGTTACTACGATTCGTTTTCGAAGGGGATGATTTCGCGGGGGCAGGCAAGTTTTCGGGTGGTGGAGGGGACGCAGATTCCTCCGTTGGTGGCGGGTGGGCAGGCGGCGATGATGCTCGTGGAAGCGAAGTCGGCGCAGGGGACGGCGCGGGCGTTGGCGCTTGTTTCGGTGGCTCCGGTGGACGCTGAGAACTGGGTTTACTACATGAGCCAGGTGGCGGCGCCGGCGCAGGACTTTGCGCAGCAGTTTCCAGTGATGATGCAGATGTGGGCGTCGTGGAGTTTGAACCCGGCGTTGTTGCGGGAGCGGATGAACAATGCGCTGCAATCGATGCGAGAGACGTCGGCGATTTTGCAGGGGGTCAATGACAATCAGCGGCGGGCGGGGGAGCGGGGGAATTTGGGCTGGAGCCAGACGATTCGGGGGGTGCAGACGATAGAAGAGACGACGACGGGTCGGCGGGGGGATGTGGACATGAACTCGGCGAATCGGATCGTGCAAGGACTGAATGAGCAAGGTTATAGTTATCGGTTAGTACCAGTAACGGAGTTAATTCCCTAAACGATGGCACTCGATAACTGGAGGCAGGCGGAGACGTTATTTCACCAGGTGGTTGGGCTGGACCCGGCGGAGCGGGAGGCGCGACTGGCGGGGGTGGAGGAGGAGGTGCGGGCGGAGGTGATTTCGCTGGTGGCGGCGTTTGAGGCGGGGACGGATTTGGAGCCGTTGCATCCGGTGGGTCGGGGGGCGAAGGCGGAGTTGGCGACGGTGGGGCCGTATGCTTTGGAGCGGGAGTTGGGGGAGGGCGGGATGGGCACCGTGTACCTGGCGACGCGGGCGGACCAGCAGTTCGAGATGAAAGTGGCGATCAAGGTGATTCGGGCGGGGCCGGGATCGAAGGCTTTGATTGATCGGTTTTACCGGGAACGGCAGATTTTGGCGGGGATGGAGCATCCGAATATTGCCCGGCTGTTGGACGGGGGGTTGACCGAGGACGGGCGGCCGTACCTGGTGATGGACTACGTGGCGGGGACGCGGCTGGACGCGCATTGCGACGAGCGGCGGCTGGGGGTGAGGGCGCGGCTGGAGATCTTCCGGAAGATTTGCGAGGCAGTGACTTACGCGCATCAGCATCTGGTGATTCATCGGGATTTGAAGCCTAGCAACATTATGGTTACGCCGGAAGGAGAGCCTAAGTTACTGGACTTCGGGATTGCGACGGTGGTGCGGAGCCAGACGGAAGCGACGGAATTGACGATGACGGCGGGTTTGTTTCTGACGCCGCTGTATGCGAGCCCGGAGCTGGTGCGGGGAGCGCGGATATCGGTGAGTTCGGATGTCTATTCGTTGGGGGTGATTCTGTATGAATTACTTTGCGGACGGTCGCCGTATGATCCGTTTACGTTGAGTCCGGCGAATTTGATTCACGCGATAACGACGGCGGATCCGAATTTTCCGTCGAGTCCGGGGCGGTCGGCGGAGACGGATTCCGAGAGCCCGGAGGCGATTGCGGAGTTGCGGGGGGAGACACCGGGCAGCCTGGCGGCGAAGTTGCGAGGGGATCTCGACAGCATTGTTTTGAAGGCGCTGGCGAAATCGACGGCCGAGCGGTATGGGTCAGTAGAGCAGTTTTCGGACGATATTGGGCGGTATTTGGCGGGGGAGCCGGTGTTGGCAGTGAAGGCAGGGGCGGTTTATCGGATCGGCAAATTTTTGCGGCGGCATAAGGCGGGGGTGGCGGCGGGGGCGGGATCGGTGGCGTTGCTGCTGGCGGGGGTGGCGGGGACGACTTGGCAGGCGCGGGTGGCGGAGGCTCGGTTCAACGAGACGCGGCAACTGGCGAAATATTTGTTGTTTGATTTGTATACGTCGGTGCAGAAACTGCCGGGGTCGACGCCGGTGCGGGCGGAGATGGCGCAGCGCTCGTTGGGTTATCTGGACCGGCTGAGCGCGAGTAAGGGGCGGGATAAGGAGTTACAGAGCGAGTTAGCGGAGGGGTATCTGCGGGCGGGGAATGTATTGGGGAATCCGTTCGAGGCGAACTTAGGGAAGCGGGAAGAGGCGATGGCGAGTTACCGAAAGGCGCTGGCGCTGGTGGAACCGGTGGGGAATGACCGGCGGGCGCAGCTTACGCGGGCGCGGGTTTGGATGCAGATTGGGGGGTTGGAGACGTTTACGACCGTGAAGGAGAACGATGGGGTTCCGCGGGCACGGCAGGCGGTGGCGGAGTTTGACCGACTGCTGGCCGAGACGCCGGGGGATGAGGAATTGGCGATTGAGACGGCGTCGGCGCACCAGACGTTGGGGCGGCATATGGGGCAATCCGGGGGATGGATTGCTTCTGGCGGGACGGGAGCGCAGGCCGAGATCCTGCGGGCGCGAGAGATTTTAAGGAAGCTGCCGGGGACGGCGCGGGTGTTGCGGATTTTGACGGTCAATTATCAGACCAGCGCGATGAACCAATCGATGGGGGATCCGCAGGCGGCGTTGCGAGATTATGAGGCGGCGTTGGGGGCGCTGGCGGCGATTCCGGGGCCGGAGAAGGAGGATCGGGAGGTACGGCGGCTGCGTGCGGGGGTGCTGATGAACCGGGGCTGGGACTTGGGGCAGACGGGGCAGTATGCGGCGGCGATCGCGGACTTTGTGGCGGCGGCGGAGATTTTGGAGGGGATTTCCGCGGGCGATCCGCTGAACGCGGCGGCGCTGTACCAGACGACGACGCCGTATCGCAACACGGGGATAGTGCAGGGGTATGCGGGAAACAAGCCGGCGGCGGCGGCGGCGTTTCGGCGGTTGGATTCAATTTATGCGCGGTTGATGGCGATGGAGCCGGGGAACGCGCTGCATGCGGTGTATCGGGCGGAGGCGCAGGTTCGGCTGGGGGATTTGCTGGCGACGACGGTGGAAGGCCAGTGGGCGGCACAAGAAGGGATTGCTTTCATGGTGAAGTTGGCAGAGAAGCCGGGGGCGAGCGACGGACAGTTGTTGGACGCGGCGCGGTGGTTATTGACGACGCAAGTGACTGCGTTGCGGGACCCCAGGAAGGCGCTGGGATTTGCGCGGCGGACGGGGAAAGACAACCTGATGACGGATGAGTTCATCGCGATGGCGCTGTTTCAGACGGGGGACGCGGCGGGAGCGGTGGCGGCGATTGATCAGGCCCTGGCGCGAACGGCGGCCCCGAAGGCGGGAGAGAAGCCGTCGCGCCGATGGGCGGGGCTGCAGGAGGAGCGGGAGAAATATCTTAAAGCTTCCAAAAAGTAAGGGTGATAAGGAGGGCGGCGGCGAGGAGGACGAGGACGGTTTTCTCGCTGGAGTTGAGAGTAGGGACGCGGGAGGGAGTGGGGGTGCTGGGGGTGGCTTGGCCGAGGAGGGTGAAGGCGAGGTTGTAGCCGGGGACCTGGATGAGATCGCCAGGGCCGAGGGGTTGCCAGTAGCCGGTGGCGATGGGGGCTCCGTTGATGGCGGTGCCGTTGGCGCTAAGGTTGCAGAGGGATAGTTGGGGGCCGGCGGCGGCGATGACGAGATGCTCGCGGGAGATTTGGGTGCCTTCGAGGAGGACGGGGCTATCGGGTCCGCGGCCGAGGGTGAGGCGTTCGGCGATGGGGACGCGGACGACCTGATGGCGGGCCGTGGCGAGGGTTTCGATGGAGATTTCGATTTCCAACTTCATTCGCCCTGTTTTTCGAGGTAGCGGGTGAGCCGGCTTTGGAAGAAGGGGTCGGCGGCAAGCTGGGTTTTGAGGGCTTCGCGGGCACCTTCGGGGAGGCCGCCCATGCGTTCGGCGGCGCGGTCGAGGAGGCTATCGAGAGTCGCCGTGGGTGTGGCCGATGGGGCGGCCGCTTCGAGTTTATCGGCGAAGGCTTTGGCGGGGGCGGCGGAGTCGACCGAAGCGGCGGTCGGCGGGGTTTGCGGGGCTACGCGCTTGATCTCCATAACGACTATCCTCTCTCGACTATGGCGAGGAGTTCGACGAGGCCGCGGGCGAACTTGCCGGTATCGCCGCGGGGGTCGAGGGCGATGGCGCGTTGGAGGTGTTCGCGGGCTTCGGGGGACTGGCGGAGAAAGAGGTGGGCTTCGCCGAGGTGGGAGTGGGCGTAAGCGCTTTGGGGATTCTTGTCCAGGGCCTGGCGGTAGTGTTTGACGGCGCCGGGGAGGTCGCCCTGCTCGAAGCGCAGAGTGCCGAGGGCGACGTCGGGGACTTCGCTCGACGGGAGGAGTTCGCGGACGCCGCGGAAGACGGTTTCGGCTTCTTTGAATTCGTGGGCGTCGCGATAGACGATGCCGGCTTCCATGAGGAAGGCGATTTCGTCGGTGGTGGTTTGGAGTTTGTTGCGCATGGTTAGCCCTTCATGTTGCGGATGGCCGACATGGAGGCGTCGTGGCGGTTTTTGAGAATGGTGGAGGCGAGTTCGAAGGCCCGCATCTCCATGGTCATCTGCTGTTGGTACTGCAGGAACTGGGCAGAATCGGAGCCGAGCATGCCGCCGGAAAAGTTAGTGGGGACGCCGAGGCTTTTGCCGCCGAGGATGCCGCCGACGATGGGTCCGACGCCGGGGAGCATGACGCCCGCGGCGACGGAGGCGACTTTGCCGAGTCCGCCCATGAAGGCCCCAAGTTTGCTGGGCTTTTTAGCGGTTAGTTCTGGCTCGCCGCCGGTTTCGTAGACGCCACCGGTGTTGTTGACTTTGTCGAGGGGCATTTGGTTTCTCCTTGCCTGAGTTATCGGGCGGCGGGGGCGGAAGTTGCGAGTTGCTGACGAATCTGATCGATGCGTTGAATCAGGGCGAGGCCGAGGTCATAGGCGGCGAGGGCGGCGGTGGCGCGGCGGGCGTCCGCGTCCTTGGCGGCGACGAGGGCGCGGAGCGTTGAGCGACGGTCCTCGATGAGCTTGAGAAACGGTTCGAGTTGGCCGACGGCGAAGACGCGTTCGAGTTGGGGGAAGTTTTCGGGAGCGGGGACTTGGAAATTGGGTTTGGTCATCGGGTTACCTTTTTGGTGGCGGCGGCATCGATGAAGGCGAGATGCTGGGGCCGGATTTGCGGACTGATCTGGTCGAAGCTGAGGACGGTGAGGTCCGGAAAGTGGGACTGGAGGAGGCGGAAGACGAAGGGCCGAATGTCCTTGTCGGTGAGGATGACGGGGCGTTGGGCCGTGGCGGGGAGGTTGCCGATGACGGCTTGGACGGAAGCGCGGATTTGCTGGATCATGCTGGATTCCATTTGGATCTGCTGGCCGGCGGGGCCGTAGCGGATGGAGTTGCGGAACATGTCTTCGAAGTCGGCATCGAGGCGGTAGACGAAGAGGGTGGTTTTGCCTTCGGAGGCTTTGAAGGAGATGTTTCGTTTCATGCCGGAGCGGACGTGTTCGACGAGTTCGACGGGGTCGGTGATGGAGCGGCCGACTTCGGAGAGGGACTGGAGGACGGATTTGAGATCGCGGATGGAGACGTGTTCTTCGACGAGGCGACGGAGGACTTCGGTGAGGATCTGGTAGGAGATGGGCTTGGGGGCGACCTCGTCGACGAGGCTGGGGAAGATCTGTTTGAGTTGGCTGACGAGCCACTGGGTTTCCTGGACGCCGACGAACTCCTGAGCGTTCGAGCGCATGAAGTGGCCGAGGTGGAGGAGGAGGACTTCGTGGGGTTCCCAGAGGGCGAGTTTGAGGGATTTGACGCGGTCGACGAGGTCTCGGCTGAGCCAGAGGGCGGGGCGGCCGGTGGCGGGATTGCGGGTTTCCTCGCCTTTGAGGCCGTAGATGGCGACGTCGCGTTGGGCGGCGCCGACGAGGACGAGATCGGCGCGGAGTTGGCCGGTGGCGGCGGGGATTTCGTTGAGTAAGACGTGGTAAGACCCGGGGCTGGCCATGGGGCGGGAGAAGACTTTGATGGGGGGATAGGGGACGCCGGTTTCGTAGTAGAGGGTGTGGCGGAGTTCGCGGAGGGTATCGGAGAAGGCTTTGCCGGAGGGGGTGGCGGGGTCGATGAAGGCGGCGAGATCCTCACTGACGACGAGCATGATGGGGGTGGTGGGGGAGAAGTCTGGAGCGCGGGATTCGAGTTCCGGCTTTTTGGCTTCGGCTGCGTCGGCTTCGTTATTTTTGCCGCGATAGAGGCCGTAGCCGACGGCACCGGCAAGGCCGGCGAGGAGGAAGAAGGGGATCTTCGGGAGGCCGGGGGTGAGGGCGAGGAGGAAGAGGAGGCCGGCGGTGATGGAGATGGCTTTGGGCTGGGCGAGGATTTGGCCACCGATCTCTTTGCCGAGGTTGGTTTCCGGCGTATCGGCGGCGACGCGGGTGACGACCATGCCGGCGGAGATGGCGATGAGGAGGGCGGGGATTTGGGAGACGAGGCCGTTACCGATGGTGAGGATGGAGTACGTTTCGAGGGCTTCGAGGGCGGACATGCCGTTCATGGCGACGCCGATGACGAGGCCGCCGACGATGTTGATGACGGTGATGACGATGCCGGCGATGGCGTCGCCTTTGACGAACTTCATGGCACCGTCCATGGCACCGTAGAACTGGCTTTCGCGGGCGAGGGCTTCGCGACGGGTGCGGGCTTGTTTGAAGTCGAGGATGCCGGCGCGGAGGTCGGCGTCGATGGACATCTGCTTGCCGGGCATGGCGTCGAGGGTGAAGCGGGCGGCGACTTCGGCGACGCGTTCGGCGCCTTTGGTGATGACGATGAACTGGACGAGGGTGATGATGAGGAAGATGACGGCGCCGACGACGAAGTTGCCTTGGACGACGAAGTTGCCGAAGGAGTAGATGACTTCGCCGGCGTCGGCTTGGAGGAGGATAAGGCGGGTGGCGGAGATATCGAGGGAGAGGCGGTAGAGGGTGGTGATGAGGAGGAGGGTGGGATACGAGGCGATTTGGGTGGTGTCGGCGATGTAGATGGAGACCATCAGGAGGGTGACGGCGGCGGTGATGTTGACAGTGAGAAGGATGTCGAGGATGAAGGTGGGGAGGGGGACGATCATCATGCCGACCATGCAGGCGATGGCCATGACGAGGACGAGGTCGCTGTAGCGGGTGATGACGGCGGCGAGTTGGCCGGCGACGATTTCGTTCCGGATGGAATCGAATTGGAGTTTGAGTTTTTCGATCATGGTTTGACGAGTTCGGCGGCGGCGTGGCCGAGGCCGTTGAGGATGGCGGCGGCGCGGAGGGCGGCCGGATGTTGGGGATGTTTTTCGACGACTTCGACGAGCATTTTGAGGGAGTCGGCGAGGTGGTCGAGACGGAGGAGGCAGGCGGCGAGATTGACCTGGATAGCGGGGTCATCGGGGCCGGCGGCGAGGGCGCGGCGGAGATGGGCTTCGGCAGCAGGGAAGTCTTCGGCTTCGAGAGCGGAGAGGCCGAGGCCGGCGTGGCCCCAGGGGACGGAGGCATCGAGAGCGACGATGCCGCGGTAGAGGGTGTCAGCTTCCTGACAGCGGCCCTGGCTCCAGAGTTCGTGGGCGACGGCGGCCATCTGGAGGAGTTCCGAGACAGGCACGCCCATGGCTTCGCGCAATGGGGTGGCCCCGGAGAGCAGCCTGCGGGCTGCTTCCGGGGTCAGTTGAGAATCCCAGGTTTCGGGCATCATGGGTCCTTATGCGTTGCTGCCGAAGGAGGAGTAGCTGACCTCGGCGGAGGCTCGATATTGAACCATGAGGTCTTGGGCGTCCTCGGCGGCTTTGAGGTCGGCCTTGAACTTGTCGATTTCGGCGCGGCCGTATTTCTTGGCTTCCTTGGGTTCCTTCGAGGTTGCTTCGGTGTCGTCGGATTTGGCGGCGGCGGTGGTGACGCGGTAGATGACGCTGCTGACTTCGGGGCTGCTGGAGGCTCCGGCCATTTTTTCGTCGAGGGCTGCTTTGATTTTGCCCATGCCGACGGGGTTGTTCCGATTGAAGTCGCCACCGGTGGCTTGCTTCATCTCTTCGAGGGAGCCGAGGTCAATTTTGCCGCCGCCTTCGGTTTTGGCGAAGAAGCGTTGGGTGTCGGCGTTGTAGTGGACGTTGGGGTTGGAGTACATGGCCCACATGATGGTGGTCCAATCGTTGGATCCGGGGGTGAGGGCCTTGGCCTTGTTGGCTTCAGAGCCTTCGACCATGGAGCTGGCTTTCTGGGAGAGCATCTGGTCGCCGGCGGGGCTGCCATCGACTTCGGGTAGTTGTTCGTGAGGGATGGGCTTGCCGCTGGGCTTGGAGGTGCGGACCTCGATTTCGACGGTGGTGCCCGGGGGGAGGTTGGGGGGGAGGTTGGGGGGGAGGGTGAAGGGTTGGGCTTGGGCCGGGTTGGCTTGGGCGTTGGGGGCGGTCTCGGAGCCTGGCCCTTTCTTCATGAAGTTTTCGAGGAGACCGAGGACTTCTTCGGCACCTTTGAGGTCTTTGTTGCCGAGGAGGCCTTGGATGAGTTGGAGGCCGATGCCGATGAGCGGTCCTGCGCCTGGGATAAGGCCCGAGATGGCGGGCGCGACGGCTTTTAAAAGTGGGTTCATGATGGGTTCCTTTTTCCTGGAGGCTAGTTAGTCGTTGGGCAGGGCGGCCAGGATGGCGCGGGCCCGATTGGCATAGGAGTCTGTTTCGGCGGGGTCGAGGGCGGCGGCTTCGCGGAGGAAGCGGGCAGCGTCGCGGGGATGGCCGAGGCGGACGAGTGTTTCACCGAGGTTGCCGCAGACGATGATGTCGCGCGGGTTGCAGGCGTAGGCGGTTTCGAGGTATTCGCGGGCGGCCTGGTCGTTGCCCTCGATCAGTTCGAGGGCACCGAGACCGGCGTGGCCGAGATAGGATTTGTCGTTGAGAGCGACGACGTGAAGGAACATGCTCCGAGCGTCTTGATGCAGGCCTTGCTCGTAGAACTGGCTGCCCGTGAAGGCGCAGAGTTCGAGGATGTCGTCGGCAATCCGGTCGACGTCGGACTCGGAGGTTGCATCAAAACGCTGAGAAGGGCTCGACATGGGCAGTGAGGCTCCTAACCGTTTTTCGCGTTGCGGATAACCGTGTTGGCGGCTTCGCCCTGAGCCTTGATCCAGTTGGAGACGGCATCGCGCATGGCCTTGAGTTTGTCGTTGAGGAGTTGGCCTTTCTCTTTGTCGCCGGGTTTGGAGCTCGTGAGAAGGCGGAGGGATTCGGACTCCATGGCGTCGAACTTCGCGCCGATTTCACCCATTTGCTGCATTTTGGCTTCGAAGCTGGCGTCGACGTTGTTCAGGAAGTTGCCGAAGGTGCCGGGGGAGGAAGCGGGGGCGGAGTGGTTAGTGGAAGAGGCAGTGTGGAACGCCTTCATGGCGACTTCGTTGATCTCGGCCATTCTTTCTGGGGTGGCGGCGAGGTCGTTCAACTTCAACTCGGCGCGCATCGTGATGGAAGCCGTGCCGTGCATAGCGACGGGGCCTTGGCTGCTGGGTCCGGAAACACTTGACATTTTCTTGATCTCCTTTTTTGTTGTGAAGCTCTTGCTTCGACGCCCCAGTTATCGGCGGGGGTGGCTTCAGGTTGCTTCTTTTGTTGCGTTTTCGAAGCGCCAGTAGAGGCGTTGGAGTTGAGCGGGGTCAAGGCCGGGGCGGAGGAGGGCGAATTCGCGTTCTGCTTCCTGGCGGCGGCCGAGGGCGAGGAGGGCTTCGAGGCGGAGTTGGCGGGCGTCCGAATCCTGGCTGAGGACGGGGGAGGCGTCGAGGGTGGCGAGGGCTTGGGCGGGGTGATCGTTTTGGAGGTAGATGGCGGCGAGGGCGCGGCGGGCGTAGGGGTAGTGGGGGACGGCGGCGACGAGGCCGGTGAGCAGGATGGCGGCTTCTTCGTGGGCGCCTTGCATGGCCCATTCGTGGGCGCGTTCGGCGATGAGGTAGGCGTCTTCTTCGGTCCAGGTGGCCATGGTTACTCCTGCGACTCGATGGTCATGCGGGTTTCGATTTCCATTTCGTTTTGCTCCATGCGGGCGAGGGCGGCGAGCATACGGGCGACTTCGGGGGTGGCGGGAGCGGGGGAGGTGAGATGGCGGCGAAGGAGGCCTTGCCAGCGGCGACGGTCTTCAGCGGGGTCGGAATAAACGTGGGCGAAGGGCCGGGGGGGAGGGGGCAGGGCGAGGTCGCCGGGTTGGGGGGAGTCGAGGTGGAGGACCTGCTGCCAGGTGGTGGCGGCGGGGCGGCCGAGTTGGCGGAGACGCTCTTCGAAGACGACGGGGGCGGTGTCTGGGAGGGGCGCGGCGGAGGGGGAAGGCTCCCAGCCGGGGATGGTGTATTGGACTTTTACGCTCATGATTTGGCTTCCGCTTGTTGGCGAAGTTCGTAGACCCACTGGAGCACTTCGGCGACGGCGTCGAAGAGTTCTTCGGGGATTTCGTGTTCGAGTTCGACGGTGTGGAGAGAGCGGGCGAGGGCAATGTTCTGGAGGATGGGGACCTTGTGTTCCTCGGCGAGGGCGCGGATGCGGGCGGCGAGATCGCCGGAGCCCTTGGCGACGACGCGGGGGGCGTTCATGGACTCGCGGTCGTAGGAGAGGGCGACGGCGACGTGGGTGGGATTGACGACGACAACGTCGGCCTTGGGGACGTTGACGATGGCTCCGCCTTTAAGGGCTTCTTCGTGGAGATGGCGACGTTGGTGCTTGATGTGGGGGTCGCCTTCGTTCTGTTTGTACTCCTGCTTGACGTCTTCCTTGCTCATCATTTGGTCCTTCATGTAGAGCTTCTTTTGAAGGAGGTAGTCGGCTCCGCCGAGGACGAGGAATACGCCGCCGACGCGGAGGAGGAGGCCGGCGAGGAGGTCCCCGGCGAGGCTGGCAGCTTCAAAGACGGGGAGGCGGGAGGCGAGGGTGATGGCGAAGAGGGCGTCCCGGATGTAGAAGTAGGCGACGGTGAGCACGACCGTGAAGCTGACGAGGCTTTTGACGAGGGTGATGTACGTCTTGCCTTTGAAGAAAATGTTTTGGAAGCCGGCGATGGGGTTGAGCTTGTCGAACTTGGGGATGATGATTTCCGGCGAGAAGAGACTTTTGACTTGAAGGAAGATGGTGAGGCCAGTGACGAGGGCGAGGGCGGCGGCGACAGGAAGGGAGAGGATGAGCCAGCGGGTGAAGGCGGCACCGAGGCGTTCGAGGAGGAAGGCGGGATCGAGGGGGGCGGCGAGGAGTTCGGGTTGGAGGCTTTGGCGGAGGAAGCCGGCGAGTTGGGTAACGAAAAGCGTGCCAGCACCGGCGACGATGCCGGCACCGGTGAGGAAGGCGAGGGCCTGGGTGATGTCGCGGCTTTGGAAGACTTGGCCTTTCTTCCGAGCTTCGCGAATTTTTTGATCCGAGGGTTGTTCGGTTTTTTCACTCGACATTTAGAAGGGTTTTTTTGAGCAGGGCACGGAGTTCGTCTTGGTGGATGTTGCGGGCGAGGGAGTCCATCAGAAGGCCGACGTTGAGGCCGCCGACGGAGTAGGTGCGGCGGGGTTCTTCGCGCCAGTGAACTTTGTAGGGTTTGGCGGGGGGCTGTTCGGCGAGGGGGAGATCCTTAAAGCCGAGGTCGGCGAGACGGCGTTTGACGGCGAGAGCTTGTTCGGAGGTGGAGAGGAGTTGGTCGGGGAGGGAGAACTTTTCGCCGTCGGCGGATTCGACTTCGGCGTCGGAGGGGCCGGGGGTGAAGCCGGAGGGGGTGGGGCGGGGGTTGGCGACGAGGATGGAATCGGGCGGGGGATTGTTGGGATCGTAGGCGTCGACGCCGGGCATGGTGAGGCCGGGGGCGATTTTGATGGCTTCCTGCATGGCGTGGGGGACCCAGGTGTAGCCGTAGGCTTGACGGAGATTGGTCGTGTTTTGCGCGCCCCAGCCCCAGACCATGATGGGTACGTCGATTTTGTAGCCGGCGGCCATGAGGGAGCCGGCGAGGCGTTGGCGTTCGTCGAGATCGTCGATGTTGCGGAGGGCTTGGACGGCGGGAGGTTGGGCGGCCCAGTATTGGTCGTCGAAGTTTTGGGGCGGGGTGCTGAGGAAGTCGGCGCGCTGGGCTTGGGCTTCGGGGGAGGAGGCGAGGCGGGCGTTGTTCGGGGCGGGGGCCGGGGTGCGGGGAGACGGGGTCGGCTCGGCGGCACCGCGGTCTGGGGCGGAGGTGGGGGTGAGGCCAGGGATGGGGATGCTGCCGATTTTGGGGATCATAGGGGGCTGGTTTGTTATCGGGGGGACGTGGCTAAAGTTGCGGCCATTTGTTCGACCGAAGTCATCATGCCGCCGAGGTAGAACTGGACGCGGGAGATGAGGAAGCCGAGCATCAAGAGAAAGACGCCGAGGCCGACGAGGGCTTTGACGGGTTGGGATTCCTGATGGACGTTGATCTGGTTGGCGATGCGGTTGAGCATGCCGAAGGAGATGTCGATGAGGAGGAGGACGATCAGCAGGGGGGCGGCGATTTGGAGGGCGATGACGAGCGAGTTGGCGCTGAGGCGGACGGCGGCTTCGAGGAGGGCGGTGGAGCCGGGGCCGATCTTCGGAAAGCTGAGGAGGGGGAGGGTGAGGAAGCTTTTGGCGAGGGCGCTGAGGAAGAGGAGATGGCCGTTGCTGGCGATGAAGAGGGCGATGGCGGCTTGGATTTGGAGCTGGCCGAGGAGCGAGGCGGGGCGAGGGAGTTGGGGGGCGACGTAGTTGAGTTGGTGCATGCCGCGCTGGGGAGGGCGACGTAGAGCATGGTCGAGAAGGGGGTGGCGGGGGCTTGGGAGATGTGGGGGAGGACGAGAGCGGCGATCATGGCGGCGAGGCCGACGCGGACGCGGGGCGGGACGGATTGGCCGCCGAAGAATGGGGCGAGGAGGATGGCCGGGAGGAGGCGAGCGAGGACGAGGCCGAAGAGGAGAAGGTAGGTTTCGAGATTGACGCGGACGCCGGCGACGGCGAGGAGGCGTTGGGCTGTGGCGATCAGGTCCATTTACTTGATGAGAGCGATGGTTTCGAAAATCACGGCGGTGAAGCGGACGACCTGCCAGAGCATCCAGGGGCCGGCGAGGGCGAGGGCTCCGAAGACGGCGACTAATTTCGGAACGAAGCCAATGGTTTGGTCCTGGATCTGGGTGGTGGCCTGGAGGAGGCTCGTCATGAGGCCGATGGCCATGGCGACGAGCATGGGGACGGCGGAGACCGTGAGCACGAGGAGCAGGCCTTCGCGGAGGAGTCGGAGAATGGCGTCGGAATCCATAGGGTTTCAGAGGTAACTGAGGACGAGGCCGCGGACGATCATGTACCAGCCGTCGACCATGACGAAGAGTAAGAGCTTGAAGGGGAGGGAGACGACACTCGGAGAGAGCATGCTCATGCCCATGGCGAGGAGGATGTTGGCGACGACCATGTCGACAACTAAGAAGGGCAGGAAGATGAGGAATCCGATGAGGAATCCGTTTTTGAGTTCGCTGGTGACGAAGGACGGGATAAGGACGCGGAAGTCTTCTTTGTCGATCGGCGTTACCGTTTCGCCGGGGGGGCGGGATTGTTGTTCGAGGCGGGCGGAGAGTTCCATGAAGAGGGCGCGGTCTTTGACGTGGCTGTGGCGGGCGAGGAATTTTCGCAAGGGTTCTTTGCCGCGGTCGGCGGCGTCGAAGAGGCCTTTGACGCTGGCTTCGGTAAAGATGCCGGGGGTGCCGGGAATGGGGCCGGCGGCTTCATACATGCGGGTGGCGACGGGGCTCATGATGAAGAGCGTGAGGATGAACGAGAGGCCGGTGATGACTTGGTTAGCGGGCACTTGTTGGGTGCCGAGGGCGTTGCGGAGGATGGAGAGCGTGACCGACACCTTGACGAAGGAGGTGAGCATGATGAGCGCGAACGGAGCCAGGGACATGGCTCCGAGGACGATGACGAGGACGACGGGATTCGAGAGGCTATTGCCCATGGGGACCTTCCCATTCGCGGAGGACGGAGACGCCGGATTCGGAGGCGGCGAGGAGGAGATCGCGACCGCCGGTGCGAATGATATATAGCGTTTTGCGGGGTTCGAGGGATTGCCGGGCAATGACTTGAATGGGGCCGGTGGAGGCCGGGGCGATGAAGCGGGGGAGGCCCCAGCGGAGGCCGGCCCAGGCGAGGGCGAGGACGCCGGCGAGGACGGTCATGACTTTTAGGAAATCGAAGATGGGGTTGTCTCCGGTCATGAGTTGCCCCAGGTCAGAAGTTTGACGCCGAGGCGGCCTTCGATTTCGACGAGTTCGCCAGTGCCGAGGACGCGACCGTTGACGGCGAGTTTGACGGGGTCGCGGGGGTCGCGGTCGAGATCGAGAATGGAGCCGGGGACGAGGCGGGAGACTTCGGCCCAGGTGAGTTCTTTTTCGTCGATGATGAGGTGGAGACGAAGGGGGAGTTCGTCGAGAAGGGTAGGGCTTTCCATAGAGATCCTTTGCGCGAGCTTGTATTGGTTGGGGGTTGGCGTCGAGGCTTGCCAGCCTTGGTCGTCGCGGTCCAGGAAGAGGACGGCGGGGGCGGGGTGGTAGAGGATGACGTCGCCGATTTCGAGCGAGGCGCGTTCGGCGGCGGATAGTTCGACCGTGCCGGCGGAGAGGCGGAGCGAGTAGGCGAGGTCGGGGGGGACGGTGGGTTTAGGGCCGGCGTAGGCAGCCTGCATGCGGGCGAGAGCGGGCCAGGGGAGGAAGAGGCGGAAAGCGCCGCGGAGGTCGCCCAGGTTCAGCGTGGCGCCGACGGCGAGGCCTTCGGAGGGGTCAATCGGGGGGGTGCCGCGGCGGCCGAGCGAGAGCTGGAAGGGCAGGGCTAGATCGCGATTGGCGCGTTCGAGAGCGGTGAGGAGGAGGAGTTCGATGATGGCTTCGCGGCCGGGGGTGAGGCCGGCGGGGCGGGGGCCAGGGGGGGCCAGGGCGCGGGTGCAAAGTTCTTCAAGGAAGGCGTCGGCGACGACGAGGCTGAGGACGGCTCCGACGGGTTCGATGGTCAATGGGAACAGGCTCCAGCCGGCGGGGATGGAGGAGTGGAAGTCGAGGCTGGCGGCGGGCCATTCGAAGGCTTCGCCGAGATGGACTTCGCTTTCGGGCAGCCATTCGCGTTCGAGGCGGACGAGGAAGCGATGGGGGAAGATGACGAATTCGTCGCCGTCGGTGAGTTCGGAGCGGCCGGTGGCGACCATGCGGCGTTGGTTGACGAGGGTGCCCAAAGCCGAGTCGAGATCTTCGAGCATGAGGCGGGCGCCTTCCCGATAGAGGCGGGCGTGGTGGCGGGTGATGGCGGGTTCGGGGAGGACGACTTTGTTCGACTCGTCGCGGCCGAAGGTGAGCAACTCCTCTTCAAAGCGAACGCCGTCGGGCTTGGCTTTGGGGTCGGTTAGATTGGAGCGTTCGAGGCGGACGCGGAGGCGGCCGGGGCGTTGCAGCAGGGCGGCGGCGACATCGGAGAGCCAGAGTTCCCATTGGGGCGCGGCGGGGAAGGCGGCGGCGAACCAGTTGCGCAAGGGGAGTTCGGCGCGGCGGTAAGAGGCAAGGCGAGCGGCTACTGCCATTGCTTTTGCTCCTTGGGCGGGGGGGCGGCGCGGCGAGTTCTTTGCACTTGGATGATGGCCTGGCGGTAGCCGCGTTCTTCGAGGCGGTGGCGGAGATTTTCGACGTTGGAGGTGAGAATTTGGGCGACCTCGGGCGTCTGAGAAACGAGACGGACGGCGAGTTGGCCGCGCTCGCGGGAGATTTGGACTTCGAGGCCATCGAAGGTTTTGGCGTCGAATTTGATGGTGATGGGGCCGACGGCGGCGGGTTCGATTTTGGCGCTGATTTCGGTGGCGAGGGCGGTGATGCGTTCGACGGTGTTGGTGGGCGGAGGTGGTGGGGTCTCTTCGACCGGAAGATCGAGGGGAGTGATTTTTTGTTCGAGTAGTTGGGCGAAGAGTTCGGGCTTCTTGGGTTCTTCGGGCTTGACGGGGCGCTTCAGGAGCGGGGCGGGGGCGATGGGTTTAGCCTTCATGAACGCCTCCGGTTTTCGAACATGGCGGCGGCGATTTCTTCCTGTTCGAGGGTCTCTTTGCGATCGGCTTCGGCGAGAAAGCGGGCTTCGGCTTTGGCGCGATGTTTGAGCAGGACTTCGAGTTCGCGGGAGGCTTCTGAGACGGCGGCGAGGGCGGCTTCGGAAAGTTCGGCGAGTTCTTCGATAAAAAGGCGCTGGGACATGACACCGCCCTTGGCGTCGTCGAGGAGGCGGGCGTAGATGGTGACGTCGTTGCGACGGGCGAGGATGTTTTCGATCGTGTCGTTGTTGACGTAGGACGTTTCGCGAGCGAGGCGTTTGCGTTCGGCGGCGGCGGTGGCGGCGGCTTCGAGTTCGACGAGGCGGGCGCGGGCTTGGCGCTCTTCGGCACGGCAGGCGGCGAGGGCGGTTTCGGCGGCGGTTTTGGCTTCGCGCTTTTGATCGAGCAGGGCTTCGAGACGGTAGCGGAAGAGAGGCATTAGAACATCTCCCGGAGGGCGGCGGCGGTTTCGTCGAAGTCGGATTTCTCGTCGGTGGGCTGTTTGAGGAAGGCGTCGATGTCGGCCATGTAGGCGATAGCGCGATCGGTGACGGGGTCGGAGCCGGACTCGTAAGCGCCGAGGAGGATGAGGTCGCGGGACTTTTCGTAGGCGGCGAGGGTTTCGCGGAGCTTGTTGGCGGCGTCGCAATGAGCTTTATCCATGACGGCGCGCATGACGCGGCTGACGCTATCGAGGACGCTGATGGCGGGGTAGTGGCCGCGGGCGGCGAGGTCGCGGGAGAGGATGATGTGGCCGTCGAGGATGGAGCGGACTTCGTCGGCGACGGGTTCGTTCATGTCGTCGCCAGCGACGAGGACGGTGTAAAAGGCGGTGATGGAGCCCTTGTCGGAGTTGCCGGAACGTTCGAGGAGTTTGGGGAGTTCGGCGAAGACGGAAGGGGTGTAGCCGGCGCGGGCGGGCGGCTCTCCGCAAGCGAGGCCGACCTCGCGTTGGGCGCGGGCGAAGCGGGTGACGGAGTCCATCATGAGGAGGACTTTGAGGCCCTGGTCGCGGAAGTATTCGGCGATGGCGGTGGCGACGTAGGCGCCTTTCAGACGGACGAGGGAGGGTTGGTCGGAGGTGGCGCAGACGATGACGCTGCGGGCCATGCCGGCGGGGCCGAGATCGTGTTCGATGAAGTCGCGGACTTCGCGGCCGCGTTCGCCGATGAGGCCAATGACGTTGACGTCGGCTTCGGTGTTGCGGGCGATCATGCCGATCAACGTACTTTTGCCGACGCCGGCGGCGGCGAAGAGACCGACGCGTTGGCCTTCGCCGCAGGTGAGCATGGAGTCAATGACGCGGACGCCGAGGGAGAGGGGTTTGGTGACGCGGATGCGGCGGAGGGGATCGGGCGCGGGGGCCATGACGGGGTACTCTTCGGTGCAGAGCAGCGGACCCTTGTCGCGGGTATCCATGGGTTCGCCGAGGCCATTGAGGACGCGGCCGAGGAGTTCGGGGCCGACGCGAACGGTGAGGCCGCGGCCGAGGGGGATGACCTCGCTGGCGGGACCGATGTTTTCGAGCGAGCCGAGGGGCATGAGCAGGGCGTCGCCGTCGGCGAAGCCGCTGACTTCGGCGAGGACGGAGGTTTTCGAGCGGGGATTGCGAATTTCGCAGAGTTCGCCGACGAAGGCTTCGGGGATGCGGGCGCGGGCAACGAGGCCGACGACCTCTTTGATGCGACCTTTGGTTTCGACGGAAGGGGCTTCGGCGAGTTGGGTGAGGAGGTGGTCGAGGTTGGGGATCATGGCGTCCTCCGGGTGGGGAGGAGGGCGCGTTCGAGGGTCGAGAGGCGGGTTTCGAGCCGGGCGTCGATGATGCCACAGTCGGAATCAATGAGGCAGCCGAGGGGGTCGATGTCTTCGCGGCCGACGATTTGGACTTCGCAGGAGGCGGCGAGTTCGAGGGTGGTGGCGTGAGCTTTGAGGGGCTCGACTTGGGAGGGGTGGACGGCGATGGTGACGCGGCGGGCGTGGCGGACGCCGGCGAGGGAATCGCGGACGAGGTCGGCGATGGCGGCGGGGCGGGTGGCTAGTTCGACGCCGAGGAGCTTGCGGGCGATGCCGAGGGAGAGACGGATGAGGGCGGGTTCGGAGTTTTTGTAGAAGGCCGCGAGGGCGGATTCGAGTTGGCGAGTTTCGGCGAGGTAGGCGCGGAGGCCGTCGGCGAGGCCGTCGGCGCGAGCCGCGGCGAAGATTTCCGCGCGTTGGGATTCCGCTTCGCGGAGGATGGCGCGGCCTTGCTCGCGGGCGGCGTCGAGGATGGCGACGGCGTTGAGCATGGCCAAGTAAGAGTCCTTCTTGACGAGCTTGGGGGAGGCGGCTTTAATGATTTCGGCCATCGGTGACCTGCCAGGAGCGTAAACGGGGCGCGAGTCGTTCGGCGGCTACGCCCCACTTGCGGCGGAGGATTTGGCGGAGGTGGCGCTCTTCTTCGTTGAGGCGGAAGAGGAGGGCGGCGGCGGGGTCCTTCGCTTTTGTGGGTTCGATGGGACGGGCGCAGAGCCGGAGGACCGCGGCGGCGCGGTCGCCTAGCTTGAGCTGGGCGGCGAGGGCGAGCATGTGGTCGCGGTGCGTCATGGCTGGAGGGCGCGGCGGGCGTAGTCCTGGCGCATGGCGTCGATTTGTCCGCGGAGGCGGCGGAGTTGGAGAGCGAGGGCGACGGCGGTGACGGCGGCGACGAGCATGAGGAGCACGGCGGCGAAGGTGATCTCCTGATTGCCGGGGGTCCAGGTGACGCTGCGATACTGCTCCTGGAGTTCGCTTTGCTGTTTGGCGATGACGGCGACCTGGTCGGGGCTGAGGCCTTCGACGCCTTTGGCGACGAGGGTTTTGATTTCGAGTTCGGTGAGGGGGGGCTTGGGGCCGCGGTGCTTTAGGAAGACGGAGGCGGTGGGGGGGCTCCACTGGCTTTTGTCGAGCAGGGGGCTATTTTCGGGGATGACGACGTGGACGCGGGCGTCGACGATGCCTTCGACCATCTTGAGAGTGCGGGTGATTTCGCCGGTGAGGCCGACGAGCAACTTCGCCTTTTCTTCGCTGGCGGTGGGGATGAGGCCGGACTGGCTGAAGACCTCTTCGAGGCCCTTCACGCGCTGGCGGGGCAGGCCGTTTTCCTGGAGGATGCGCCAGGCGAGGACAAGATTTTGATTGCCGCCTTTGACGGAGATGGTCCAGGTGGGGGTCTCTTTGCCGTGGGCGATGAGTTCGCGGGAGGCATCGAGGCCGTTCATTTTCAGGAGAACGATGATCTCCTGGGCTTCGTGTTCATTGAGACCGGATTGGAGCTCGTTTTTGAGGCAGCCGGTGAGGGTGAGGAGAAGGGTAAGAGTGAGTAAGATGCGGAGCATGATCAAACCTGCATTTGGAGCGTCTGTTTCACGCCGGAGGTGGTGGAGTCGACCAGCTTCGTGAGGAGTTCCACGTTTTGGTTCATTTCGTACATTTCGGTTTGCATTTTCAAGAGATCGCGGAGGTTGTTGGTTTCCGGGATTTCGCCGATTTTGGTTTGGGAGGCTTGGAAGCGGGCTTCGACTTTTTCGAGTTCGGCGCGGACGGTGGGGGGGACCCGCTTGGCGCTCATGGCTTGGATGCGTTTGTCCATTTTGTTCATGTCGGGGCCGAAGAGTAGGCTGGGACTTTGGGTGCCGGTGGATTCGATACGGCGGCGGAGATCCTGTTCCATCTGCTTGCGGTCGGGGGGGTGGAGGACGTCGGCTACCGGGGTGGCCGCCTTTTCGGCGGCGGCTTTGGGGGCTTCGAACTTTTTGCCGGTGGTGAGGCCGGGGGGGTCGACGGTGTTCGGGACGACCGCTTTGACGCCTATTTTGGAGATGGGATCTGCCATGGTGATCCCTTATCGGAAGGCGGCGGCAGAGGTTGCGCGAACGCCCATCGAATCGCGGAGAAGTTCGATACCTTTGGCGTGGAGCCGGCAGGTCCAGCTTTTGGAGAGGCCGAATTCGGTGCCGATATCTTCGAGGGTTCGACCGGCGAAGTAGTAGGCTTCGAGGACGACGCGGTTGCGTTCCGGGAGACGTTCGAGGGCGAGGGCGAGGGCGGATTTCTGTTCGGCTTTCAGGAGGTTTTTTTCGGCGGAGTCGGCGGGGTCGACGGCGGGTTTGACCTTGTTGGAATCGAGGGAGAGCATGTAGCACCCGACGGCGGCGCCGACGTGGCGGTCGAGTTCGGCGAGGTCGCAGGGGCCGTTCGCGGGTTGGGAGGCGGCGTCGGCGAAGTATTCGTTGGTGGCGGCCTCGGCTTGGAGCTGGGCCTTCTTTTGATAGTCCTTGGTGAACCAGGTGGCTTTGCGAATGGCGTCGTAGATGGCGCCGCGGATGCGGTAGTAGGCGAAGGTTTTGAACTGGACGCCGGGGCGATGGTCGAACGTACTGGCGGCTTCGGTGAGGCCGAGTTCGGCGGCGGATTCGAGTTCGGTGCGTTCGACGTGGCGGGGGAGCGTTTTGAGCACGCCGGCCGCGATGGCGTGGGCGTAAGAGAGATGGGTCTCTACCAAGCGATGGATCGAAGAGGGATCAATGGCCATAAAAAATCTGTACTGAACTGGTCGTCGATTGGCATAGCGACGGAAGTGGACTTTTCGCCTCAAAAAATAATTGTGAGGCGGTTGGCAACAAAATGACGCTGATTCCGATGACGAGGTAGCAATGGAACAGAAAGTGGTTCTGCGTTTCCGCAACTCCAGCAAGGCTGGGACGGTGGCCGAATTTCCGGTGAAGCAATTCCGGAGTGTGACGATTGGCCGAGACCCGTCTTGCGAGGTCGCCTTTGATTCAGATAAAGACGATCTGGTGAGCCGGCTGCACGTGAAGATCACGATTGAGGCGGGGAATCCGCTGAGTTGTGAGATTTCGGATTTTGGGAGCCGGAACGGAACGTTTGTGAACCATCAGCGGCTGGCGACGGTGGCGAAGCTGATGCCGGGGGACTTGGTACAGATGGGGGCCGGGGGGCCGGAGTTTGAGTTTGACATTGAACCTCGGCCGAGCGGTCCGCGACCGACGCGGTTGGCGGACGTGATTCCGGCGGCACCACCGACGCGGCAGGCGGATCCGTTTCCGATGCCTTCGCAGAAGGTGGCGATGGGGAAGGCGACCGTGGAGCAGAGGTCTGGTGATTGTGGTGGGCGGAATCTTGATGCTGCCGCCGGTGCGGGACAAGATTTTTGGAGCGCCGCGGCTGAGCGCGACGGAGCTCGCGAAGGCGACGAACGAATCGGTGGTTTATTTCGAGGTGGGCTGGAAGTTGATGGACATGGAGACGGGTCGACCGTTGTACCAATTGCATATGGAGAACGTGGTTCCGGCGGCACCGTCAGCTCCGTCGGCCCCGGATGCTCCGCCGGCACCTCCGCAGGAGGCGAGACCGATTGTACCGGGGGGGCCGCCGACGCTGCCGGTGTTTCTGGCCATTGAAGGAAAGCTGGAGCCACTGCTGGTGACCGAGGCCGAGGACGGTAAGAATCGGGCGATCGGAACGCGTCATTCCGGGACGGGATTTGTGGTGAGCACGGATGGGTTCATTCTGACGAATCGGCATGTGGCGGCGGCGTGGCAATCGAGCTATCCGTTCGACTCGCCGGTAGGGCTGGTGATGCAGAAGGACGCCGAGGGAAAGCGGACGATGATTCCGATTGGGGCGCGACAGTTTCCGCAGTGGGTGCCGAGTCGGGCGCGGTTTGTGGTGCGCGGCCGGTTCGATCCGAATAGCCCGTTGGTGCCGCAGGCGATTACGGGCAAGACGATTGAAGGTCGGAACGATTATCTGGACGTGACGTTTCCGCGGAACCGGGAGCGAGTGCAGGCGAAGCTGTTACGGATCTCGGATTTAGCGGATGTGGCGCTCGTAAAGGTGGACCTGCCGGGACCGCAGCGGAAGTTGGAGTTGCTCGATACCTACGACACGATCGCGCAGGGCGATGCGATTTCGGTGTTGGGCTATCCGGGGGCGTCGCCGATGGTGGTGGGGGCGGTGCAGTCTAAAGAGGCAATGACGCCGACGACGGAGGTGAGAATGATTCCGGATCCGACGTTGAGTTTGGGGAATATCGGACGGGTGATCCGGGGCAAGGCGGGGCTGACGGAATCGACGATGTCGACGTTTGGGGATGTGTACCAGTTGACGGTGAACTCGACGGGGTCGGGCAATAGCGGGGGGCCGGTGATGGATGAGAAGGGCCGGGTGATTGGCTTGTTCACGTATGGGACGACCGGGGACACGAAGATTACCTTCGCGGTGCCGATTCGATTTGGAATGGAATTGATGGGCACGAAGCCCGTGATGTAAGCGGCTATGGCGACAGCAGACTCACAGTTAAGACCGACGGGCGAGGGGATCATTCCGTTGACGGTGACGGGGGCGGCGTTGACCGACCGGGGGCCGACGCGGCAACGGAACGAAGACAGCGTATGCTTTCACGCGCCGGGAGACGTGGGCACGCTGCTGCGGAAGGGCGTGCTGGCGCTGGTGGCGGATGGCATGGGCGGGCACGAGGGGGGCGAGGTGGCGAGCGGGTTAGCAGCCGGCCTCGTGGAGTCGACGTACTTTGCCAGCGCGGAGGGGCCACAGGGGGCGTTGGAGGAGGCGTTTCGGGTGGCCAATGAGGAGATTTTGACGCACGCGCGGGCGCGGCGGGAGTTGATGGGGATGGGGACGACTTGCACGGCGGTGGCTGTCGTGAACGGTTTGGCTTACTGCGCGCATGTGGGCGACAGCCGGGCGTATTTGGTGCGGGAGGGGCAGACGTACTGTATGACCGAGGACCATTCGACAACGATGGAGATGGTGAAGCAGGGGATGCTGACCCGGGCCGAAGCACGGGTGCATGAGGAGAGGAACGTGATTTTGCGGGCGATGGGGACGCGGCCAAAGGTGGACGTGGCGGTGTGGCCGACGCCGTTTCCGATGCGGCCGGGGGACCGGATTTTGTTGTGCTCGGATGGGCTGTACGAGGTGATCGAAGAGAGCGAGATGGCGAGCCTGACGGCTGGCGGCCCACCGGCGGAGATTTGTCAGCGGTTGATTGCGCTGGCGGTGGAACGGAGGAGCAGCGACAACGTGAGCGCGGCGTTGCTGCAGCTGAGCGGCGTATGATCGGGCGGGTGGTGGGTACGTATCAGATCGTCGAGAAGCTAGGCGAGGGGGGGATGGGGACGGTGTACCGGGCGGTGGACCAGATGGTGGAGCGGCAGGTGGTGATCCAGGTACTGCGCTCGGATATTGCGCGAAACCCTGAACTTTACGAACGATTTCGGACTGAGGCGGTGGCGCTGGCGCGTTTGAACCACCCTTCGATCGCGACGCTGTATTCGTTTTTCCCGCAGGACAATGAGCTGTTCATGGCGATGGAGTTTGTGCCGGGGGATACGCTGGAGCGGCTTCTGAAGCAGACCGGGGCGCTGCCTTGGCAGAAGGCGGTGGAGTATTTGCTGTGGGTGCTGGAGGCGGTGCGGCATGCGCATCAGATGGGAATTCTGCATCGAGATCTGAAACCGGCGAACATTATGCTAACGCCGGATGGAAGGGTGAAGGTGACGGATTTTGGGATTGCGCGGGTGTTGAATACAGCGGGGCAGACGCGGGAGGCGCGCGTGGTGGGGACGCTGGAATATCTGGCGCCGGAGCGGGCGCTAGGGCATCCGGCGGATGCGCGGAGCGACATCTATTCGTTGGGGGTGGTGTTCTACGAGATGTTGACGGGGCGGTTGCCGTTTGTATCGGACACCGACTTTGGGATGTTGAAGGCGCAGGTGGAAGAGGCGCCGATGGCCCCGCGGCAGTTGGGGGTGCAGCTACCGGAACAGATTGAACGGACGCTGATGATCGCGTTGGCGAAGGACCCGGAGCATCGGTTTCCGGATACGGCGACGTTTGCGGCGCAGTTTCGAGAGGCATTGCGGACAACGGGATTTCCGTTGACGATGCCGAAGCTTACGCCGGTGCAGGCAACGCCGGTGGTGCAAAAGGCGAAAGCTCCGTTTGCGCATAAGGAGCTGCTGGTGTTTGGGGTGGCGATGTTGGGGTTGGTAGCTTTGGCGGGGGGA
>JAPKZA010000132.1 GCA_026394015.1 Acidobacteriota bacterium
CACGCCGGAGAACTGATCGTCGAATTCGTGACCGCGATGAAGCGGGGGCTGGGGCTGAACAAGCTGCTCGGGACGATCAAGATCTATCCGACCTTTGCCGAAGCCAACAAGTACACGGCCGGTCAATGGAAACGTGCGCATGCGCCCACGCGGCTGCTTGGCTGGGTCGAGCGCTTTCATCGCTGGCAGCGGGGCTGAGATGTCAGTACTGCGCATCAATGAACGACCCTTCAATGACAGGTCACGCAGGCGCTGGGGCCAGGCGGTCGCGAGCCGGATCTTCCTCATGCTGCTGACCTGCGTCCTGTCTGCCGGGGCAGGTGCCGCGCATGCAAGCATCGACGAGGCGCACAGCGCCTTCGATGCGCTGCTTCGTCGGCATGTCGCCTGGGATGCGGCCGGTGTGGGCAGTTCGGTGTCCTACCGCGGGCTGGCTGTCGATCGTGCAGAGCTTGGCAAGGTGCTCGATCTGTATGCCGGTGTGACCCGGGCCGACTATGAGGCGATGAGCCGCGACCAGCGCCTGGCCTTTCTGATCAATCTCTACAACGCTGCGACGCTCGAGCTGGTGCTGGGGGCCTATCCTGACCTCAAGTCGATCCGTGACCTGGGTTCGCTGATGCGTTCGCCCTGGAAGCAGCGCATCGTCAGGGTCTTCGGCGAGCTGCGCACACTCGACGATATCGAGCACGGCATGATCCGCGCGCCGGGTGCCTTCGACGAGCCCCGCATTCATTTTGTGGTCAATTGCGCCTCAGTGGGCTGTCCGGCGCTTCGCCCGGAAGCCATCACCGGCGCCCGTCTGCCGGCGCAGCTCGAAGACAGCACGCGCCGCTTCATGCGTGATGTCACGCGCAATCGCTACGATCCGGTCAAAGGTCGCCTCGAGGTCTCGAAAATCTTCGACTGGTATCGCGCTGACTTCGAGCGCGGCTGGATCGGCATCGCTTCGCGTGAACAGTTCTTCGGACGTTATGCCGATCTGCTGGCCATCCCGCCCTCTGAGCGTGCGAGGCTTGCCGAGCAGCGCATGCCGATCGGTTTTCTCGATTACGACTGGCGTCTGAATGACCGGCGCTGAGGCTTCGATTTCGATCGTGATGCCGGTCCTCAACGAGGCTGCCTCGATCGCCGCAGCAGTGGCAGACGCCCGACGGCATGCGGCTGAATGCCTCGTCGTCGATGGCGGCAGTAGCGATCGGACCGCCGCCCTTGCCTTCGAGGCAGGCGCGATCGTGATCGGCGCGCCGCGCGGACGTGCGGTTCAGATGAACGCCGGCGCCGAGCGCGCCCGCAGTGATGTGCTGCTGTTCGTCCATGCCGATTGCCGGCTGCCCGACCATGCAGCACAGTCGATTCGCGCTGCAATCGCCTCAGGCGCAGCCTGGGGCCGATTCGATGTGAGGCTCGATTCGCCGCGTCGGTCCTTGCGGCTGGTGGGTGCCATGATGAACTGGCGGTCGCGCCTGAGCGGCATTGCCACCGGCGACCAGGCAATGTTCCTCACCCGCACACTCTACGACTCGGTCGGTGGCTTTGCCCCAATCCCGCTGATGGAAGACATCGACCTCAGTGCCCGGCTTCGTCGCATCGCCAGGCCTGCCTGTCTTCGCGACCGGGTGCTGGTCTCTGCCCGCCGCTGGGAGCAGCGCGGCGTGGTCCGCACTGTTCTCGAGATGTGGCTCTGGCGGGG
>JAPKZA010000418.1 GCA_026394015.1 Acidobacteriota bacterium
CAGGTGGCGACCACCGTCTCGATGCAGCAGTATTGGGCAGAACGGGTGGGTGGATCGCAGTTTGGGGTCCCTGGACGGGTGCTGCCGAACGCTCTATTGACTTATGACCTGAACGGACCGGTAAACGGCAAGCCAAGCTGGTACGCTCCGGACAAGAACAACTGGGCTCCCCGCGTGGCGCTGGCTTACAATCCGGATAAGAAAGACGGGATGCTGGGCAAGTTACTCGGCACGGGCAGTGTGTTCCGCATGGGCGCGGGCATCGCTTACGACCGCTTTGGTTCGGACCTGGTGACGGAGTTCGACCGGACCGGTTCGCCCGGCCTGGCCACCCAGGTGACCCAGCCCGCCAACACCGACTTTACGTCGTCGGCGCGCTACACGGGCGGCCGGTTGCCGACCTTACCCTCGGCACCGAATGCGAAGTTCCCGTTCCAACCGCCGGCGATTAACGGTGGTTTCAACAGCCAAGTGGGTATCGCTTCCAACCTGCGGACGCCTTATGCCTACCTGCTCAACGCCAGTTTCGCGCGGCAAATGCCGGGCAAGCTGACGGTCGAAGTTGGCTACGTCGGCCGTATGGCGCACAAGCAACTGATGCAGCTTGACACCTTCCAGCCTTTGACCCAGTTCAAGGATCAGAAGTCCGGTCAGACCTGGGCGCAAGGCTCCGGGGTTCTCTATGACTTGTTCCTGAAGGGCGTGACCCCTGCCCAAGTGAGGGCCAACCCATCGCTCGTCGGCTCGGTGCCGTTCTTTGAGAACATGTTCCCTGGCCTGGCGAACCTCTATCAGCCGGGTAACGCGACGGCGAACTATTTCAATGCGTTGTACGCGCAGAACGATGGTTCAGACCTGGACGCGTTAAACCAGATGGACCGCGAGCGCAGCACGCAGTTTCCGAACTGCATTTCGGCGCTGGGCTGCAACACGTTCTTCCCGTTGCAGAACGCGGGCAACCGGACGTGGATGAACGTGGGTAATTCATCGTTCCACGGCGGTACTCTGGCGATTCGCCGAGCGCTTTCGGCGGGATTCAGCTTTGACTTCAACTATACGTTGTCGCATTCGCTGGACCTGTCGTCGGCTCCGGAATCGGGTGCCGGCAATGGCGGCGCGACCGTGCAGGATAGCTTCAATGCGAAGGCGTTCCGGGGTAGCTCGGATTTTGACGCCCGGCATCAGATCAACATCAATGGTCTGTATCAGCTTCCCTTCGGCAAGAACAAGAAGTTCTTGAGCGGGGTTAACGGCATCGTCAACAACATCGTGGGGGGCTGGGAAGTTTCGGGCTTGATGCGGTATCGTTCCGGCTTGCCGACGACGATTACCAATGGCGGCTACTATCCGACCAACTACCTCAACAGCTCGATTGCCCAGATCAAACCGGGCGGCTCGGCGCCCGAAAGCGGGGTTGGCTATGACCAGCGCGGCGTTCCTTCGATCTATCGGAATACGAGTGCGGTGAACAACTACATCGGGCAGTATCCTGGTTCGACCGGAACCCGTGCCATCCTCCGCCTAGCGGGCATGAAGAACTTCGACTTTAACTTGGCGAAGCGCTTCTTCCTGCCTTTCGAAGGGCACAGCTTGCAGTTCCGGGTGGAAGCGTTCAACGCGTTTAATAACGTGAACTTCTTCAACCCGAGCTTGTCGCTCACTTCACCGGCCACCTTCGGCCAGTTCCAGAGTGCGATGACGCCGCGAGTGGTGCAGTTGGCGCTGCGATACGAGTTCTAACCAACTCGTTCCTGTAAACTAACCAAAGGCTGGGGCTTCGGCCCCGGCCTTTTTTTATTCTTATGCTTCGACGAGAACTATTTCGACTGCTGTTGCTTCAAATCCGCGTGGAAGTGAACTTGGTCAACCTTCCCTTCTCCGTCCGGGACACCCAGGGCAAACTGATCAAGGGCTTGACAAAGGACGATTTCGAGGTCTACGAGGACGGGGCGCGGCAGACGATTTCGCACTTCTCCCAAGGAGGGGATACGCTGCTATCGATCGGGCTGATCGCCGATTCGAGTGGGAGCCAGAGGGATTATCTGAAAGAGCACCGCCGTAACCTGGAGGAGTTTCTCAAGACGACGCTGCAAACCCGCGATCAGGCGTTCTTACTGTGTTTCGGGAACAATCTGCGGTTGGTTTCGGCACCGACCAACCAGATCGACAAGATTACGGACAACTTGAAGGAGTTTCAGGACCGGAAGAGCAAGATGACGTTCCCCAGGGTTGGGCCGGAGGAGAGGCGGGAACTTGGCACGGCGTTCTACGATGCGATCTACTATGGGGCCGAGGAGTTATTGGCGAAGGCCGAGGGGCGGCGGGCACTGCTCGTGTTTTCGGATGGGGAAGATAACGCCAGCGCCCACCACATGATGGAGGCGATCGAGGCGGCGCAGCGGACTGGCAGTACGATTTTCTGCCTTCGCTACACGGAAGTGAAGCGGGGCGTTTGGAACGCTCGCAATAAGTACGGCCGGGGGGTGATGGAACGCTTGGCGAAGGAGACGGGCGGGCTGGAGTTTGACGCCGGAGAGGCGAAGACGCTGCGGGACGCGTTTCAGCAGATCGGCGAAGTGCTGCGGTCTTCTTACGACCTCGCTTACGCCTCTTCGGCAGGCCCGGGCGATGGGACGTTTCGCAAGATTCAAATCCGGTGCAAGAGACCCGGGCTCGAGCTACGCCACAAGACCTGGTACTTCGCGCGGATCGATTAGTGCGGGTGCTTCAGGTAGTGCTGGCGGAGTAGGTCTTTGCCGTAGTCGTTGCCGTTGGGCGTGCGCATGACGGTGTGGATGTGTTCGTGATCCGGCAGAGTCGGGGCCTTCGAGAGGTGACGGAGGCCGACCGGGTTCTGATGGTCGAACTCGATCAGGATCACCGGACTGTGGACCCGATAGTAGTAGACGCTTTTCTCTTCGGTGCCACCGATCCAGGCGAAGTGGGTCGCATCGAGATGCTTGCGGACTTCGTCCATTTTGATTTTGGCGTGGCCGGGGTCCATGGTGCCGACGTAGGTGCCGACTAAGTCGAGGAGGTGCTGCTTTTGCGCGGCGGTCATGGCGGAGGCGGGCAGGCCGGCGTAGTCGAGAACGAGATTGTCTTTGAACGCTTCGCCTAGGTTGTAGTTCTTCGTTTTGGTGGATTCGAGGATCACCTTCTTTTGCTGTTCGGGGGTGAAGGACTGGACGAGGCGGAGGCCGAGGGCCTGTTCGTCCTGGAGGATGGTGGTTCCTTTGTATTTTCCGGAGGTGGCGATGACGGGTTCGGAGCCGAGGAAGGTGGGGGTCATGACGACTTGGTCGCCGAGGACGAAGTAGTTGATGATGAGGTGGTGGCCGTCGAGTTGCCAGCCCCAGGGTTTGTCTTTTGACGGTTCGCCCATCAAAGTGACCCAATACTCGCCTTCGCCGTAGCGGACGAAATCGTTGTTGTTGAGTTCGCCGAGGGTTTCGTTCAAGTGCATGATGTCGCGGGAGAGTTGCAGGCCTTTGGCGCTGAGGGAGGCCTTCAGAAGGCCGAACGCGGCTTCCTTTTGGGGTTCTGCCATGTCTTTAAACTTCATGCCTTGACGGACGTAGAAATCCTGGTTCATCCATTTGCGCCATTCGATGTCGTCGACGGGGAAGGATGTTTTTTGGCGTTGGGCGGGGCTGAGGGAGGCGAGGAAGGCGACGGCCGCGCGGCGGGCGGGTTCGGTGGAAACTTTGGTGGAGCGGAGGGTGAACAGGCCGGGTTGGACGGTGCCATTCGTGGTGACGCCACGAAACGGTTCGGCGAGGCCGGATTTTTCGGCGGCGAGGGAGCGTTGGCGGAAGGCTTCGTTGGGGACTTGGGAGTAGGCGACGAAGAGGAGCGAGGCAGCAAGGAGGACAGCCCAGAGACGGGTATACATAGTGATGGGTAAGAGGATATCACAGGCGTTCTAGGGCACCTGGACGAGACCGAGGGCCCGCCACGTACTGCGCTGCCCGGAGAGCGTCTGCACCGCGGTCCAGACGGCTTTGGGAAAGTCGAACGACCAGCCCGGGGCGAAACGGATGGGCAGCGTAACGGTGAGCCGGGAGCCGACCTGCGAAACGACGGCCCCGGCGGCGCGGATTTCGCATTGGGAGTTGCTGAGTTGCCCGGTGCCGTTCAGTGGCATGCTGGTGGCATCGGCGGCGAGGCCAGAGTCGGGAAGAAGAACATCGTTAACCAACATCCAGGAGGTTTCGATATTCTGGGCGTTGGTTTGGTCGTCGAAAGTGAACGTGAGAGAACCGTTCCCGGGGCTGAACACGGCGGGGGCTACGCTAACGGAACGCGGGAAAGTGACTGAGGAGGACGGCACTTCGTGGATTCCGGAGATGCGCCAGCCGGAGGAACGGCCGAAGATGTCCGAGAAGCTCGCGTATACGATTTTTCACTGCTGTCCGAAACAACTCGAGAACGGGCGACACGTGTTGTAAACATGGGTCTTAAGCCGTTGGAATTGAGTTCGGAAAGTTGAGGTCTAGTTTTTCGGGTTACTGTCTCCTGTCCAAGAAGATTGCCCGTGGGCA
>JAPKZA010000151.1:0-9768 GCA_026394015.1 Acidobacteriota bacterium
GCCGGGACCCCCAGCCGAAACGCTGACCGCCCCGTCAGCAGCGCCGCCCTCGTCGGACTGCAAATCGACATCGTCCGGTATTGATCGAGCCGAACGCCATTACCCGCCAGGCAATTCAGGTTCGGGGTCCGCATCGCCAGATTGCGAAATCCGACGTCATTCCATCCCAGATCGTCCGATACGATCAGCAAAATATTCGGACGAACCGGGCTAGCGGCCCTGACCCCTGTGAGGAGCAATCCCGCCGTAAATCCCATAAAACCCCGTCGCGATGTCATGTGGTCTCTCATAACGTCAGTGGCAACCTCTAATAAACGATGCCATGCGATTGTAAAGATTTCATGTGGAAGCCGACCAAATCGTCAGCCGCGGGTAAATTCGCTGGGAGTCGCTCCCCCAGCAAAATATATTTCCACCCCGCCTATATCGATTACCTCCCTCGCTCCCCCTTCTCTCACAAGCGGCAAAAAGCCGAACTGAAAGAACAACGAGGAAACTGTGACGCTCCAACTTAACGTCAACGGACAAAACCATCAGGTGAATGTCAGCGACGGCAGTATGCCGCTGCTTTGGGTACTACGCGATCTGCTCGGCCTAACCGGAACCAAATACGGCTGTGGCATCGAAGTATGCGGCGCTTGCACCGTCATGGTCGACGGCCAGCCAGAACTGTCCTGCGACCTCGACGTCACGTCGGCCGCCGGTCGGAAAATCGTCACCATCGAGGGGCTCTCCGCCAACCGAAGCCACCCCGTTCAGCAAGCTTGGGTCGCCGGTCAAGTGCCCCAATGCGGCTACTGCCAGTCCGGCGTCATCATGACCATGGCCTGCAAAATGAAGGCCGGCGCACGGGGTTCGGATGCCGTCAAAGAAGTCAAAAACCTTTGCGTCTGCGGCACCTACCAACGCATGAAAGAAGCTTCCAAAACCATCTAGCCGAGAGGAACCATGACGAACACCCAAGAAAAGAAAAGCAGCAGCCGCAGAAGCTTTCTCTCCGCCGCCGCCAGCGGTCTCACCCTCACGTTTCTCATCCCCGATTTCACCCGGATCGACGAAGCGCTCGGCGCCTCCGGCACCCAGGTCAACGCCTGGCTCAACGTTGCCATCGATGAAACGATCACCCTCACGGTTGGCTCCTCGGAGATGGGCCAAGGCTCTTTCACCGGTCTCGCCCAAGTGGTCGCCGAAGAACTGATGGTCGATTTCTCCCGCGTCCGCACCGTCCAAGGCTCCCCCAGCATGACCAGCCCCGTGCCCGTCGGTGCGTCCATCAACACCGTCGGCTCCGGCGTCATCCGCGGAAACTTCTGGAAGATGCGCGACGCCGGCGCCATCGCCCGCGAAATGCTCGTCAAGGCCGCCATGAACCAGCGCGCCGATCAAGTGCGGACCAACTTCACCGTCGCCAATGGTGTCGTCACCCACACCCCCACCCGCTCGACCCTGTCCTATGGATCCCTCGCGGCCGCCGCCGCCCTCCTGCCCCCGCCCGCCACCGCCCCCCTCGTGCCCGATAACGAGTTCCGCATCATCGGCAAAACCGTGCCTCGGCAAGACATCCCCTCCAAGGTGGATGGAAGCGCCAAGTACGGCCTCGACGTCCAGGTTCCCGGCATGGTTTACGCGGTCGTCAAACACTGCCCCACCTTCGGCGGAACCATGTCCACCAAGCCATCCACCCCTTCCGGCATGCTCGCCGTGGTCCCGTTAAGCGTCTTCGCCGGCACCGGACGCGGCACCGAAGTCACCGGCGCCGTCAATGCCATTGCCGTCGTCGGACCCAACACCTGGGACGTCTGGCAAGCCTCCCGGCGCCTCACAGTCCGCTGGAATCTCCCTGCCAACGCCGCCAGTCTCAATGACGCCGAGTTCCTCCGCCAGGCGAACGCTCTCGCCGTATCGGCACCGGCTTACGTGCCCGGCGGTGCCAATCCCCCTGGAACGCTCTACACCGTCGAAGGTGCCGCCGCCGCCACCGATTCCGCCCTGTCGTCCTCAGCAAAAATCGTCGACGCCACCTATTTCCTTCCCTACGTCTCCCACGCCTGTATGGAAGTCCTCAACTGCACCGTCAGCTACTCGCCCGCGGTGAAATGCGAAATCTGGGCCCCCACTCAATCCGCCAAATCAGTCCTGCAATTGGCCATGGCCATGACAGGTTTGCTCGAAAACCAGATCGTCGTCCACACGATGTATCTCGGCGGAGGACTCGGCCGGAAAGCAGAGGTCGATTTCGTCAGCCAAGCGATTCAAGTCTCGATCGCCGTCGGCAAACCCGTGAAGCTGATGTGGCCGCGCGAAGAAGATTTCGCCCGCGACCAGTATCGCCCCATGGGCTTGGTCCATGCCAAAGCCGGCCTCGATTCCTCCGGCAACATCACCGGCTGGTCCTATCGCAACATCTCCCCTTCCATCCTCGGCCAACGCGGTGCCGTGCTCGGCCCCAAGGGTGACAGCCAAGGTTCCGAAGCCTCCAACGCCTTACCCTACAACTTCGGTAGCCGCAACGTCGAATGGGTCTCCCACCCGTCGCCCATCCCGGTCGGCTTCTGGCGCAGCGTCGGCGCGTCCATCAACACCTTCGCCGTCGAGTGCTTCATGGACGAACTGGCCGCCGCCGCCAATCAGGATCCCTACCAGTTCCGTCGCACGAAGCTCACCGATCCCCGCTGGATCGCCGTCCTCGACGCCGCCGCGCAACTCGGCAACTGGACCTCGCCCCTGCCCGCCGGCCGCACCCGGGGCATCGCCATCGGCGCCGCCTTCAACAGCATCGTCGCCCAAGTGGTCGAGATCTCGAACGTCACGACCACCTCTATCACCATCAACCGCGTCTCCCTCGCCATTGACCCGTACATCCACGTCAATCCGGGGCAGATCGAAGCCCAGATGCAAGGCGGGATCGTCCACGGCCTCAACGCGGCCCTCTATGGCAAACAAACGTTCGTCAACGGGGCCGCCCAGGCGAAAAACTTCAATCGGAGCCGTATGATCCGGTTGAATGAAATGCCCCAAATCGCCGTCCAAATCGTCGCCAACCCCACCCTCTCCGATCGCACCCGCGTCATCGGTGGTGCCGGGGAACTTGGCGTACCCACCTTCGCCCCCGCGCTCGCCAATGCCTATTTCAAAAAAACCGGCAAACGCCAGCGCTCCCTTCCCTTCTTTCCCAACGCAACCATGGGCGAGCTCTAACCTGGCGACGAGTCATGAGAGAGCTTGACGCAATCCTAGACGTCTGGAGCGAGGCCCCCCTCGCCCCAGGCGTCCTCGCCACCGTCGTCCACGTCGAAGGCTCCGCCTACCGGCGTCCCGGCGCCCGCATGCTAATCTCCGCCGATGGATCCCGCCGCATCGGAACCATCAGCGGCGGCTGCCTCGAAGGCGACGTCGCCAAAAAAGCCGCCTGGTGGACCGCCAGCGGAGATCCCATCGTCCGCGTCTACGACACCACCTCCGACGACGACGCCGTCTGGGAATTCGGCCTCGGCTGCAACGGCGTCATCCACATCCTCCTCGAACGGGTCGAATCCACCCGCACCCAGGAACTCCTGGTCTACCTCGTCGCCGGCCGTCGCGAACGCCGCAAACGCGTCGTCGGCACCGTCGTACGTTCCACCCGGCAATCGCCCTATCGCACCGGCGATCACCTCTTCAACTTTCGCGGAGAATTGGCCGCCCCGGCCTCGCAAACTCTCTCGGAACGCCGTAGCCGCCTCGTCCACCTCCCCGCCGCCGACGTCTTTCTCGAATACTTCGCCCCACCCCAACGCCTCATCATTTTTGGCGCCGGACACGACGTCATCCCCGTCGTCGCCCTCGCCGCCTCCATCGGGAGGGAGAAGGAGCACGCGGGCCGCACCCCTCCCGATGGCAACGCCGCCAGCGTACCGGTCGATCCCGCTTCGGCCGTCGTCCTCATGACGCACAATCTCCTCCTCGACGCCAAACTGCTGCCCCAATTGCGCAAACTGCGTCCGGTCTATCTCGGCGTCCTCGGCCCCAAAGCAAGGTTCGCCCGCCTGCTCGAAGAAACAGAACTAGACCCCTCGAAGCTGGATGTCTACTCTCCCGCCGGCCTCGATCTCGGCGGCGATTCCCCCGCGGCCATCGCCCTCGCCATCGTCGCCGACGTCCAGGCCCGCCTGCACCGCCGCGACGGCGGTTCGCTACGCTGGAGTTCCCGGCCCATTCATGAGCCCGCCCAGGAAGTGAACTTCGCCGCCGCGCCCCTCGCCATCGAAGAACCCACCGTAGCCACCTGTGAAATCGTATATGGATAAATTCGGAATCATCATTCTCGCCGCCGGCAGCGCCTCCCGCATGGGACAGCCCAAGCAACTCCTCGACTTCCACGGCATGCCCCTCATCCGCCACGCCGTCGTCGAAGCGCTCGCCGTCGGCTGCCACCCGGTCATCGTCGTCTGCGGCGCCATCGTGGATCCCATTCGCCAGGCGCTCGCCGGCCTCGCCGTCGAAATCGCCGTCAACCCCCAATGGGAACAAGGCATGGGCACCTCCATCCAAACCGGACTACGCCACCTCGAATCCTTCGCCGTCGACGGCATGATTCTCGCCTTGGCCGATCAACCGCTCGTCGGTCGCGCATCGTATCAAAAGCTCCTCGCCACGCAGCGGGAAACAGGAAGCCCCATCGTCTCCTCGCATTACGCCGACACCGTCGGCGTCCCCGTCCTCTTCGCACCCGAATACTTCCCCCACCTCATGGCCTTGGCCCCCGCCCAGGGGTGCAAGGGCGTCATCCAGGCCCATCGCTCACACGCCACCCTGGTCGACTGTCCCGATGCCACCGCCGATATCGATACCCACGACGACTACGAAAGAGTCCTCGCCGAGTTCCTGCACCGACAAGCCAATCCTGGCGCCTAACGCTTCTTCCCCAGGCACTCGCTCAGAAACGCCGGTAGTTGCAGCCGCGCGCCCATGTCGCCTCTCACCTTCAACCCATGCTCCAGCAGATCCGCGGCGTCCGCGGCATCCATCTTGGGATTGATCTGCCGCATGATCGCCATCGCTCCCGCCACCATCGGCGTGCTGAAACTCGTGCCCCACACCCCGGCGTAGTGATTGCCCGGAAACGTCGTGATCACCGCCTCTCCCGGAGCCGATGCCTTCGAGTCCTCGCCATAGTTGCTGAACGGACTCCGCTTATCCGAGTAGTTCGTACTGCTCACCCCGATGACCCGCGAAAACGCCGCCGGATAAACCCGTTTTTCCTTCCCGTCGTTCCCCACCGAGGCCACGCAGATCACCCCCCGTTTCACCGCGTAAGCAATCGCGTCCGACAACGCCACCGAAGGCGTATCGAAGCTAAAGCTCATCGTAATCACCGCCGCTCCCCGATCCACCGCAAAATAGATCGCCCGGACAATGTCGGACAAGTTCGACGATCCATCCGCCCGAAAAGCCTTCAAAGGCAAAATCCGCGCCGTCGGAGCCGTCAAATGGACCAGACCCGCCACCATCGTTCCGTGCCCAAACGCGGCCGGCAGCCGACCATCTAAAATGGCCACCGTCGATTGATCCAAAATCGCCACCGTCGATTGATTCAACTTCACCGGGCGCACCTTGCCGTCCAAAATAGCCACCGTCGATTGGTCCAGAATCGCCACCGTCGATTGATCCAGATCCGCCAACTCCGACGCGGTGCCCGCCAGGTTCCTCGTGAAGTCGTAGCCCGGCAAGAGAACGTTCACCAGCGCCGGATGGCGCTCATCCACACCCGTGTCAATAATCGCCACCACGCCCGCGCCAGTCGGAAATTCGCTCCAGGATTGAGGCAGCCCAATGATCCTCGCCGCGGGTTGGTCCACATAACTCGCCCGTACCAAAGAACCGAAATACCCCACCGGAGCCCGCGGCGTCAGCTGTTCCGTTAACCGTTCCAGGGCGGTGCCGCCCAAAAGCGAAGTTTCACTGCCGAATCGAACGGCCGCGTCAACCTCCACCTCCAGCACTCCCGGCTCTCTCGCCAACACCCTGGCATCGGAGGCCCCAAACCCTTCCCCCACCGAAATGGCATAGCTATCGTGATTGTCGCTCCGCCACGACCGCCCGATCGTGAATCGATAGCGCGAAGCCAAGCTGCCCACATCGGCCCCAATCTTCGTCTCGAGAATATACTTCTGCGGCGCCGGACTCTGACCAAACACCAGCACCGAACAGAAAAAAACCGCCACCACTACCGCTCTGCGACTCGAGTTCATCATCACTTCGATTGCTCCTGCCCACGTTTGATGGGGATTTCGATCTGCTTGCCGGCACCCGTCAGCGCAAACCGCAACACCGCCGCCTTCGCCGTCGGTCGCTGCAACACAAACTCCCCGAACTGATTCGTCTCGGTCTCCCCTAACACCCGATCCCCCATCCAAAGTTGCACCGGAATGCCCCGCAGCATCCCCAACTCCGGCGCCACATCCTGCTCATCCACAATCTGCCCCACAATCTCCGCCACCTCACCGTACGGCGCACCCGGGTCCATCGTCAGGTCAATCGCGTAGCTCCCCGCCCGGTAAAGCAATCGCTGGCCGGCCGATCCGCCCGATCGCACCCCCGCCGGCAGCCAGTCGCCGGAACTCTCAAGCACCAGGCTCGCCACCATCGTTTCCAGCACCTCGCGCCATCCCGCCGTCTGCTCCCTCCGCGACGGGTTGAAAATCGCCTTCGCGCGCAGCATCAACTCGGCCGGCGGATCGTCGTACGGGCTCTCGGCCACCGTATGCACCACCGTCTGCAGCCAATGCACCGTCTTCGCGCACTCCTCACAGCCACCATCCAAATGCCCACGCATACGGATAGCGACCTGCGGCTCGGCGATCTCCCGCACGAAGTCGGACCACTGCTCAGAACTGTAATGCTCAGAATCCGGATGCACTAAAACCTACTCTCCATATAGGGGGTTCCCTCTACGCCTAAAAATATACCTTGCGCATAAAAAACTTTACGAAGTTCCTACGAGGATAAACGGAGCCCAGTAATACGGATGCGGATGCCGTGCCCGCAGCGCCAACGTAGCCTGGCGGATCGCGCTCGCCAGCGTCTGCCCCTGCTCCAGCGCCTGATAAAACACCACCATAAAATCCATCGTGCTCCGGTCATTCACGTCCCATAACGAAACCAGCAAATTGTGCGCCCCCGAACTCAGAAACCCGCGCATCAAACCCAACAACTCGTCCCCACCCACCGACACCGTCGCCCCCGTATGGCACGCGCTCAGCACCACCAGCCCCGCGTTCAGCTGCGTCCGCGAGAGATCAAACAGGCTCAACCGCCCATCCGCTAACTCGATCGAGGAAAACATCGGATTATCCCGCCGAAACGTTCCGTGCGCCACCAAATGCAAAATCGAACAGTGCCCGGCCGCCTCCCGAAACGCCGCCGTCGAAGCGGCCGACCCGGAAAGTAGCGCCGCCTGGGGAATCACGCCCGCCACTTGCGACGCTTCGGATTCGATATTCGGATTTCGCCCGTCCGGCACCGCCATCACGTAAGCCCCACCCGTCGGCGGAGCCTTCCGGTTCCGGCACGCCGCATATACGCTCGCGCTGGGCGCATGAATCACCTCCACGTCGTCAAACACGCACCGCCCGTCCGCCTCCAGCGCCGAAAACGGAACCCCGTGCAAATGCCGATGCGGCGCCACAATCCAACGCCGATAAGGCTTCAGAATCGCCACCGCCGGCCCCAACAACAGCTCATGCAGCGACGCCAAGTGATACCGCGCCACCGCAATCCCCCCCGCCGTCGCGTGCGAATCCGGATGCATCCGGTACCGCCCCAGTTGGAATTGAAATAGCTTCAACGCGTGAAGAATCGGCCCCATCGGTCCCAGACGAACCAACCGCACCCGCTCCCCCGTCACCACAAACAGATAAAGGCTGCCGCGGCTTTCGAAATACTCCAGCAGCGCCGTCTCCTCCGGAATCGCCGCCCGTAACGCCTCCGAAGACCGAAAAGGCTCCAAAAACGACTCGCTCGGCTCACCCGCACCCGCGCGGGCGTGTAACAACTCCGTCTCAATCCATCTCGCCTTCGCCTTCAGCTCCGAAACCGGCGCCAACGGACTTCCCGCCCGTTGCATCAACACCGCAATTTCAATCTGCCGATAACACCAATTCAGGTCTTCGCGCAGCCCTCGCATGGCCGGAGTCTCCTCGTCCGCCGCCGCACTGCCAATCCGCAGCAAACGGTCCGCCAGACTGCGCGATTTGGCTTGCTGCACCAACATCAACGCCCGGTCCACACTATCGGCTTGCGCGGCGATCGGCGATTCCAAATACAAACTGATCAGGCCCTCATAAACCGCCAATTTATCTTTCAACAACGAAATCCGCAGATCTTCCGTATCCAGCCGTCTCCGTAAATCCTCAATCTCGCTCCGCGCCGCTTCGTAACAAGCCAGCGCCTCCCGCCACCGGCCCTGCATCTCCTCCGCCTCGCCTTCCAGCAACTTGGCGTGGAACCGCAACGAGGGTGGGGCGTCGTCGCCCAACCGCGCCAGCGCCTCCCGCGCCGTCGCCCGCGCCCGATCCGCCAAACCCTCCCGCAGCCAGAGCCGCCCCCGCAGAATCTGGCAGTGAGCCGCCCTCCCCGGCATCCGCGTATGCGCCAGCGTCTTCCAAGCCAACGCGCTCAAACGGCTCGCGGATTGAAATCGCCCCGCGCGCAATGCCAAAATCGCCCGCAGCAAATCAATCAACGCCGGCCAAACCTCATTCCCTTCCAACGCGAAAAGCTCCCGCGCGTGGCAAAGAACCCGGTCCGAACGGCGGAAATTGCCCCGGTGGCTCCCCGCCACCGCCAGACTCACGAGCGACTTCGCCCGCTCATACCGCATTCCCAGCTCGAAAAACCCCCGCGCCGCCCGCCGCGCCAACGCGTCGCCCTCCTCGGTCAAATTCAACTCCAAACACATCTCCGCTTCATCCAGATCGCACAGCGCCAAATGATAAGCGTCTCCCTGCTCCTCGCCGTGCTGGCGCGAAATTTGATACCGCCGCCGCGCTTCCGAGTAATCGCCGCGCAGAAAATACAGATACGCGATGTTGTAGTCCGCCTGCGCGATCAGCGGCGTCAGCCCATGCTCTTGGCAGTGGTCCCGCGCTTCGTTATAGGCGCTCAGCGCCTCGCGGAACTCCCCCAAGTTCGTATGCGCCACCGCTAAATTACTCAGCACCGCCGCAATGTCCTTCGGCTCCCCCACCGACCGAAACCCCTCCAGCGCCCGTCGATACCGCGCCACCGCATCCCTCGCCCGATCCTGCCGAAAGTAGATGTTCCCCACATTGCTATCCAGCCGCGCCAGCCGCAGCAGATCGCCCATCTGCAGGAAAATCCGCTCCGCCTCCACCGCCCATTGATCCGCCTGGTCATAACGCGAAAGCAAAATCAGCGACTGCAAACCGCTCGATAGCGTCCGCGCCTGCTCACTGCCCAGCCCCAGCCCCGCAAACGCCCCCGCCGCCGCCTCGTACCCTTCCACCGCCAACGCGTACGCCCCTTCGGCGTAACAAACGTGCGCCGCCCCCCGCCGCGCATAAGCCCCCGCCGCCGCGTCGTCCGGATGCAGCGCCGCATAGGCCAGCCCCATCTCCCGCATCCGTTGCGCCGCCCCTCGATCCGAATACAGCAGCGCCACCAGCCGGCCTTGAATCTCGCTCGCCGCGTTCGCCGGCGCCTCCCGCAACAGTGTCGCCCACGCCTCCGCCGTCTCACACTGCTCCATCGCGGCGATCCAAGTCCCGC
>JAPKZA010000151.1:9802-12727 GCA_026394015.1 Acidobacteriota bacterium
CCAAGTCCCGCTCATTCGCTCCCCAATTCCCGCAGTTGCCGCCGCAGTTTGCTCAAGCACCGGCCCCGTATAAACCCAATCGACCCCTCCGCCAACCCCAATCGCCGCGCCGCCTCCCCATAAGCCACCGGCGGCTGCTCAAAAAACAGCATCTGCACCAGCGCCCGACACCGCTCCGGCAAACGCTGCATCGCCAAATCCACCAAATGCCGCCGCTCCGCCTGTTGTTGCAAAGCCAACGGATCCGGCGATGGGTCGCGCAACCCCTCCGTCTCCGCTTCCAGATCACTCGCCATATGGCGCAATCGCCGTTGGTGCAGCAAACATCGCCGCGACGTCGCCGTCAACAGCCACGACCGCAACGCCGCCGCCTGCTGCAAATTCGGCAAATCCCGATACAGGTCCAGCCAGACGTTTTGAAACACGTCCGCCGCCTCTTCCGGCGGCAGCCGATACCGCGACGGAATCGAATAAACTAGCCGCGAATACTTCTCAACTAACGCGTCCCAGGCCGTCTGCTGCCCGCGGAGGCACGCCTCCACCAACGCCGCGTCGTCCCACGAAGAGTTCGGCGCGCTCCCGCTCATTGCCGCACCAAAAACAACTCCGCCGCATTCCAAAGCGTGTAATGGTCCAGCGCCGCCGGCTGAAAGCCACCCACCCGCCCGCTCTGCGCCGTCACCACATGCGGACTCACCAGGAAAATCATCGGCTGCTCCCGCTCGATGATGCGCAGCGCCCGATGATACACCGCCCTCCGCTGCCCATAGTCCACCGTTACCATCTGCTGCCGCATCAGTTGGTCCAGTTCCCCTTCCCACTTCGTCCGCGCCTGCCTCTGGTTCGGATCCCACAAGTGCATCGAACCCGACGAAAGCCACACGTTCATCTCCGGATTCGGATCCGCGTCGCCGCCCCCCAAACCCAGCAAAACCGTATCAAACTCCCGCGTATTCGTCACCCGTTCAAGCAGCGAACGGAATTCCAGCGTCGTCACCCGGACTGCAAGCCCCAACTCTTTCCAATCCGCCGCCACGACATTCGCCATCTGGATCCGCTCCGCGCTGCTCGCGCTCACGAGCAGAGAAAACCCAAACGGCTGCCCCTTTTCGTCCAGCAGTCGCCCCTGCGCATCCCACCGAAATCCCGCCTTCTCTAATGTCTTCCGCGCCAGCGCCACATCGTGGTTCGGCTTCGCCTGCGGCACCATGGACCAAAGCGTATTGGCCGGGCTCACCGGATTCCAAATCGGCGCCGCCCTCTCCTGATACGCCACTCGCGCCATCCCCCGCCGGTCCACCGCCTCGGAAAGCGCCCGTCGAAAGGCCACGTTCTGGAACATCGGCTTACCCTTGCCCGGCGTCAGATTAAAGCAAACGAAGTTGTACTCCAGACTCGGACCCAGGTCGCTCACCGCCACCTGCCGCGATTCCAAATACTGCACCGCCCGCGGCTGCAACCGGTTCAAAATGTCCAAATGCCCGCTCACGAATTGCGCCAGTTGTGTGTCCTCATCCGGCAGAAATCGAAACTCAATCCCATCCAAATACGGCCGGCCCCGCTGCCAGAAATACGGGTTCCGTTCGAGCAAAACAGACTCGCCCGGCTTGTATCGCTTTAACCGAAACGGCCCCAGCACTGCCATCTCCTCCGGCGGCGTATTCAGGGTCCACGCCTGCCGCAGCTTGCCCGCCTTCCAGGCACTCTCAAGCTGATGCCGCGGCAGCATCGCAATCGAGTCGAACAGCCGCTCCGCCGCCGCGTACGGCCGCGGCAGTTCAAATTCCAACTCCAACGGACCCTTCACCCGCACCGCGATCGGCTTGTCCTCAAACACCAGCAAATCCCGCTGCGGCGATGCCATCGCGGCATCCTGATGCACCGCGAAAGTAAACGCTACATCCTCTGCCGTAAACGCATGACCATCGGAAAACCGTACATCGGGCCGCAAACGGATCCGAAATATCTTCCCGTCGCGCGATTGCGTCCACGATTCCGCCAATGCCGGCACCGCCCGCAGGGTCGATCGATCGATCGTGATCAAATCGGCATGCATCCGTCGCAGAACGTCGCGAGAGGGCGCATCGATGGCAACAACTGGATTGAAGGTCCGGGGCTCGGCCCTCTGGGCGACCCGCAAAATTCCACCGGTAACGGGTTCGGCCGCCATCAGCGGAACAAGGCTGACAGCGCACAGCGCGATCGTTCTGCCAAATATCATGAACTCTGTTCCTAGTTTAGCGCGGCATCCGATAACGAGCCTCCAACCCCCGCCCGCAAACCGCGAAGACCGCAAAAAACGGCACCATCGCCAGCAACGGCAACATCCGCCACCACTGCGCCTCCAACAGGTAGACCTGTTTCACCGGCACCACCAACGCCCCCCAACTCGCCAGCGGCTCCGACGCCCCCGCCCCGAGAAACGACAACGTCAGCTCCGCCAGCACGAACCGCGGCAGCAGCAGGATCAACTGCGCCACCAACAAATCCCAAGTCCCCGGCAGAATGTGCCGCACGAAAACCACCGGCATCGAATGCCCAAATCCCAACGCCGCCTCCACGTACCCGCGCTGCCGGATCTCCAAAACCTTCCCCCGCACCACCCTCGCCGGACGCGCCCATCCCGTACACGCCAGCAGCAGCAGCAACATCGAAAACGCCACCCGCGGCGGCAAATCCAACGGCATCGCCCCTCTGGCCGCCAGCAACAAATACAGCCACGGAAGACACAGAAAAAGATCCGCGACAAACAAAATCAGCCCCGCCAAAAACCGTGGCAGCAACGCCGCCCCCGCACCGAACACCCAGGCCAACCCCAGGCACAAACTCACCGCCGCCCCTCCCACGCTCACCGACCATCGCCCGCCCGCCAAAAAGCGCGCCCACTGATCCCGTCCGTACTCATCGGTCCCCAACCAATGCTCC
>JAPKZA010000008.1:0-752 GCA_026394015.1 Acidobacteriota bacterium
ATGTCAACGACAAAGACAACTGGATGGTGCACTTCAGTGACACTATGCGTGGCGGCAAGTTCCTCAACCAGTACCGCATGGCTGAATTGCATGCAAAGGAGGCACCAGACCGCGTCTGGGAGCTTGAGTCTTGGGGTGCGCTGTTCGATCGCACCAAAGACGGCAAGATCAGCCAACGTAACTTCGGCGGTCATGAATACCCGCGGCTTGCTCACGTAGGTGACCGCACCGGTCTTGAAATGATTCGTACCTTGCAGCAGCGCATCGTTGCTTTGCAGCAAATTGATAAGAAGGAAACAGGCAGCTACGAAGATGCACTCAAGATCTTCGCTGAGTGCTCTGTAACCAAAATTTTTATGACTGGCGAGGGCGAAAATAGCCGGGTTGCTGGCGTGTTGGCTTACTGGCGCCCAAGTGGTCAGTTCGTGCTCTTTGAGTCTTCGGCAGTCATCCTTGCCACCGGCGGAATTGGTAAGTCATACAAGGTCACTTCAAACTCATGGGAGTACACCGGAGACGGTCATGCCATGGCCCTTGAATGCGGTGGCAATTTGATGAACATGGAGTTCCTCCAGTTCCACCCAACAGGCATGGTTTGGCCACTGTCGGTCAAGGGCATTTTGGTGACCGAATCAGTTCGCGGTGATGGAGGCGTCCTTACGAACTCTGAGGGTCGACGCTTTATGTTCGACTACATCCCTGAGGTTTTCAAGAACAGGTACGCGACCACTGAAGAAGAAGCTGATCGCTGG
>JAPKZA010000008.1:759-1762 GCA_026394015.1 Acidobacteriota bacterium
GAGTTGTTGCCACGTGACGAAGTTGCCAGAGCCATTAACACTGAAGTCAAAGCCGGCCGTGGATCGCCGCATGGCGGTGTTTTCCTCGACGTTTCCAAGCGCCTGCCGGCAGACGTGATCAAGACCAAGTTGCCGTCGATGTGGCATCAGTTCAAGGAACTCGCTGACGTTGACATTACACAGGAGTCGATGGAAGTTGGACCGACCTGTCACTACGTCATGGGTGGTATTGAAGTAGATGCAGACACTCAGGCAGCAATCGGAGCCCGTGGTTTGTTTGCAGCCGGCGAAGTGGGTGGCGGTCTTCACGGCTCAAACCGTCTCGGTGGCAACTCACTTTCAGACTTGTTGGTCTTTGGACGCCGTGCAGGTTTGTATGCAGCCGAGTTCGTTGACACGGTTCAAGCACCTACGGTGAGTGACGCTGATCTCCAAGAGGCCATCGACTGGGCACTCGCTCCGTTCACAAACGAGGATGGCGAAAGTCCCTACGCTATTCAGGCGGATCTGCAAGACATGATGAACTCCTTGGTTGGCATTATTCGGACCAAATCGGAGATCGTTGAAGCTCTGGCAAAAATCGAAGAATTCAAAGTGCGCATGGCAAACATGAAGGTCATGGGCGGGCGTGGTTACAACCCAGGTTGGCACCTTGCACTGGATCTACCAAAGCAGTTACTGGTTTCTCAATGTGTGGCGCTTTCTGCGCTCACTCGCGAAGAATCACGTGGTGGTCACACTCGTGAAGACTTCCCAGGTATGGATGTTGAATGGCGCAAGTTCAACCTGATCTTGCGTGCTGAAGGTCAAAACGTCGAGATCTTCAAGCAGTTACTGCCAATGATGACTCCGGAGTTAGCCGCGCTTTTCGACGACGGCGAGCTTTCTAAGTACATGACCGAAGAAGAACTCAACTCACTAGTGCAAAGGACATCCTGATATGGGTTACTCAGCAAACTTTCGCATTTGGAGAGGCGATGCCGGTGAAGGTCAACTAGTCAAC
>JAPKZA010000459.1:0-42055 GCA_026394015.1 Acidobacteriota bacterium
TCGCGGCCGGTCCCGGCGCTGTGGTTGGCGATTTTTCTCTCCTGAAAGATTTTGCGATGCCGTGGGAAGGCCACAAACTCCAGTTCCGCTGGGAGAGCTTGAACTTCATGAACCACCCCAATTTCGCCAGCCCCACCACGGGCCGCGGTAATCCGAACTTCGGGCTGATCACCGGACTGATCGGCGGCAACCAAGCTCGCATCAACCAACTCGGGCTGCACTATCGGTTCTAGACTACCGGAGAAGCTGACGCGTAGCGTTGCGCAGGACGTCCTCCACGTCCGGCGCAACGCGCGAAACAGCCGAAGTCTCGTAGCCGCCCTCGTCGTAAGACCGGCGGGTGCCGATGTACATCGGGCCATAGTCGCCGTACGCTGCTGTCGCCACCAACGCCGCCGGCCGCTCCGCCGCGGCCGCCAGTTGGTACTCCACGAACAGCTCTCCGGGCATGTGTACGATCGAAAACGAACCCAGCCGCAGGGCCGTCAGATCGATCGTTCGACCGGCCTTCGTGAGCCGATGGAAGGCGAGGTAACGAGCCTGGTTCAAACGCTGCTTCGGGTCGGTCAGCTCGGCTGTCAGGTCCGCCTCGGAGAATCCAGCGCCGGTCCGCAGCGGCAGCGCCACCGGGACCGAAATCCACCGCACGTCCGAGAACGGGATCGGCTTCTCCGCCGCCTTCGCCCCGGCCATCGCCGCCGCCATCCGTTCGGCCAGCACCGGCCGCATCGCCACCGCGCCGTCGTTGAACTTGCCCGCCCCGATGTTCCCCGCCGCCCCCGTGAAGTGGACCTGAAACGTATCCGTCTGCTGGTTCCGAGCATGGCCGACGAAATCGGCCGAGACCGCCCCCTGGCCGTAGTAACTCATCGGATGGGTCGCGTAGTAGCTCAGCGTGGCGTACCGCCGGGGCCCAGCCCAGAAGCTGATCGACCGGAGCAGCGGATCGATCACCCCGACCGGAGCCTGACAAAGAGGCGAGTTCCGGCAAGCCGTCATCCGGCCAAACTGCACCTTCCCGTCGCCTCCGATGATTCTGCGATTCGAAGCCACGTCGACGACCGGCACCGCCCCCGCCGTCACCGCCGTCACAGCCACCGGCTGCGCCAGCCGAACCGCCCGGGCGACCTTGGCGACGGTCTGCAACGCGAACGCGTCCGGGCCTAGCCCTACGCCCGAAGGCAGCAGCGCCTGGGCCGTGGCGTCGTCCCCCGGAGCGTCGTGCTGATGCACCGTGTGCAGCGCGACCCGCTCCGGCGTCGTGCCCGCGGCCTTGGCCAGCGCCGCCCTCCAGCGGTCGCGGCTATGGTTGCCGATCCCGAGCCAGTCCACTGCGCAAAGCACGATCGGCAACTGGCCCGTCGGCCACAGCACCACGCCGCGAGCCGAGAGCGGATCCGCGATGGACGACGCCACTGGGACCAAGCCGTAGCAGAGCGCGGCGCCGAGCGGAGGCGTGACGTCGGCCGAAAACGTCGCGACCCGAAGCCCGCGAGGGGCGACGGCGAGTTGGAGGATCGATCGGCGCGATAGCATCCAGACATGCTATCGCGCGGGGGCATTTCGTTGTAAATTGGTTGTCCGATGACCGGAATGCGGATTGCGCTTTTACTGATTGTGACTCTGCTCGCGAGGGGGCAGGAGTTCCGGGCAACCTTGACCGGACGGGTAACCGACCCCGTCGCCGCCCCGGTCGCCGGGGCCGTCGTCGCTCTCCTCAACGTCGATACGAACGAGCGGCTCCAGCATAAGACCGATGGCCAAGGCAATTACAGCTTTGCGCTGATCCGGCCCGGCAACTATGAACTCCGTGCCGAGCACTCCGGCTTCAAAACCATGGTCCGCCGCGGCATAGTGCTGCAGGTGAACCAAGCCGCCACGGTCGACCTCTCGCTGACCCTCGGCACGGTGACCGAGACCGTCACGGTCACCGACGAAGCGCCATTGCTCGAGACCGCTTCCGCCGATCGCGGCGGGACCATCGACCAACAATTCATCAAGGACATGCCGCTGAATGGTCGCAACCCGTTCATGCTGTCGATGCTCGTCGCCGGGGTCAACTACAACGGGTCGCTCGCCTACATGCGCCCCTTTGACAACGGAGCGATCGCCGACTTCGGCATCAACGGCGGGGCCAATCGGTCGAACGAGTTCCTGATGGACGGCGTCCCCAACAACGCTCAAGCGGGTGGCAACAACATCGCCTATGTGCCTCCGGTGGATTCCGTCCAGGAGTTCAAAATCCAGACGAACTCCTACGACGCCCAATATGGCAAGACCAGCGGTGGCATCGTCAACGTGGTCCTAAAGAGCGGAACGAACCGGTGGCACGGGGCGGCGTATGAATTCGCCCGGCGCAACGCTTGGGACGCGAACAGCTTCCAGAACAACGCCCGCGGCGCGGCAAAAGAAGGGCACTTCCAGGATCAGTACGGATTGCAGATGGACGGGCCGCTAATCAAGAACCGGACGTTTTTCCTCGTGAACTACGAAGGCTATCGCGAAGCCTCGCCGCAGCCCTTGATTCTAAGCGTACCGGCCCTGGAGATGCGCAACGGAGACTTCTCGAAGCTGGTCGACGCGCGGGGACGGACTATCACAGTTCATGACGCCTCGACCGGCTTCGTCAACCCCGCCTTCAGCAATCGATGGGATCGGCTGCCGTATCCGGGCAACGTGATCCCTCCGAGCCAGATCAACCCGATTTCGCGGAAGATTCTGGACTTCTTCCCCAGGCCGAATACGTCGACGCCATCGACGAACTACTCGCAGAGCAACTACTTCATCTCCGGGGCAGAGACGGCGGCGCGGGACGACTTCTACAACTTCGTGGCCAAGTTCGACCAGAACATTTCCGACAAGCATCGGATGTTCTTCCGGCACGCGTCGAACGACCGGACGGAGACTCGGTCGACGAACGGGATTTTGAACTCCCCAGGGCAGGACGGGCAGATGCCGCTGAAGCGGATCAATGACGCTTACGTGATTGATTGGGTGACAACGGTTTCACCGTCCCTGCTCTTCAATATTCGGAGCTCGTTTTCGCGGTACGTCGAAGGATCGCGGGGGGACGCGAACGCCGGATTCGATTTGACGACGCTCGGCTTTCCGAAGAAGTTGGTGGACCAAATGCCATACGGCCCGTTCTTCGGTCGATACACGTTTGCCAACTATATGTCGCTGGGCCGGTACCCGAGCAACAACATCACGAACACGTTTACGGTGCATCCGACGATGACGTACATCAAGGGCAGCCGGACGATCAAGTTTGGCGTGGACATGCGGCGGACGCAGTATTCGACGCAGACCTACGGCAACGTTTTCGTGCTGGGGGCGACGAACACGTTTTCGCAGCGAGACTACCTGCGGGCGGACGCCTCTTCGGGGAATTCGATTGCTTCGTGGTTGCTCGGGACGCCGTCGAGCGGGTCGATCAACTACAACGTGTTCCCGATTTTCTCGTTCCCTTACATCGCTCCCTGGGTGCAGTCGGACTGGAAGATTTCGCGGAAGTTGACGGTGAACGTGGGGCTGCGGCAGGACTACAACGTACCGCCTTCGGAACGGTTTGATCGCCTGAATCGGGGCTTTGACACAGAGGTGAAATCGCCGCTGAGCGCGATGATCGACAGGGAGCGCTTTCCGGATTTTCCGGAAATTCGCGGGGGGCTGGCATTTGCGGGAGTCGGGTCAACGCCGCGACGGGCGGCGAACCTTGATTGGCGGACGTTTCAGCCGCGGGCCGGATTTGCGTGGTCGCTCACGAACAAGACGGTGCTGCGCGGTGGATGGGGCCGGTTTCATTCCAACCCCAATAACGACTACTTGCAGACGACCGGATTCAGCCTGACGACGCCGCTCGTATTCTCGACGAACGAGAGCCGGAGCCCGGTGAACAACAAGATCAACGATCCGTTTCCGACGGGAGTGCTGACGCCTTACGGCAGTGATTTAGGCCCTTTGACGTACGTGGGAAGGGCGGTAAGTTTCGTCAACCCGAAGTTCCGGATCCCGGCGGTGAACTCGTTCTCGATCGGGTTGCAGCACCTGCTGTTTAAGGGCGCCAAGCTGGAGGTGACGTACTCGGGGAGCCGGGCGCAAAACCTGCAGAATTCGAAGCTCTACAACGAAGCCGAGTTCGGGTTTCGGGACCAGTGCAGCTTTCTGAACGGGGGGAACCCGGCATTTTGTGACCAGCAGTTGCCGAACCCGTTTCGAGGGTTGGCGCCGCTCGAAGGAACGACCTGGTACGAGTCGGCGAACCTGTCGCGGGCGCAGTTGCTGCGGCCGTATCCGCAGTACGCCGCGCTGACGGAGTTGATGCGCAACGAGGGGGGAAGTTGGTACAACTCGGTGCAGACTTCGCTGACGATTCGGAACAAGTGGACGAACCTGCTGGCCAACTATACGTTCTCGAAGAACGTGGAGCGGAACGGGTTTTTGGATCCGCTGCGGGACGTGATGCAGCAGGGCTTGGCTTCCTTCGATAAGCCGCACCGGTTGGTGATCAGCGCGGTGACGCCGATTCCGCTGGGGCGGGGAACGAGTGGCTGGCGGGCCCGGCTGCTGAAGGGCTGGGAGACGTCGACGATCTACTCGTTGCAGTCTGGCCGGCCGCAGCCGTTGCCGGGGAACGTGCTCTACGTGAAAGAAGCCAAGCTGCCATCGAATTGGGACGGAGCACGGGTGCAGGGCTGGAGCCCGTGCGTGCAGCGGTGGAACGAGAACAACACGATTACGTGGATGCCGTACAGTTTGGAGGCGGGGTGCACGGAGCCGAACTTCGTGATTCTGCCTCGGTTTACGGCCCGCTTCACGCCGTTCCGCGATGGGCGGCTGCGGGTGCAGGGATCGAAGATGCTGGACATGTCGCTGAACAAGACGACGCAGTTGAACGAGCGGTTCCGGGTGCAGTTCCGGGCCGAGGTGTTCAACGTGACGAACTCGTTCTTCCTGGTGAACGCGCAGTTTGAGACGGACCCGGAGAACGTGAACTTCGGGAGCATCATCAAGGCGGCGACGAGTGCGCCGAACTCGAACTACCCCCGGCAGATCCAGTTGGCGGTGAAGTTCCTCTGGTAGAGGGTTACATCATGGGCTTGGACGCGCGGCTGGCGGGCGGGGAGGCGCGGACGGCGCGTTCAAAGGCCCAGGCGCGGATTTGGGTGATTTGCTCCTTCATGGTACGGGCGAGGGAGACGATGCTCACAGCGGTTGAGATGAGGTCCTGGTTCGAGACTTCGCGGTCCGCGAGGCGGGCCTTCGTGATCGCCGAGACGACGCACTGCTCGACCTCGGCACCGGACCAGCCGACGGTGAACTGGGTGAGTTGTTCGAGTTCGAGGCCGGCGAGGGGGATGCCGCGGCGTTGGAGGTGGATGCGGAAGATCTCGGTGCGTTCGTCATCGACGGGAAGATCGACGAAGAAGACCTCGTCGAAGCGGCCTTTGCGGAGGAGTTCGGCGGGGAGGACGTCGATGCGGTTGGCGGTGGCGGCGACGAAGAGGCCGCGGGTTTTCTCCTGCATCCAGGTGAGGAAGAAGCCGAACATGCGGCCGGATTCGCCGCCGGTGACCTGCGTCGAGACGGCGTTTTCGATCTCGTCGAACCAGAGGACGGCGGGGGCCATTTCTTCCATCATGCGGCAGGATTCGGCGAAGATGACCTCCGGCTTGCCATGGCGGCCGGAGAAGATTTCGTTCATGTCGATGCGGTAGAGGGGCAGGCCGAAGCAACTGGCGATGGCCTTGACGGAGAGGCTTTTGCCGCAGCCGGGGATGCCCATGAGGAGGACGCCTTTGGGGACGATTTCCGCGCTGATCTCGTCGCGGAGTTCGAAGAGCTTCTGGCGGTCAGTGAGCCATTTCTTGAGGCCGTCGAGGCCGCCGATTTCGTTGATGTTGGTGGGGGTGGGGAGGAACTCGATGACGCCGGAGCGGTTGACGAGGAGGCGCTTTTCTTCGAGAAGGGCGGGGAGGGAGGTGGCGCTGAGAACGGGGTTGGCGGCGAGGGCGCGGCGGAGGGCGAAGCGGGCTTCATCGAGGGTGAGGCCTTTGAGCGCGCGGGCGAACTGGTTGACGAGGGGGAGGGGGGCTTCGGGCCGTTCGTCGTGGAGGAATGCCGCGAGTTCGACTTCGTCGGGGGGGCGGAGTTCGACGAAGACGAGGCTGCGTTCGAGCTCTTCGGGGATGGCGCGGACGGGGGAGGTGATGACGACGAACTTCTGGCGGTCGAAGCAGGCGGATTCCGCGTCGCGGAGGCGGCGGCGGACTTCGGAGGAGTCGCGGAGGGGCTCGTGGAAATCTTTGAGATGGAAGATGGCGGGATGGGTGTGGGCGATGATGAAGTCGAGGGCGCCGCGGGCGGATTCGGTGCCAGGGACGGGCGGTTGGCCGTGCAGATGGAGGCCTTCGGTGAGGCTCCAGGTCCAGACGGGGAGGGCGAGTTCGGCGAGGAGACGGCCGATGCGGAGTTCCTCAGAGGAACGGATGTAGGAGAGGGGGCGGCCGGATTGGAAGATCTCGCGCAGGGCGCGGGCGGCGCGGCTCTCGGGAGCGGAATGGGTCATGAGTTCTCAGTATGGACGCACGGGAGTTACCGAAGGCCGGGAGTGTTGACGGGAATACTCCAAAGAGTTCCGCCGGCGGTGATGAAGAGGGTCTTGCGGTCGGGGTTGCCGAAGGCGCAGTTGGTGACTTCGTCGACGGGGACGGGGAGGAACGCCAGGAGCTTGCCTTTGGGGGAGAGGACGTAGACGCCGCCTTTGAACTCGTCGGCGGTTTCGTGGGGCGGATGGGGTTTGTTGAGGCCGCCGGCGACGTAGATGCGGCCTTTGCGGTCGAGCTTGATGCCGTCGGGGCCGCGGCCGGTTTTCCAATCAAAGAGGAGCCGGCGGGAGGCGGGGTGGATGGAACCATCGGGGCGGAGGCGGAAGCGGTAGAGCTTGCGGGCGCCGCCGGGGTTATTGTTATTGTTGTCGGCGACGTAGAGGGTCTTGTCGTCGGCGGTGACGAAGAGGCCGTTGGGGCGTTCGAGTTCGCCGGCGATGATACGGGTGACTTTGCCGGGGGCGTCGATGCGGTAGACTCCTTCGACCTTCATTTCCATGGAGTCGCGGGGGCCGTAGCGGGGGTCGGAGAAGTAGATGCGGCCTTTGGAATCGATGGTGAGGTCGTTGGGGGAGTTGTAGCGAAGGCCTTCGTAGTTGTCGGTGAGGACGGTGATGGTGCCATCGAGTTCGGTGCGGGTGATGCGGCGGTTGCCGGCTTCGCAGACGATGAGACGGCCTTGGGGATCGAAGAGGAGGCCGTTGGAGCCGCCGGAAGGGTTCCGGATGACGGTGGTGGAGCCGTCGGCGTTGCGGCGTTGGATGCGGTTGCCTCCGCTGTAGTAGAGGCCGCCTTGGGGGCCCCAGGCGGGGCCTTCGCCGGCCCCGGCGGAATCGACGAGGGTGGGTTTGGCACCGGGGGCAACGGGCGGGTCGGCGGCGAAGAGGGAGACGGTGAGCGAAAGCAGGAGCAGAGGGCGCATATTAGAGTTTGCGAAGGGTGGCGAGGGGTTGGCCGGCGGCGTTGAGAAGGGTGAGCGTGGCGGCATCGAGGGAGAAGGAGGCGGTTTTGCCGAGGGCATTGAAGAGGCCGGCTTCGATCTTCATGCGGTCTCCTTCGCAGGCCATTTTGGTGGAGTTGAGGCTTGCGAAGGTGAGGGCGGTGCCGGAGGAGGTGTAGCCGCCGTTGTACTTGTTGCAGCCAGCGAAGCCCGAGGCGCCGCCGTCGGCGAGGTTGAGCGTGGCTGGCTGTTTGAGGGTGACGGGTTGGCCGGCGAGGGTGGCGAGTTCCCATTTGCCGAGGGGGGAGAGCGATGGGGTCATAACTTTGGTGGCGGTTTGCGGGGGGGCGTTGGAATCGAGGCAGTTGGCGAGGGTGATGGTGCCGGAGGCGAAGGTGGCTTCCGGGCCTTTGAGGCTGAGAAGGGTGAAGCCGTCGGAGAAGGAGAAGGTGGAGATGGACGGGAGCTTGAGCTTGGGCTTGCCGGGGATGGTGACTTCGGCGCGGTTCGCAGGATAGGCGACATCGAAGGTCTGGCCGGCGGGGCAGTTGTACCGCACGGCCTTGGGGCCGGCGAGAAGGACGCAGGGCAGGAGTACGAGGAGGAGTTTCATGGGTGGGTGTCCTTAGCGATTGTAAGCCGTTTTGGTGGCTCATGGAACCGGTTGGAGTAGCGCGGGCACCTCCGTGATGGCTCGCCAGGCGGCCATGGCGATGGCCATGACTAAGTCGTCGTGTTCCTGCTGGTCGCCGGAGGGTTGGAACTGGACGAGTTCGCGCTCCATGTCGGGGAAACCGGGGGCGTCCTGATCGAGTTCGAGGTGGCCTAGCTCGAAAAGCATCTTGAGACTGTTCACCATGTCCGTCCGGGGCAGGCTTTGGTAGCCGTCCTTCAGGAAGTTCGCCTTGTGGCCGCCGGTGAGGCAGACAGGGATGATCCGGGCGCGGATTTGGTCCTTGCGGATCAGTTCGACGACCGTGTGACCGTTGCCGGTGGCATCGATGAGCAGGGTATCCGTGCGGGTCGGGTCTGCGGTGCTGGGGGCGAACCGTTGCAAGGTGTCCCGGACGAAACGGGGAATCTTCGTGGTCTCGGTATCGAGGGCTAACCGGGCAGAATGACGCAGAAGCAGCTTGGGATGTTCGGCTACCTTGTTGGTGGCGTAGTTCTTTTCGCCTTACTGCCAGCGGAGTTCGAGGACGGCGAGGGCGGTGTGATCCTGCCGTTTGCCGAGGTCGAGGCCGACGTAGAGCCGGGTCTTTTCGCGGAGCCGGAAGTGGACTTCGGGTGGGTTCCTTATTGAGGCCTTCGTGATTTGGGACCGGGTTAGGAGCTGGATTCCGGCGGTGACGAACTGACAGAGATACTCCTGGGCGAAGTAGAGGTCGCCGAAGAGGCGGCGCTCCGAGGCCAGGAATGCGGGGGTGAAGCGGGGACAGTCAGGGGCCGGGAGCGAGAATTTGGTGAAGCCGTTGGTGGGGTCGTGCCAGAGGTCGGCGAAGCGGCCGCCGGTGCCATAGGGGGTGGAGATGACCCAGAGAGAACCTCCGCCGACGGCGAGGATCGGCGATAGGGCTTGGAACATCTCTTCGGGGACGAAGGCGGCTTCATCGATGATGATGAGGCGGGCTTGGGAGTAGCCGCGGGACGAGGCCTGGACGGCGGGCCGGGCGACGAAACGGGAGCCGTTGGGCAGGAGCAGCGACTGGGGGTTGACTCCGTCGGAACGGAGCCGGAGGCCGAGTTCCGCGGCGAAGTGGGCGATTTTGAGGAGCAGTTCGCCGGCTTGGGCGGCCACCTTGGCGGTCATCAGGATGAGCGAATTGGGATGCCGCAAGGCGAGATGGAGCGCTCGCAAGGCGGCGAGGGTGCTTTTTCCGGCTTGGCGGGAGGTGACGACGACGACCCGGGCATCGTTGCAACGCAAGATTTCGGCTTGATTGGGGTCCGCGATGAAGCCGAGGGTTTGTTTCGCCCATTCGACGGGGTCGGGACACACTTCGGGCGTCAGCGTTGGAATGGCCGCTGGTTTATTGGTGAATCGAACCTTTGGAATTCGACTTTGCTTCGGACATCGCATGGTTAAGCCGCCTTGGGGAGACCGCCGAGCCCGTAGCGGTCAAGCAAATCGCCAAGGTCGTAATTCGGGGCGACTTTGGCCATAAGCTGTTGATCATTCAACATGTTAACGACATAGAGCGGGAGGACGAAAGTGGGTTCCTTTTTCGCCTGGTCGGCCATTTCGAGGATTTGGGCGACGACGGCGGGCTCGGGAACGGGGTCTTCGATCTCCTTCGTGTCGGCGCTGATATCGACCGGTTCTGGCGGATCGACCGGGAAGCCTTTGCGCACCAGTTGCAAGGTTTTGATAAAGCCGTTGTAGGCGGCGAATTGGGATTTCTGCCCGCGTTCGATGTAGCGGAGCAGATCCTTCTGTTTGGACATCCGAATGTTGCCCTGGAGAAACTGCTCGCCGAGGGTGAGAGACGGATACTCGCGCAGGACCTGGTCGAGATCTCGCTGCATCGCTTCCGAATACAGGCTGGTGAAGCGATCGTATTGGAACAGGGCGCAGACCATGCGGCGGAGTAAGCCGAGTTCGAGTTCGGAGTCTGGCCGGAACTTGCGCATGTGACTTTGATGGGAGCGGACATAGGCCTGCCGATCGTCGGTCGTGAGCAGGGCGAAAAATGGGGGTAAGTCTTCTTTGTGTAACTCGACGTGCTCGCCGGTGGCAATCGCGTTCATGGAGCTACGATACTTACCGTCACTGGTCACCGGACCTTTGCTCTTTTTGCCATTGTGCCGGGCGCGTTCGGCGCGGGCTAACTTCTGTTCTTCCGTTAGTTCCTTCATCGTGATTTTCTCCTGTGGAAATGGAAAAGGCGCTGTTTGCTTCGGCCCTAATGGGGACCGACGCAGACTAGCGCCTTCGATAGAAAATCTATCACAGGGGTGTCAAGCTTTTTGCTGTTGGCTTGGGGTGGGGCGATCGACGAGTCTATTAGAATGAATGAGTTGCGGGCTGAAAATAAATCTGAACACCTTGTGAACGCGGGGTTTGGGGGAGGGTAAAAAGTGCCAAATTAGTGATTTTCTCGGCCTCGGAGCGTATGCGCCTTGCAGCTTTGGGGTCTCCCTGGCGATGTGCTCCCAGATCTCGGTGCTATCAATCGCGGCAGCCAAAAGTTTGGCGGGGATTTATCGCCGCGCAGACTCTAGGAGTGCTTCTTCTCGTTGCCGGAGATTGTCAAAGAAAGTTTCGCCGTCGACCAATTCTACGCGACCGGCTTTGAGATCGTCGTAGCGGCAGTCGAGCGTATCTCGCGCGCTGACCAATTCATGGACATAGCCCGCCATGACATCTTGTACCAATTCGTCGGTTGGCCGACCCGTCTGCGCGGAAATATCACTCAATCGTTTTTCGAGTTCGGGTGTGAAATGAACTTCCATACCTAAACGTAGTGTCCGCGGGATAGCTTGTCAACCGCGTGGAAATCCAGCGGAAGAAGAGGCCAGGATACGACGGAGTATGCGCGACTGCTTGGGGCGATTGGGGGTACTCGATCGGGCTCCGTTACCGTCGCTGCTCTGCAACGGGCTGCTACGGGAGTATTTCCGCCTGGATTTGGCCATTGAACTGCTTTGACACAGCGCCGCTTTCGGTGAGATTCCGCCCGACGATGAGGGCGCAGTTTTTGAAGAAGAAGGCCCCGGGGATGGTCTTCGTGACGGATGGACCCGCTTTGGTTTCGACCTTTATCTCGTCTCCCGTGCGATTCAGATGGACGTCGAACTGAAATGGTTGCCCTTCCTGGAAGTCAAACGTGTCGCTTCTATCGGGTCGCTGGGAGTCGAAATTGATGCTGATCGCGGCTCTCCCCGGGGCTACCCGCTGCAAGCCGACGTAGACCGCATAGCCCTGGTCTCCGCAGGTGGCGATGGGCTGGATCGGCGAATCCCAAGTGGCTAAGGTTCCCTTTATCCGCAGGTCGGCGGCCATCGTTTTTGGCAGGCTCGGGCAAAGGGTAAAGCCCTGCGAGCGGCCCAAAGGCGAGGGGCAGGGGAGCGGGATGTCGCGCGCGGAGAATTGCCCTCGGCTTTCGATGCTATAAATCTGATTGGCGACCAGATAGGCCGCCGGTGAAGCCTTTTTTGGCTGCGCGGCCATCTGAATGGTTGCCGTGGATCCTTTGTAGGCCAGCAATTGCGCCCACAGATTCTCGTCCGCGTCGCGGTTCGAGCCTATGGTGACGACACCGCCAGCGGGGATGTTTCCGGCGAGGGCCAAATCGTCGTTTGCGCTCCAAACCGCCGGCCAAGATTGTTCCCGGATGACGAACAGCAACCCGGTGACCACTACGGGAACAAACCAAACGGCGGAGAGGGCGAGCAGGGCAGCGGGGGGGAGCGCGGGAAGCCTAGCGCTGAGCGTGCCGGCGACCGCCATGGCGACAAAGAGAAAATGAAAATAGGTGAAGGACTTTGGCCCTTGATAGATCGGAGCGAGCAGTTGCAGGTTGCCGGCGAACAAAGCTCCTCGATCGATGTGGGCGGCAACGACAATCCCGGCGACGAGGAGGACCCAAAGATGCCGTTGTCGCACGCCGGCCCAGAATAGCCCGAGGGCAAGGTAAGCGAGCCCGAAGAGCACGGGGACAGCTTGAATCCACGGGTTCACGCTGAAAAACGCATTGATATTGATTGCGCGCAGGGAGAGGAAGTTTGCCAGGTAGGATACCGGGCCGTGCTTTGGCTGCCCGAAAACATCGAAGCCGCCGGAACCGGCTCCTGTTCCTAAGCCAATGATGAAGCGGGCGGGAAGAGTGGAATCGCGGAGGAAGATGGAGACATAGACAGCGAGTAAGATAGCGGCCCAATAGGCCATGGGGCGCGGGGACCGATCGCGTAGAGAGTACCAGGCGAAGTAAGCGCCCAAGAGGACGGCGAGTACGGGGATGATCTCGATATAGACCACGTCCATATAGAGCATGAGGCAGCCTTGCAGGACAGCTAGAGATAAGCTTGGCCGCAGCAGCATGGTGGCGCAGAAAATGGCTAAGCCCGGGGCGGCGGTGTGGTGGGCCAGAAAGGCCAGTAGATAGTTTTGTATTTCGAGCGGCGAGAGGGCCATGAAGAGGGCGACGGCGGCGGCACCCCAGCGGCGCCGCCATCCGACGCCGGGAAAGAGGAGGTGGAATACGAGCACGGAGGCCAAAACATATTGCAGTTTCAAGATCGCTTGGAGAGGGACGATGGCGTAGATGGCGGGTACGCCTAAGGTTCTGGCGGCGAAGGCGAGCATTAGTTCGGCGCCGAATCTGCCGAAAGTTGTTAGTTTCCAAATGGCGTCGAAGCGGGGCCCTTCGGCTTGGCCGTTGAGCCATTGGGCGCTGGAGGAGTAGTTCAAGAACTCGTGGTTGTTGCTTACGACGAAACAGGCCTGTCCTCGATCCAGGCAGGGGGCGAGGTGCATTGCAATGCAGAGGACTAACACACTGGCTAGGGGTACGGTGATGCGATAGCGGGCGAAGCGCCAGAATCGGCGGAGGCCGAGCTTTTTCAGGACGATGGCCGTGAGTAGCAGTCCGGTGCCGTGAGCGACCAGCATCATGGTTAGCGTCAACCGACTGAGTTGGTAGGTGCCGAGTAGCGAGGTGGCCAGGACGATTACGAGTTGGGAGAAGAAGAAGCTGAGCCAGACGAAGTAACGAAAGAGCGGGGTGCGGCGGGTGAGCAGGAAGCTGGGGCCCAATCCGGTGAAGAACCAGAGGAGAATGAGGGAAATGAAGGCGACCGGAAAATTACTCATAGGGGTAGGTCGGGGACGAGATAGGGGCGGATGGATTTCCGCTCTTTGCTAACAATCATTGTACGAAAGGAGTGTTACGGAGTGATTTTCGGCGAGGGGGCGATTGCGGGGCTGCGATCAGCAATCGGCGTCGGAGGATGATGAGCCTCAGCGAGGAGCTTTCGTTTCGTTCGGCTTACCCCAAGAGCTGAGCCACCGTTTGACCTTTTGATGGTTGACGTGAGCTCCGGCATCCAGGTCTGCGATACCGGTGCGGATTTCTTTGCGCTCTCCTTCCGCGGCAGTACGGGACGATTGGGGTTGAGGTTTGGGTTTCATTCGATCCTATTTCGACGCGAGTTGATCCAGACTCATTCGGATGAGGCGGTCGGTAAAGAGGCGCTGTTTTCGCGCGGCGGCTTGCGGCCCGGCGGGCCAGTTCGCTAGTCCATTTTGGATTCCTTCGAGCGTGGCCGGGTAACCTTCTTCCGAGATGAGCCAATCAATGGTGGAGAGTCGTTCCATTCCTAACGGCGACTCGAAGCCATCGATCCGCTCGGCGGTACGGTCCAGGATTCGGCGCAAAGGGAGCGAGGCTTCCTGTTTCAAGTACAGGTCGACGTACGGCCGGCGTTCTTCGTCGAACCAGATCGTGTCGGTTGGGCCGGCGTCGCTGAGGCGCTTGTCGCAGTGGAGATAGCTTCCGTCGAGGCCGTCTAGAAGGTGGCGCAAGCGGTCTGAGTACGGGCCGTACTTGTCGGCGACGAAGCGCAGGTCGAGGGGGTCTTCGACGGACAATTCCTGGATGGAGCGTTCGAGAAACCAACAGATTTTCTGGACTTCGAGATACGTACAATCGATGCCGAGAACCCAGTAGCGGCGGACCATTTCGGCTACGAGGACGCGGGCTGGGGTGAGCTTCATCACGCCAGTTCGTGTGGCGACGTTCTGGTACTTATCGATCGGTTCGTAGACCCAGACTTCGACGTCGGGGAGGTCGCTTAACTCGTGTTCGATGAGGGGGCGAACTTCGCCCAATTGAGGCCACCGTTGCCGCAGCCGAGTGGCGGCAGGGCGATGGAGCGGATGCCTTTTTCGGAGAGGACGCGGCGGAGGTCCCGCAACCCGTCTTGCACCCAGGAAAGTTGGGAGGGATGGCGCCAGTGCTTTTTGGTGGGGAAATTGATGAGCCACTTGGGGCCGTCGAGGGCCGAGCCTTCTGTATACGTCACGAACATTTGGCCGACGTGAACTTCGTCTCGCTTGACGGCGGCGGCGTAGGCGTGAAAGTTTTCGGGGAAGGCTTCTTTGAACATGAGGGCGATGCCCTTGCCCATGACGCCGACAGTGTTGACGGTGTTGACGAGGGCTTCGGTGGGGGCGTCGAGGAGGTTTCCTTTCAAGAAGCGGAGCATTAGAAGTACCAACTGATGAATGACGCCCTTGTCAGGCTTAGCTGCGCCCACTGCTTTGATTCGAGGCCCGATTCGGTGAAGCGCTTGCGGCGAGGCCCAAGTCTGGACCTATCGGTATGAGTGGGCTGGTTCAGCGGCCGCAGGTGCGCCGCGGAGCAAGCTTTCGGTGCTGAGGTCCTCGTCTATGTCTGGCCAATGGATCCCGAAGCTTGCTCCGCTCACCTTCCAATGAGCGCGTTGCTCGGTGGTCGCATCAAGAAGTCGGGGATACCATGTTAACGGAACGAAGATCGTGCGGCCATCGGAAAGATCCACGGCCAGCGCGTCTTCGGTGAAGTAGACGTGCCGTACGTGCTCTCCGGGATTAGGATGGGACGTGTTCATGCCGTTTCTCCAGACAAAGACTTTGGCTTTCGGTTACTCATCTGTGTGTTCGCTTGACAGTCTAACAGGGTCCAGCCAGAATTTTGACGATTGATCGTCGCGGTCGACGTGGGGCGGTTCGTTCGATATCGCATGGGGAGGGGATTCGCCTTCTCGTAGCAGCCTCTATTCTTTGAAGGTGACCACGGTTTGGCGTTGGCGGTTGACTTCTAGACGGGTGACGTCGGGGCGGGCGTAGTGGCCGGAGGGGTCGAGGTTTTGGCGCTCTTCGCGGACGCGTTGATGGTCAATCGTGGCTACGAGGAGTTGCTCGGTGGGGCCGGCGGGCGGGATGATCCATTCGCCGTCCGGGCCGGCGAGGAGGTTGGGGCTTTGGGAGGAGATGTGTTCGCGCCAGGGGGAGGAGGTGCCGATGTCTTCGCGACGGAGGAGGCCGGAGGCGGAGACGACATAGGAGCGGGATTCGAGGGCGATGAAGCGGGTGATGTCGCGGGTGTTGTGGAGGCCGCCGGGCCAGACGGCGACGTGGAGATCCTCGCCTTGCCCGTAGAGGGCGGCGCGGGGGAGGGGCATCCCGTTTTCCCAGCAGTTGAGGCCGCCGACGTGGCAGGGGCCGAGGGGGTGGGTGCGGAGGCCGTGGCCGTCGCCGGGGGACCAGACGAGGCGCTCTTCGTATGTCGGCATCAGCTTGCGGTGGACGGAGGCGATTTCGCCTTGCGGGTTGATGTAGACGAGCGAGCAGTAGAGGCTGTGGCCGGCGCGGTCTGCGGGGCGCTCGATGCAGCCGAGGTAGATGGCGATATGGAGTTCGGCGGCGGTCGAGCAGAGGGCATCGAGATGGCCGGCTTCGATTTGGACGGCTTGGGCGGAGTATTCGGCGAAGATGGATTTTTGGAGGGGGGAGTTGAAGCGGGCACCGTCGGTGAGGTCGGGCCAGAAGGGGTAGCCGGGGACGAGGGCTTCGCCGAAGGTGACGAGTTGGCAGCTTTGGTGGGCGGCTTGGCGGACGAAGGCGTTTACCTTGGCGAGGGTGGCGTCGCGTTGGAGCTAGACGGGGGCGATTTGGGCGAGGCCGAGGGTGAGGAGGTCCGGGTTGGGGGTGGGCACGGGGGCTTCTGTTGGTTAGTGTAGGGTATTGGGGGCTCATCGAGGGGCTCGTCGTTACTTGCAAATACGGGGGATTGCGGTGATCGGGGTCGGGGAGAGAAGGTGCGCTTCGTTATTTGACGAATGAGGCGAGAATTGTGTTTCCCGCAGGGTTTTGTGACACTGGGGGGACTGGTGCTTCTAGTGGATAAGGAATCCGTAAAGGCTACATTGCGCGCTCATGAACCCGAACTTAGATTGTCGGGAATCGTTCACCTGCACTTGCACGGGTCGGTGGTGCGGGGTGAGGCGGGACCTTCTTCGGACGTCGACTTGGCTGCTGTTTTTGATCGGAATAAGGTACGCAGTCCGTTGGCCGAGATTCGGCTAGCTCGAGAGTTGTCTGAGTTACTCGGAGCAACGGTGGACTTGGCCAATGAAACGACGCTCAAGGCGGAGGTGAGGGCAAACTTCGAGCGGGAGGCTGAGTTTGTCTTTTAGGGGAACGCGGCAGTGGTTTAGGGACATTCTGCAATTCACTGAACGGCTCGCAATGCATACCGCCGGGATGGACCTGGAGCATTTTCGGACTGATGTGAAAACGCTCGACGCGGTGGAGCGAAATTTGCAGAAGATCAGCGAAGCCGCGATTCGGCTCGGGGATGAGGCTGAGATACTTTGTCCGGGCCCGGAGTGGCGGGACATTCGCGGGCCAGGGAATTGGTTACGGCATCAATACGACGGGATCGACCTTGAGGTGATTTGGCATGCTGCGACGGTGGATGCTCCGGCGTTGCGGGAGGCGGTGTTGGCGGCGATACCGGATGTGGAGCGAGGTTCGGGGTCGGTGGCAGCCGACGAGTAGTTCGTGCGCGGAAACGAGGACAAATCCGGAGGGTACAGGACAATCATCCTTTTCCGACGGAGTGACGGAGCATTTTCCGTCTATGCCTTTCCAAGAAGTGGACGGGAGAACATCAATGCGCTGGAAGAACGGACGTTTAAAGACCTTGTAAAATGTACCCTTGCGCTCTCCGATGCGGCGCTGGAGAAACTGGTAGAAACAGAAGCCTACACGGAGGTAATGTGTGATGAATAAAGCCAAGACGTACAAGAGTGAAGCGCTGGCAGCGATCCATGAAGCGGTTTCGGACATGCTTGACGCCGGGGTGATCGACAAGCAGACCATGCGCCATTTTGACGAATCCTGCTTGACGCCGGTTCATGGATTTACGGGAGAAGAGATCCGGGCGCTGCGCGAGCGTGAGGAGGTGAGCCAAACGGTTTTTGCTCATTACCTGAATGTGACTAAGGATTCTGTCAGCCAGTGGGAACGCGGGCAAAAAAACCTGCCGGAGCATCGTTGAAATTGCTTTCGTTGGTAGAACGCAAAGGGCTTGCCGCGATTGCCTGAAGTCCTTGTATAAATGGTTTCCATCCGCCAGGCAGCCTTCGTGGGCGGGGGAGATTTGGGCTAGGTCGGGGGGAGGAGGTCGGGGTTGGGGGTGGGCATGGATTTGTCTTGCGGCCTTACCTCGTGTTGGCGTCGCTTCGGGTGGATAGCTTCCTCATTGCGACGTCTGCCCGGAGTTGGCGGGAGGCTTCCTCTCCGTCGATGGCTTGACCTGCGTCCAACTCGTCGAGTCCTTCGGCGATTTGGGCGTCGAGGTCAGTTGCGGACGCATGGGGTTTGGGACTGCCGGATTGGTAATTCATGCTGCCTTTCTATTTTGCGCATTTTCGGAGAGCTTCTTGTTGCTTGGTCATCGGGCGTCTCGCTCCCCTTGACTGAGGTACCCAGGTGGGCGGACGCGCGATACTGTTTCTAGGGATTTGGATCATGACTATTGCCATAGGAGTTGAGGTTGCGGACGGGGTGGTCGCTGACCTATGCAGGCGGTATCAGGTGAAGCAGTTGTCCGTTTTTGGCTCGGCCGCACGAGGGGAGCTGCGGGCGGACTCCGATATTGATGTCCTGGTGGAGTTCGCCGACAATGCGACGGTAGACATATTTGATTTTGGCCACTTGGAATCGGAACTGAGCGTGTTGCTGGGGCGGCGGGTTGATCTGGTGTCGCGGCGGGGGATGAATCCGCGGATTGAGCCGCATATTTTGCGAGAGGCTCGACTGCTGTATGCGGCGTGAAGCCGCTTTTCTGGGGGACATGGTGGCGGAGGCGGACTTGGTGCTTCGCTACGCGGGCGAGTCTTCGCTGGAGCAGTTTCTCGCCGATCCCCTTTTTTCTCGCGGTGTTCTCCATTCGCTAATGATCATTGGCGAGGCCGCCAACCGGATGCCGCAGGAGGTTTGTGATCGATATCCGGAAGTGCCTTGGCGTGATCTTGCCGGCCTTCGGCATCGGATTGTGCATGACTACCCTGGCGTCGACCTTGGCTTGATTTGGGGCTTGGTGACGGGTCGTCTTGCGCCGCTGCGGGATCAATTGGAGACGATTTTGGCACGGGACTATGGAGCCGACGGGTCTACGGTCTAAGGCTCGTGGGCGGAGCGATTCCGAATGGAACGTGATTCTGCGATAGGCCGCACCGGCATAATCGAGGGCTTATAGATTTGGGCGTATTGCGGGGCATTGGCGGTCCGGTGAAGTACTCGAGGCTCGTTGGTGAATCGGAGGGGACTGAGACCGTGGATAGCGGGGACGGAATGGGGGGCTGCGCGCTTTTGACGATCAGCGAAGGGCTATCGCGATAAATTCTGTTTATGGCCCTATGATGCAATTGGGCTCCTTGACGAACTCGTTCCTTTACTAGAGAATCGAAGTACCCTAAAGTTGCGGTTGACGGTGTGCTGCATAACAAAAGTCGGTGTGACGAGACGTTGTTTTGGTATTTGTGTCTGGCCGAAGCGGATGCATTGCAAAAGTGCCGTCTCATCGAACCATCCAGGGCCATGCCTCGTGCTAGTCGAGTGCCTGGATCGAGAGTTTCTGGCTAGATGAAGATCTCGGGGCGAACCGTGGTGATATCGGCGAATCGCGTGAAGTCGGAGACGTTGAAGGTGACGATTTTCTGAAGCCCGTAGGTCTTCATCATCGCCACGAGGCGGGCATCGTGGACTTTGGCTCCCATTACGCGGTGGTCCACGACTAGCCTTCTCCAAGTTCGAAACACTTCGGTGGAGTCCGGGAGAATCGTAAAGAACTGCTCAAGTTGGTTGGCGTAGCGATCAGTGCTCTCGATGCTGAGGCCCAATCCGTTGACTTCTATCGGCCTCGTGCAGACGTTCCAGAATTCGGCGATGTTTTGAGAGGTTAAGTAGAGCTCGTGCTTACTTCGATAGAGCGCGATCAGTGCTTTTCTTGCGGTGCTGCACGCCGGATGCTTTTTCTGAAGACTCCTCACCAATACATTTGTATCGACAAGGACTTTCATCTACCAACGGTCCGGGTAGAGATTGTCGCGGCTTATTGCTTCGTCGGAGAGTAGGGGCAGGTCAGGGAAACTGTCGGCCCATTTGAGGAAGGCCTGGGCTTTTTCTTCGCCACTCATACTGGATACCTTCGCTCGGGTGGCTTCTCGGTCAACTACTTCTAGGAGATATTCGCTCAAGGAAAGACCTCGTTCCTGCGCGAGGAGGGTCAGGTCGTTCTCAACGTCGGGATCGAGATGCAATGTGATTGACATCGATTTGGTCGGCTCCTCCTTTTACCTTACCGGATTTTCTAGTCGCCGGTGGGGGCGTAGGCTCTTTCTCCGGGCGTCGAGGTGCTCGGCTTCTGGTTGCTCATTCGGGGGCGGCTGATTCGGCTTTGGACTTTTGCCAGGTATAGGTAGACGACTGGCGTTAGGTAGAGGGTGATTAGCTGGGAGAAGAGGAGGCCTCCGACTACACATAGTCCGAGGGGGCGGCGGGATTCCCCTCCGGCTCCTTGGCCTAGGGCTATCGGGAGGGCTCCCAGCAAAGCGCACATTGTCGTCATCATGATCGGGCGGAAACGGACTAGACAGCCTTCGTAGATCGCCTCATAGGGCGTTTTGCCCTCGCTGCGCTCGGCCTCTAGGGCGAAGTCGATCTGCATGATCGCGTTCTTTTTTACGATTCCTACCAGCAGGATCAGGCCTACGAAACTGTAGATGTTTAGGTCTAGTTTGAACAGGTAGAGGGTTAGTAGCGCTCCGAAGCCGGCGGAGGGGAGGCCACTCAGAATCGTGATCGGGTGGATGAAGCTCTCGTACAAGATGCCCAGGACGATGTAGACGACGAAGATGGCTACGGCCAGGAGGAGCATCAGGTTCTTCGAGGATTGCTGGAAGGCGGCGGCTGTCCCTTGGAAGGTTCGGCTTACGTTCGTCGGGAGAGTCTGGTCGGCTACCGTTTCGATCTTCTCGACCGCGTCGCCCAGGGAGGTGCCGGGGGCGGTGTTGAAGGCTATCGTTACCGCCGTCAACTGGCCGTAATGATTGATGGCTTGGGGGCCGGCTTTGGCTTCCATCTTCACCAGGCTGTCGATGGGGACTAGTTTGTCGTCGGTCGAGCGGACATACAGGTTCGAAACGTCTCCGGGATTGGATTGGAAGGGGCGCTCTACTTCCATCAGCACTCGGTATTGATTGTCTGGCGCGTAGATCGTGGAGATCCAGCGGGGGCCATATGCGTCGAACAGGGCGTTCTCGATTTGCTCGGGGGTTACGTGCAACGTCGCGGCTTTATTTCGGTCGATTAGGACGTGGAGTTCGGGGTTCTTGATCTGCAAGTCCGACGTCACGTCCATCAGGCCGGGGATTTTGGCCATCTCCTTTTCCAGTTCGGGGGCGGACTTGTAGAGGGCGTTCGTGTCGCTGCTTAGGAGAGTGTATTGATACAGGCTCTTGGTTAGCGAGCCTCCGATACGAATGGTCGGGGGGTTCTGGAGGAATACTCGCATGTTGGGGAGGACGTTCAGTTTGGGGCGGAGCCTTGCGATTACTTGCTCTACGGACTCCTTCCTTTCATGCAAGGGGATCAGGTGGAAGAACATTCGGCCGAAGTTCGGGCCGCCGGTGGCTACGGCGCCAGAGGTTCCTCCCATGCCGCTGAAGAAGGCCTCTACCGCTGGGTCCTTGCGGCCGATGTCGGCTAGCTTTTGGATGTTCTCAGCCATCGTTAGATGCGACGTGCCCTGGGGGCCTTCGACGATGGCTAGGATGTTGCCTTGATCCTCCGTGGGGATGAAGCCTTTGGGGACTATTTGGAAGAGATAGACGGTGCCGACTAGAATCGCTGCGCTGGCGGCCAGGACGACGGGGCGGTGGCGGAGCGTCCACTTCAGGGTTATGTCGTAGACGTGCAACATGCCGTCGAAGATGCGCTCGGTAAACATGTACAGCTTGCCGTGGCTTCCATGATGGGGCTTGAGGAAGCGGGCGGCGAGCATGGGCGTCAACGTCACGCTGACGAAGCCGGACACTAGGATGGCGACTACGATAGTCACGGAGAACTCTCGGAAGAGGCGGCCTAGGATGCCTCCCATGAAGAGTAAGGGGATGAAGACGGCGGCTAGGGAGACCGTCATGGAGACGATGGTGAAGCTGACTTCGCGGGCACCGTCAAAGGCGGCTTGGAGGGGCGGGGTGCCCAGCTCCATGTGGCGAACTATGTTTTCTAGGACGACAATCGCGTCGTCGACTACGAAGCCGATGGCGAGAATCAGCGCCATCATCGACAGGTTGTCGAGGCTGTAGTTGCAGAGGTACATGACCGAGAACGTTCCGAAGACGGCGATGGGCAGGGCTAGGGAGGGGATGATGGTGGCGGAGACGTTGCGCAGGAATAGGAAAATTACCATGATGACCAGGCCTAGGGTTAGGAACATGGTGTACTGCACGTCTTCAAACGACTCGCGGATGGAGACGGCTCGGTCTGTGAGGATGGTGAGGGTTACCGTTGGGGGGAGGGTGGCTTTGAAGCCGGGGAAAAGGGCTTTGACCCCGTCGGCGACTTCGACGGCGTTGGTGCCGGGTTGGCGGAGGACGGCTAGTGTGATGGATCGTTCGGTGTTGGTGGGGGTGTTGAACCAGGAGTAGGATTTGTCGTCTTCGACGGAGTCCAGGACCGTCGCGATTTCGTCTAGCCGGACGGGGGTTCCGCCGATCGACGCGACGATCATGGGTTTGAAGGCGTCCGCGTCCGGGAGTTGGCCGGTGGTGTGGATGGTGACGATCTGATCCTTCCCGTACAACGTTCCGGTGGGGATGTTGACGTTGTGGCGGCGGATGGCGGATTCCACTTCGTCGATGCCGATGCCGCGGGAGGCCAGGGCGTTGGGGTTCACCTGGACGCGGACCGCGTATTTCTGCGCGCCCATGATTTGCACCTGGGCGACGCCGGGGACCATGGACATGCGCTGGGCCATCATGGTGTCGGCGTATTCGTGGAGGCGGTAGAGGGGGAGGATCTTGGAGGTTAGGGCCAGATAGAGGACGGGTTGGTCGGCGGGGTTCACCTTCTTAAAGGTGGGCGGGTTGGGCATGCCGGGGGGGAGGAGGGGACCGGCTTGGGTGATGGCGGCTTGGACGTCCTGGGCGGCGGCGTCGAGGTCGCGGGAGAGGGCGAACTGGAGGGTGATGCCGGTGGAGCCGAGGGTGTTGGTGGAGTTCATCGAGTCGAGGCCCTCGATGGTGGAGAACTGGCGTTCGAGAGGGGTGGCGACGGCGGAGGCCATGGTCTCGGGGTTGGCGCCGGGGAGGTTGGCGGCGACGACGAGGGTGGGGAGGTCGATGTTGGGGAGATCGGAGACGGGGAGGAATTTGTAGGCGACGGCGCCGAAGATGGTGATGGCCACCATGATGAGGGTGGTGGCGACGGAGCGTTGGATGAAGAGGCCGGTGAAGCCGGTGGAGGGGTGGGGGTTGATCATGACGCAGCCTTTACTTTGGAGCCGGGGGCGAGACGGAGTTGGCCTTCGGTGACGACCTTTTCACCGGCGCGGAGGCCGGATTCGATGGCGACGTCGCGGTCAACCCGGGGGCCGAGGACGACGGGGCGGAGTTCGACGGTTTGCTTGTCGGTGAGGACGTAGACGTAGTTGCCGGTTTGGCTGTTTTGGAGGGCAGAGGCAGGAATGACGACGGCGTTTTGGAGCGATTCGAGGAGGACGTTGACGTTGACGAACTGGCCGGGCCAGAGGCGGGTGTCGGCGTTGGGGAAGGTGGCTTTGATGCGGATGGAGCCGGTGGCTCCGTCGACGGTGTTATCGAGAAAGGTGATGGTGCCTTGAGGGGCGGGGCCGGGGTCGCCGGGGATGGTGGCAGAGACGGGGAGGCCGCCGGACTTCATGCGTTGGCGGAGGGTGGCGAGGCGGATTTCGGGGATGGTGAAGGTGACGTAGGTGGGCTGGGTTTGGTTGATGGTGATGAGGTCGGAGTCGTTGGCTTTGATGATGTTGCCGGGCTTGAGGTGGAGGTCTCCGGTGCGGCCGGAGAGGGGGGAGCGGATGAAGCAGTAGGAGAGATTGAGTTTGGCGTTTTCGAGGGAGGCTTGGTCGGCGAGGATGGTGGCTTTGATGGAGTCGATGTTGGCGGAGACGGCGCGGACGGCGGTGCGGCGGGCGCGGGCTTCGGAGGCGGTTTGGTCGGCTTGTTCGCGGGAGCCGATGCCGGAGGCGGCGAGTTTTTCGTAGCGGGCGGCTTGGAGGGTGTGGAAGGCTTCGGCGGCCTGGGCGGAGGTGAGGTTGGCTTCGGCTTGGGCTTGGAGGGCTTTATCGCGGGCGATGTTGGCTTCCCATTGGCGGATGGCTTCTTCGTAGGGGCGGGCGAAGATTTCGAAGAGGAGGTCGCCTTGTTTGACGGTGGCGCCTTCGGCGAAGTGGGCCTTCATGAGGGTGCCGGTGATGATGGATTTGACGGTGACAGAGGCGTAGGCTTCGACTTTACCGATGGCTTTGATTTCGACGGGGACGGAGCGGAGGGTGGCGGTGGCGAGCTTGACGCCGACGGCGGGGGGGCCGAGGGGTTCGCCGGCGGCTTTGGCGGTGGATTCGGTTCTCGTGCAGGCGGCGAGGCCGAGGAGTGAGAGCAAGAGGAGGATTTTCATTTGGTTCCAATGCCGTTCCAGACGAAGTCGAAGACGCTATTGATGGGTAGGTCGGGAGACTCGGGGTCGTCGGTTAGGATGTGCTGCGCGAGAGCGGAGCGGATGAGGTCGTAGATAAGGCGGGCGGTTCTGGCGACGGAGCAGGGTCGCAGTTGGCCGGATTGGATGCCGTCGGCGAGGACGGTTTCTAGGAGGGTGGCTTGTTGTTCGTAGAGATCCTTGAACTCGGGCCGGGAGTTGGCGGTGCCGGTTGGGAGATGACTAAATTCAGTGTAATAGATGCGGAAGAAGTCGCGGTTGCGAGAGAAATAATGAAAGCGGGCGGCGATGAAGGCGCGGAGTTTGGCTTCGCAGGTGGGGGCGGTGAGGAGTTTGGCGGCGACTTCGGCGTGGAGGGCGAGGACGCCTTCGCGGAGGGCGGCGAGGAAGAGGTCGCGTTTGGATTCGAAGTAGAGGTAGACGGTGCCTTTGGCGACACCGGCGAGGGCGGCGATTTGATCGATGGTGGCGGCGTTGAACCCTTTTTCGGCGAAGACGTGGCGCGCGGCGTCGAGGATTTCGACGGTGCGAAATTCGAGGAGGACCTCTTTCTTTGTTTTGCCGGCGACTGCCATTGACTAAGCATACAGGCGACTGACTGGGCGGTCAATCGCGATTAGAGGGGAGATTCTGCGAGACTGGGAGGGTGAATTCGGATACGGATGAGAAGTCGCGGGCGGTGTGGCTGCGGTTGCAGCGGGCGCGGACGCCGGGGCAGCAGATTGCGCGGGCGCTGGAGATGACGGCGCTGGTGCGGAGTATGTTTGTGGCGAATTTGCGGCGGGAGGAGCCGGGGATATCGGAGACGGAGATTAAGCGGCGGATGGTGGAGTGTTATTACGGGGTGGAGCGAGCGGAGCAGATGTATGGGCCGCGGGGTGGGGCGTGATTGCGGTTCAGGAGGCTTATGGGGAGCTGGTGAGGGCGCTGGAGGAGATGGAGTTACCGTATGCGGTGGGAGGGAGTATTGCTAGTGGGGCGTATGGGGTTTCACGGGCGACGCAGGATGTGGATCTGGTGGTGGATTTGAGTGCGGACGAGGCGTTTGTTTTGGCGACTCGGTCGGAGGGGAGTTTTTCGGTGGATGCGGGGGACGCTCGGGAGGCGATTGGGCGGAATCGACCATTTAACTTGATCCATATGGGTTCGGCGTTTAAGTTTGATATTTTTCCGGCGACGTTTTTTGCGCATGGGGCGGACGAGATTTCTCGGCGGCGGATGGTGGAAGGGACGGGGTTGGTGGTGGCGGGGACAGTGCCGGTGGTGAGTCCGGAGGATATTATTTTGGCTAAGTTGGCTTGGTTTCAGGATGGAGTGGATTTGGAGTTGGAGTGGGCTTTGCGGAGTAAGGGGTTAGACCGGACTTACTTGGAGTCGTGGGCGGTGGAGATGGGGACGCGGGAGTTACTGCGGCGGTTAGAGGGGTCGGTGTTCGGCTCGCCAGCCGGCCTTTAGGCGGGTGGCTAATTGGCGGCAGAGTTTAGGGGAGGCGGAGGCGATGTTTTTGTTTTCGGCGGGGTCGGCGGTGAGGTCGTAGAGTTCGGTGGCCGTTAGTTGATTGGCGGGGAAGGTCGACCATTCGACGTAACGGTGGGTTTCGGTGCGGATGGCGCGGCCCATGTAGGTTACTCCGTCGGGGGCGACCCAGATGCCGTCGCGGAGGTATTGGGTGAAGACGGCATTCTTGCCGGGCTGCTTCGGGCGGCGGAGGAGGGGGGTGAGGGGCGTTCCTTCTAAATTGGGCGGGGGCTTGAGGCCGGCTAGATCGCAGAGGGTGGGGTAGATATCGACGGACTCGACGAGGCCGGGGCAGACGCCGGGAGAGATGCCGGGGGCTCGGATAAGGAGGGGGACGCGGGTATCGATTTCGTAGTTGGTCATTTTGCCCCAGGCGTTGTGTTCGCCGAGCTTCCAACCGTGGTCGCCCCAGAGGACGACGATGGTGTTGGAAGCGAGTTTTAGTCGGTCGAGTTCGGCGAGGAGGCGGCCGATTTGGGCGTCGATGTAAGAGACTGACGCGAGATAGCCGTGGCGGAGGAGGCGGGCTTGGGCTTCGGAGACGGTGCCTTGGTCGGGGGTGGGGGCGTTTTTGAAATCCTGGTAGCCGCGGAGTTCGCGGTTGCGGTTTTCGGCCATGGGCGGGGCGTTTTGGGGGAGGACAGGGTTGGGGGCGAGGGGGATTTTGGAGCGGTCGTAGAGGTCCCAGTATTTTTTGGGGGCGTTGAAGGGGAGGTGGGGGCGGTAGTAGCCGATGCTCAAGAAGAAGGGCTTGTGGGCGGCTTGGAGTTGGGGGAGGCGGGCGATGGCGGCGTCGGTTTGGGCGCCGTCGAAGTAGGCGCTGTCGGAGACGTCGGGGGCTTCGGTCGCGTTGTTTTTGAGGTACCACTGGCCGTATTGGTCGATGTGGCGGGCTTGGTTGCCGGTGGCGGTGATTTGTTGTTTGCGGGCTTCGAGTTGGGAGACTTCGGAGTCGCTGCGATAGACGGCGTCGGGGTCGAAGGGGTAGTTGGGGAGGCGGAGGTCGGGTTCGGACCAGGAAGGGGGATCGGGGAAGATGTTGTGGAAGAGCTTGCCGGAGTTGAGGGTGTGGTAGCCGTTGGCTTTGAAGAGTTGGGGGAGGGTGACGGCGTTGGGAGTGGTGGAGCGGAAGTCGGTTTGGAGGTTCCAGACTTGGAGGGTGTCGGGGCGGAGGCCGGTGAGCATGCTGGCGCGGGAGGGGTTGCAGAGGGCTTGTTGGCAGTAGGCGTGGGTGAAGACAGTGGATGTGCGGGCGAGTCGGTCGATGTGGGGGGAGAGGACGTGGGAGGCGCCGTAGCAGCCGAGTTCGGGGCGGAGGTCGTCGACGGCGATGAAGAGGACGTTGGGTTTGGGGGCGGGGGCGGCGAGGGAGAGGAGGAATTGGCGGCGGTTCATGGTCTATTCCGGGATTTGGTTGAGCATTTGGCGGGCGGTGGGGTGGTTGGGTTCGTAGTCGAGGACTTGGAGGAGCGATTGGCGGGCGGCGGGGCGGTCGCCGGATTGGAATTGGGCGACGGCGAGGTTGAGGCGGGCACCGATGAGGGAGGGGTTGTTGGCGAGGGCGCGGAGCCAGAGGGCGATGGCTTCGGTGGATTTGCCTTGGCGGATGAGGGCGGTGCCGAGGTTGATGGCGGCGGCGGGGTGGGTGGGTTCGAGGGTGAGGATTTGGGTGTAGAGGGTGGTGGCGGGTTCCTGGCGACCGAGGCGTTCGTGGAACTGGGCGAGTTGGGCGAGGAGGGGGACGTCTTTGGGATTGGCGGGGGCGGCGGCCTGGAGTTGGGCGTAGGCGGCGGGGCGGAGGCTGGGGGTGGTGACGGCGGCGGCGGCGTAGGCCATGGCGGTATCGCGGGGGTTGGAGAGGCCGGTCCAGAACTCTTTAAGGGTGCCGGTGGAGGGGGGGCCGGTGGCGGGGATGGGTCGGCGGGGGATGGAATGGTCGGTGAAGGCGAGGTGTTCTATTGAGCGGGTGGGGGCTCGTTTGGGCATGTGGCAGGTGATGCAGGCGTCGCCGGCGTTGGCTTTGCACGAGCCGGGGGAGTGGCAGGTTTGGCACGTTTGGTTGTACTGGGCGGGGGTGGCATCGGCGTGGGCGGGGTGGCAAGTTCCGCACCAGAGCTTTTCGCCGCTGGCTTGTTGGCAGCGGCTGGAGGCGAGTTTTTCGAAGTGGCTGGTGGCGGAGGGGGAGTCGGCGTTGGGGGCGTTCCAGACGAAGATGGCGAGGGAGTCGCTGAGGGCGGCGCCGGGCGAGTAGGAGGAGCGGTCGCGGTTGGCGCGGGCGATGCGGGCGGCGCCGGTGAGGTGGCATTGGGCGCAGACGGAGGCGCGGGGGATGGGGGCGCGTTTGGCGGGGTTGACGATGTTGCGGGGGGTGGGAAGGGCGGAGTGTTTTTCGCCGGGGCCGTGGCAGCGTTCGCAACTGACGCCTGGTTCGAGGAAGGGTTGGGGGGCGGAGGCGGGTTGGAGGTGGCTCGAGTGGCACTGGAGGCAGGCGGGTTCGACGAGGCGGGTGAGTTCGAGGTAGGGGCGGTTTTCGTAGCCGGGGGAGACGTCCCATTTTTGGGGTTCGGAGTAGTAGGAGAGGGGGGATTGGAAGAGTTGGTTGGCTTTGCGGAAGAGGTAGCTGCGACCGATGTGGCCGGAGCCGAGGAACCATTCGAGTTGGCGGGAGGTGCCGGCGAGTTGGAGTTCGAAGGAGGGGGTGACGGTGGAGTTGGCGGCGGTGGGTTGGGCGAAGGATCCTTTGGGGTTGGCGGGGGTGGTACGGCCGGAGGCTTGGGCCATGCCGGTGGCGGCGTATAGGCGGGCGATGGCGGGGTGGCAGCGGGCGCAGGGGGCGTTACCGGTTTCGGGGAAGGCGGGGAGGGAGACGGCGAGGAGGAGGAAAAGACGGGCTGTCATCGAAAAGTTATTTTGATATGATCTCAGTTCTATATATGAGGACACGAAACGCTTTACCGCTCCTGATTTTGGCACTGCCGGTGCTTTGGTCGCAAACATTTACGGGGACGATCTCCGGGGTGGTGACGGACCCGAATGCGGCGGCGATTCCGGGGGCGATCGTTCGGGCGAAGAACGAGGCGACGGGGGATCAGCGGCAGGTGGCGACGAGTGGGGACGGGTTGTTCGTGTTTTCGCAACTGCCTCCGGGCGGGTACGAAGTGAGCGTGGAGTTCAAAGGCTTTCGGAAGAGCGTGCAGACGGGGGCGGTGTTGCGGGTGAACCAGACGCTGGAGCTGAACTTTGCGATGCAGTTGGGCGAGGTGACGCAGACGGTGGAGGTGGCGGCGGCGGTGACGCTGCTGGATACGCAGACGGCGAATCGGGCGGTGACCTTGGATTCGCAGGCGATGTTGGATTTGCCGACGAACGCGCGGAATCCGTTTGCGATGGTGCACGTGAACGCGGGGGTGATTGCGGTGCGGACGGGGATTTCGCAGGCGACGCAGGACCAGAATCACAATCGGTTTTCGATGAACGGGGGACGGGGACAGGCGGGGTTAACGCTGATTGACGGGGTGCCGGCGTCGGCGGTGGACTGGGGCGGATTGATCGCTTCGCCGTCGGTGGATTCGGTGCAGGAGATGAACATTCAGCGGAACCAGTTTGACGCGCAGTTCGGCAAGAGCGACGGGAGCGCGGTGAACATGATTACGAAGGGCGGGTCGAATAACTTTCATGGGTCGGTGTATGACTTCCTGCGGAATAACAATCTGGACGCCAATAGCTGGACGAATAACCGGTCGGGGGTGAAGCGGCCGAGTTTCCAGCGGAACCAGTTTGGGGCGACGTTCGCGGGGCCTATTTGGAAGGCGAAGAAGCTGTTTTTCTTTACGGCGTATGAGGGTCGTCGGGAGGGAAATCCGGGGACGAACGTATCGAACGTGCCGACGGCGTTGCAGCGGGCGGGGGATTTTTCGGAGACGCGGAACGCGGCTGGAGTTTTGTCGCCGGTTTTTGATCCGTTCACGACGGTGCCGAACCCGGACGGAGCGGGATTTGTGCGGACGCAGTTTCCGGGGAACCGGATTCCCGCGTCGCGGTTTGACCCGGTGGCGGTGAAGGTGATGCAGCTGTTTCCGCAGGCGAACACGACGGGGGACGCGTTTACGAACGCGCGGAACTTTGTGGCGGCGGGCAAGACGGTGACGACGAATGATCGTTGGGACTTGCGGGTGGATTGGGCGAAGAGCGAGAAGATGAGCATGTTTGGGCGTATGACCAAAGCCTGGCAGGAGAACGTGGCGCCGAAGTTTTTTGGCAATGGCGGGGATACGAATTTTTCGGATGTGAATCCGCGGCATCAGGTGGTGATCGGCACGACGTTAACGCCGACGCCGACGTGGGTGATCAACATCCTGGTTGGCTCTGGCCGGTGGCGGGAGAATCAGGTATCGCCGTCACAGGGTTTGAACGGGACGGCGCTGGGCTTTTCGGCGGCTGCGGTGGGCCAGTGGCAGGCGCAGACCTATCCCGGTTTCTCGTTCCAGAACTACACGAGTTTGAACAATCGGCGGTTCTTGAACGTGCCGCGGGAGACGCATAATTTGCAGGCGAATTTGACGAAGGAGTTGGGTTCGCACAGCTTAAAGTTTGGTTGGATTACGGAGCTTGCGCGGTTGAACAATACGGACTTTAACACTCCGGCGTTTGGGTTTACGCGGGGCTTGACGTCGGGCCCGGTGGCGGCGCAGACGTCGTCGACGTCGGGGGATGCCTTGGCTTCGTTCTTACTGGGGACGGGGGATAACGGCAACGGACCGATTGGCGCGGCGACGGCGGTGACGGCGATGTATCACGGGGCTTATATTCAAGATTCGTGGCGGGTGAATCGGCGTTTGACGGTACACCTGGGTTTGCGGTACGAGTTGCAGCCGGCGCGGACGGAACGCTACAACCGGCAGAACACTTTCGATTTCACGGTGGCGAGTCCGTTGGCGCAACAGACTGGGTTGCCGCTGAAGGGCGGGTTGGTGTTCAACGATACGAAGAATCGGGGGGCGTGGCAGACCGACAAGTTAAACCTGGCGCCGCGTTTTGGGATGGCGTACAAGATCACGGATAAGCTGGTCTTCCGGGGTGGGTATGGGGTTTTCTACCCGCAGACGGGCGGCGGGACGCGCGACGGTTTTGCGACGACGACGACGTGGGTTTCGACGATCGGTGGGGATGGGATCAACCCCAATGGTGGGGCGCTGTTGGCGAACCCGTTTCCGCAGGGACTGTCGCAGCCGGTTGGTTCGACGCGGGGATTGCTGACGCAGACGGGGGATGCGGTGAATGCGCTTTCGGCCCATCATCCGTTGAGCTATGTCCAGAATTTCTCGGCGGACTTCCAGTACGAGATTAGGAAGGGGATGGTGCTGGAGGTGGGCTACACGGGCTCACAGGGCCGGAAGTTGCTGTTCGGCACCGGGCAGCAGGCGAACCAATTGGACCCGAAGTATTTCAGCCTGGGCGCGGCGTTAGACGCTCCGGTGACGAATCCGTTTTTCGGGCTGATTCCGACGGGGGTGTTGTCTGGCCGGACGGTACCGCAGCAGCGGTTGTTGCGGCCGCATCCGCAGTTTACGGCGGTGAATTTGTCGGGGGATACGGTGGGGGCGAGTTCTTCGTTTAACGCGCTGGTAGTTCGTTATAACTGGCAGTTGGCGAGCGGGTTGAATTTGCTAACGACGTATCAATGGTCAAAGGCGATCGACAACGCGAGCGAGTGGCAGGGTTGGGAAGTGGGCGATACGACGCGGAATTATTATGACCTGAGCGTGGACCGGTCGATCAGTGCGCATGACTTGCCGCAGAGCTTTGTGAACGTCATGGTGTATGAGTTGCCGGTGGGCAAGGGCCGCAAGTTTGCGGCGGACATGCACCCAGTGGCGAACGCGGTGTTGGGTGGTTGGCAGATCTCGTCGATCGTGCGTTTTGGCAGCGGGCTGCCGTTAGGGTTTACGACTCCGAACCAGCTGGGCAACTATGGTGTGCAGGTGCAGCGGCCGAACGTGGCGGATTTGAAGACGGCGTCGGTGGATAGCCCGACGCCGGATCGTTGGTTCAACACGGCGGCATTTACGCAACCGGCGAACTTTACGGTGGGCAATGCGCCGCGGTGGATTCCGAACATTCGGTTCGGGCCGACGAACCATGCGGACTTGGCGATTTTGAAGAACTTCAGATTTCTCGAACGATTCCGGGCGCAGTTCCGGGTAGAGATGTTCAACTTTACGAACACGCCGCAGTTTGCCCGGGCGAATACGACGGTGGGGGACGGCAACTTCGGGAGGGTATCGGGGACGACGAATATCGGGGCCCGGAATATTCAGGCGGGGTTACGGATTCAGTTCTAAGGTTGGGTTGGCCGGGTGAAGATGACGGGTCTTGCTCCGTAGGGGGCAAGGTCCGTCACTCGCTTGGCGGTGGGGTGGGTTGAGCGGCCTCTCTCTCTTTTCGGGCGGCTACTTTTGCTTGGGCTTTGGCCTTCAAGCTCGCGTTCGCGTTGTTTTCTCGAATCTTTTCCATCTGCGCGACGTGTTTTGCTCTGGCGGCCGCAACTTCAGGTGAGAGGGAAGTGTCTCGCTTTACTCCCTCGGGGAATTTGCCCCAAAGGTCGTTGAGCAACTCTTTTCTCGGCTCCTCTTGATGGAGCCCCCAGATCTTCTTTCCGTCCTTCTCATACTCCCCGAAGAGGATGCCACTTTCGTAGCTGTCGAGGGTTGATTCTCTTTGGTGCGTCAACGGTCCGCCGCTGCCCCCCTTTCGATCTCCGATGTACTGCCATGATTCTCTGAAGAGTGCTTGGGTAGGCGCTATCTCTTTTCCCCGCCAATGGAAGATCAGCGTTCCTCTTCCCCATTTCACGCTGGACTGACCGGGGAACTTGGCGAATTCTGGAAAAAGAGCTCGGGCTTCTTCGGCGGTATCCCCGACGCGGACTTTACGGGTAGAGAATACGGCCTCATAAAAGACGTCGGCCCCATCGAAGACCAAAGTACCGCCGAAGCATTGGACGGCTTCCCGAATCATCTTCGACATGTACTTGGTTGCCGTCATGTCGTACTTGGCCATGGAGTCGGTGATTGGCTGCATGGCCTCTGGCGTTTTTGCCCAACTGTCCCAGCCTTCGATGAGGCCGCTCGGGCGCCATGGCTTCACGCCGTCCGGATGCGCGATCCGTCCGAAGGTCTTGTAGAAGGACTCGAACCCGGCCTGCTCCTGACTGTATTCTCCAGCGAACTCCATCGCCAGGTGCACATACTTGCCGATGATCGGATTGCGCTGTTGGTAGGTGGTCGTGCCGAACTGGCCATAGTAGAGGTCCATCATCTGGTTCCCATCCTCCGCCATGTAGGCGTTGGCGCGGATTCCGGGGTCGTAGACACCTTCCAGGCGCTTCATCTCGTCCACTGTCCTCTGCTCTGCCGCTTTTTCTTCCTGTGCCTTTTGGATGATGCCGCGGTAGCGCGCCAGGTCCAGGTCGATTTTGGTTTGCTCGGGAGAATCTGGAGTGCTGCTCTCCCGCCGTTTCGTCAAGTCGGTGACCAACCCTTCGCATGATTTGATCGTGGCTTCGGCTTGCTGGATTTTCCGTTCGTGAGGGGCGATACCACTGCCGACCAGCTTGATCACGACGTCGGTGAGGACTTTCGCGCCAGCGGTTCCGTAGATAAAGGGTTTGTTCTGGAAGGCCTGGGCGAGCTCCATCCGTTCGGCGTCGCTCATTTTCTGCGCACCGGCCTTGGCTGTTAGTGAGAGCGCACATTCGGCGCAGGTATCGTTGGAGGGCTTGGCGATGAGGGAGAAGCAGCCCTTTTCGTGCTTCGTGCAACAAATGGGGGTCAGTTCGAGCTTGGCGAGAGTGAGAGCGCCGTTCTGGACGGTGGCGTCCTTTCGCGGGCCTTCCCAGCAGTAGTCCTGGCTCAGCCGATCCGAAAGCGGCTCTACGTAGATGGGATAGCTGCCGGCGGGCAGTGAATCTTTACTGGCAAATCCGGAGCGGGCGGTTGGGACGCCGACCGACTTTACTAAAACGCCCTCGATCCCGTCGCCGGTCTTCTTGTCCGTGATTTGGACGACAAGGCCGCCGGGAATCTCTTTCCCACAAGGCAGCACCGCTTTAGAGAGTTCACCGGGTGAGCATTCGTGGGAAACCCCGCATTGTTTGCATATCGATACCATTTTCGCGCTCCTAGTTTCTCATTCCGGACCACTACACGACGATCATCGGGCGGCCTTTGGTGTCGGCGAACAGCCGTTCTTCGATGATCCGAACCTTAAACGCGGGGGGGAGGCTGGGATCGTTGAGGACTTCGTTCGCCCAAACAGAGCGCTGCGAATGCTCGAAATTCTCTCCGAAGGCCACGGTCAACTCGATCAACGAGCCCAAAAGAACGAAGTTCTGGATCTCGAGTTCCTCGCCCCGTTTGATGCCCCGAAGGATGAGGGCTTGCACTTCGTCTCGTCCCATCTGTCTGTAATGGAGGGGGTATTTTCCCTGGATCGTTTCCAGCGTTTCCGCGATGAATCGATTGCAACGCAAGTCACTGAATGCCTTCATTTGCGAGGCGCGGATCTTCAGCATGTTGATTTTGCCTGGAATAGGCTAGAAGTTGGACGAGTTCCTTTTTGGGGGCGGCCGGAGTGAGTCAAAATTGCGCTTACCATTTCGATTCTTCCCTCCGGTAACAGCAGATCAGATAGCAGGGAAATGAGCGGACTTGCTCACGTGAACAAGAAGCTGCGTAAGCTAGGATGAGATCGGAGTCGCCTCCTCCGCCTTAGAACACGATTTTCGCGCCCAACTGCATCTTCCGCGGTTCGTTCGCCTGGCTTCGGACCTGACCGAAGGTCGGAGACGTCACGGTTGAATCCGGGCTCCCCATTCGCGTCCGGTTTGCAATATTGAAGGCTTCAAAACGCAGCGTAAACTTCACTTTCTCGGTCAGGTCGAGGTTTTTCGCCAACGACAAGTTCTCCGTCAAATTCCACGGAGACCGTTCTTTTGGATTATTCTTCGACGCATTTCCCAAGCCGGCGTTCAACTGGGCCTGCGTAAGCTTCTTGCCGTCCGGGCCCACTTGGAACTTGCTGGGGTCCCACCAACCGTCCTTGAATGGGTCAAACTTGTCTCCCGCTATCGGTCCGCGCCATCCCTCATCCGAGCTAACGAAAACGCGATTTCCGGCCCCTCCCGGGATGGCGCTGAAGCCTGGCCCAACGGATCGTGGAGTGCCGGATCCGTAGTCCAAAAACCCGGCTACGATCCAGTCCCCCAGTACCTTGTTCGCCACGCCAGCCAAGCTGAAATGACGGCCTTTGCCAAACGGCAACTCATAGCTGAACGCCTGCCGGATCATGTGCGTTTGGTCGTCCCAGCTTAGCCCTTTCTGCAGATTTCGGTTGTAGTGGTCCAAAGTTTCGCGGTTCGAAGCCACCGCCGTGTCGGCGTTGGAGAACAGTTTTGAGAAGACGTAGCTAGTCAATAGGGTCAGGCCCGACGAGTACCGTTTGTCCAGCTTCATGATCATCGCGTGATACGACGAGTCCCCGGTCCGCTCTCCCGTCGCCGCCGCGCCCGTCGCCACGTCGCCGTAGTGGGGAAACGGTCTTAACGCCTGCGAGACCGATCCGTTGAATCCCGGATACGGCGGACGCAGGCCCGCGGCAACCGCGGCCGGGGATGTGATATTTGCCAGCAGCAGGTCCCGCCCGTACTGCGTGAAGTACTTCGGATCCATCTGGTTGACATTCAAAATCGAGGAAGTAAGCCGCACGCCGCGCGTTCCCGTATAGCCGACGCTGCCCACGAAGTTCTTCGGTAGCTGATGTTGTAGATCCAGATTCCAGCTATAGAACACCGGCGGCCGGCCTGAGTCGTCCTTCTGCCAGAGATAGGTGGTGCCACCCAGGTCCGTTCCCGGTCCGCGGAACGGAGGCTGCGTCCAGGCAGGCAGGCCGTTGTCCAGGTTGAAATACGTGAACGCCGGCAGGTTTCCGGTGCCGAACGAGCTGTTTAAAATAAGGCCCTGGAAATGAGTGCTCCCGCCGGTGGTTTTCACGGCCCCGTAGGAGCGCCCGGCGTAAGCCCGAATCACGGTCCCCGGCCTCACTTGGTACGCCAAGCCCAGCCGTGGCGACCACGCTTTCTTATACGAATCGAACGGATACTTCTGTCCGTTGCACTCCTTGCACGTGCCGGTATAAACCGTCGACCCTAGCCGTCCGCCGGCGAGCGGGTTCGGCACGGTCGGATCGAAGTTCATGAAGCCGTCCGCCTTTCCGTAGCTCCCAAAGTCGGACCAATCCTTCACGTTCAGCACTGCGCCGCCCCCAATCGGGGTGGTGTATTCATAGCGTAATCCCAGGTTCAGCGTCAGCCGCTTGGTCACGCGCCAATCGTCCTGAATAAAGCCGCCGAAGTACTTCCAGGACTGGATCACGGCGCGCGGCGTTTCCATTCCCCATTGCGTCGCCTGGCCCAGCAGAAAAGATGCGAATCCATTCCCGGTCAGCCCTGTTGTATCGCCCGGCAACGTCGTCGGCCCCGTGCCGAAATCGAAGCTCCCGTTTGGTCGATGCTGTCCGCCGCCCCACCACTCATCTTTCGTGAAGAAACCGCCCGCTTTAATCGTATGCGAGCCCTTCACCATCGTGATGTCGTCGCTGATTGTCAGATCCCGGCCACGGTCGAAGCCCCAAGCTGACCCGCTCCAACCCGAGTACCCGCCCATCGTAATCGAGGTCAATGCACGGTCCGGCCCCGGGGCGTTTTTCAGGCCGATCTTTTCCGCCCACTTCGCATTCGGATCAATCGAGTTAATCGTCGTCAGCCCGCCTGCCTCGCGTTGATAGTTCACCCGCAGGCTATTCAGCACTCGAGAACTCACCGTCTTGTCCCAACTAAAACGTCCCGATGAATTTTTCCGGTACCACACCGATGCGCCGTTGAACGGAACTGGCAATCCCGGAGGTCCGTCGGCGCCAAAGTCATCGTCCTTCGTGCCATTCAAAAAGAGGAATGAAAACCGATTGGATACGTTCAATTGGTGGTCTCCGCGAATACTGAACTTGTTCCACGGAGTCACATTGGTGCCTCTATCTCGGAAGTAGTTCGCATTGAGCACCGCGCCGGGTACATTGGGCACCATCTCCGCAGGGCGCAACGCAATATATTTACTCGCCACGGAACTGAACCGGGCCCTCGGAATCGAATTATTCGCGAAGGGCTGGCGGCTATAAGTCCGCCCGTCAGGGTTCAGGACGGTGGTGGCCGGATCGTAGATCGTCATCATCTGCGACTGTCCGTTTGCTCCGGTTCGCGCGAAATTTCGGAAGTCCCCTTCGTACATCTCCGGCAAGGGAATGGTGCTGAAGCTTGGCGTATTACCGCTTCGGTTCCGGAAGCCTTCATAACTTGCGAAGAAGAATGTCTTATTCCGGCCGTCATAGACTTTCGGAATGCGCACCGGCCCGCCCAAGGTGAAGCCGAAATCGTTCTGCTTCAGCACCGGCGCGCTTCGCGCGAAAAAGCCGCGCGAGTCCGTTGCGTTGTTGCGCAGAAACTCGAACGCATTGCCATGGACTTGGTTTCCGCCGGCCTTCGTGACAAAACTGATCTGCCCCATCGCTCGCCCATACTCCGCCTTCATGCCCGTGCTCTCCACCGTGAACTCCGCGATGGCGTCCACTGGCACCGAACTGATCGGTGCGCGTTCCGTCTGGTAGGTGGTTGACGCGCTCGTCAAGCTGGTTCCATCCATGCTCATTTCCCAACCCGACCCCTGCGCCCCGCCGATCCGATATCCGTTCCCCGTCCTCACCTCCGGCGCGATTACCGCCAGGTTGAAGACATTCCGGATCTGCCCCGCCACCACCAGGGGCAGGTCCTCAATCAGCTTCGTCGTCAGGCTCGTCGCGACCCGTGTCGTCTCCGTCTCCAGGGACGAAGCCTGTGCCGACACCTGCACCGACTCGTTCACCGTCCCGAGTTCGACGGCGAAATCCAGCCGCATGGTGCTGCCTGATGTCAGTTCCACCTTGGTGTGTACAGATCGCTTAAATCCCGCCGCTTCCACCGTCACCCGGTACGTCCCGATCAGCAACCCCGGCAGCGTGTAATCGCCGGATTCGGTCGTAGTCGTCGAGGCGAACGCGTTCGTCGAAAGCTGGGTCGCGGTCACCTTGGCTCGGGCTACCGCCGCTCCGCTGGGGTCCTTGATTTCGCCAGTGAAAGTTCCGCGGTCCAATTGCGCAAATACGGGCATCGCGCAGACAAAAAGCAACTGCAAAACACGTTCCTGGTGTCGCATGGGCTCTCCTTGAGTGCAGAATGCTATCACACTGCGTTACCGATGTGAACTAAGCTGTTCTGGTGGGTCATACAAATAATCGCTTGGCGTGTATCGTTTCACTCTTCGGATGGCTAGGCTTGGCCTTCGGGCAAGGAATGGCCAGCCGCGGTGCCGCTGCGCTTCCCGCGCCCACAGCGTCGGGCCGCTTTTTTCCTGTCTCGTTCACTGATGTCGCCGCTGCCGCCGGCCTCCGGTCCCCTCAAATTGCCGGAGGGGAATCGCGAAAGTTCATCCTGGAAGCCATGGGCTCAGGCGTCGCCTTTCTCGACTACGACAACGACGGCTGGCTCGACGTTTTTCTCGTCAACGGATCCCGCTTCGATGCCGCTCCGAAGCCGGGCCACCACCTCTACAAAAACAACCGCGACGGCACCTTCACTGACGTCTCCGTCAAAGCAGGCCTAGCGAAAGTAGCGTGGGGCCAGAGCGTGGCGGCGGCGGACTTCGACAACGACGGCCACATCGATCTCTTCGTCACCGCTTGGGGCCGCAACGCTCTTTTTCGAAACCAGGGTGACGGCACCTTCCTCGATGTCGCTCCCAAGGCTGGTGTCGCCGGCGACCGCACCCGCTGGGGCTCCGGCGCTAGTTTCATCGATTACGACCGCGATGGCCTCCTCGACCTTTTCGTCGCCAACTACCTCGTGTTCGACCCCGCTCGCACCCCCCTGCCCGGCAAGGACCCAGCCTGCAATTGGCTCGGCGCGCCCGTATTCTGCGGTCCCCGTGGTCTCCCCTTCGCTACCAATCTCCTCTACCGAAACAACGGAGACGGCACCTTCTCTGACGTCTCCGCCGCCTCCGGCATCGGCGCGTCGCAGAAAACCTATGCCCTTGGCGTCCTGGCCGCCGATCTCGATGGCGACAATTGGCCCGACCTCTATGTCGCCAGCGACTCCTCCCGCAGCCTTTTTTACCACAACAACGCCAACGGCACGTTCACTGAACGCGCCACCTACATTGGCCTCGCCTACGATGAAAATGGCATGGAACAAGCTGGCATGGGCCTCGCCCTCGCCGACTACGACGGGGACGGCCGACTCGACATCGCCAAGACCAACTTCGCCGACGACTATCCCAACCTCTACCGCAACCTCGGTAAAGTCGGCTTCACCGATCGCGCCCTTTTCGCTGGCCTCGGTCTCCATCCCCAGTACGTCCTTTGGAGCGCTATTTTCGCCGATTTCGACAACGACGGCTGGCCCGATCTCTTCTTATCGGCCGGCCACATCTTCAACGAAGTCGATCGCCTGCCCACTCCGCAAAAATTCCGCAATCCTCGCCTGCTTTACTGGAACCTGGGAGACGGCAAGTTTGAAGACGTTTCCACCCGCGCCGGCCCCGGTATGCAAGCCCGTCATTCGAGCCGTGCCGCTGCCGCCGGCGACTTCGATAACGACGGCCGCGTCGATCTCCTCATCATGAACATGAACCAACCCCCGTCGCTGCTTAAGAACGCCAACACCGCGCCCCACCACTGGTTTGACGCCCGCCTCACCGGCACCGCGTCGAACCGTTCGGCCATCGGGGCGAAGGTTCGCGTGGAATCCGCCGGCCGCTGGCAAACCGTCTTCATCCTGAGCCAGTCCGGCTACTACTCCGTCAACGATCCTCGCGCCCACTTCGGCCTCGGCGCCGTCGCCAAAGTTGATCGCCTCGAAATCACCTGGCCCAACGGCAACGTCGAAACCTGGCGGAACCTGGAAGCGGATCGAGTCTTCCTCGCCACCGAAGGCACCGCCCCCAAATGAAGCTCGCCGCCGTCCTCGCTTTCGCCAGCCTAGCTCACGCGCAGACGGCCGCCGCGCTCGCTGCCCGCGGTGCCGAACTCCTCGAAGCCAATCGCCCCGCCGAAGCGCTCTCTGCTTTCACGCGGAGCCTTCGCCTTAACCCCGCCGAGGTCGAAGCTCTCTCCGGGATGGGCTTCCTTCTCTACTCCCAGAACCAGTTTTCCGCCGCCCGAACCTACCTGGAAAAGGCGGTCGCCGCGCGCCCCCAGTCGTTCCAGGCTCGCTTCCTCCTGGCCGCCACGCTCGTCCAACTCAAGCAAACCCAGCCGGCCATTACCCAACTTCGCCAGGCACTCCTCCGTAACCCGGCGCACCTCGACGCACGTAAGCTCCTCGCCACCCAACTCCTCGAAATCCGCCAGTTCCGCGAAGCCGTCACCGTCCTGCAGCCCGTCGTCGAAACCCTCCCTCCCGACGAAGAGGTCCATCTGATCCTCATCGAGGCGCGCCAGACCTCCGGCGACACCGCCGCGGCTTTCGCCCTCGCTCAAAAGGCCGCCGCCCGGTTCCCCAACTCAGGCCAGATCCTCACCTGGCTCGGCTTCCAGCTTCAGTTTGCCGGCCGCTATGAAGCGGCGAAGCCCCCCCTTCTCCGCGCCATGGAAATCGAGCCCGCATTCGCCGTCCCCGCGCAAGTTCTCGGCGATATTTATCTCAAGGAGGAGAATTTCACAGAGGCGATCAGATGGCTGAATCGCGCCGCCGAGAAGATGCCGGACGATGCGGAAGTCCTGCTCTCGCTCAGCCGTGCCCAGGCCGAATCCGGCGCTTCCTCCGAGGCCCTCGAAACCCTTCAACGGGCGGCGCGCGCTGCTCCCACCGACGCCCGTGTTCACTTCCATCTCTCTCGCCTCTACTTCCGTCTCGGTGACGAACCGAAGGCGCAAGAGGCCGCCGCCCTCTCCGTTCGACTTCGCGATACCCAATCCCCGGTCTCCCCCGCTCCCGCCTCGCTCCGACTGCGGAGATGATTGTTAGTCCTCGTGAATCTGGCCGGGCGGACACGATGGTGGGCGATGCCTCGGCGCCCCCCAGAAATTGACCATCTATGCTCGAATAGACTTGACCAGATCACAAACTGATCGTGTCCTTTCGGCAGGCATGCGTGACGAAGTACGGGCGTCATAGGTAGGTTCAAAGAGTCGCGGGGAGGCGACTGGAAATGAACCGAAAAGGAACACGATCAATCGCGGAGCCAATTGCGCAGTTGCAGCGCGAATTGGAAGAGTATCGCCGGATGCAGCCAAGGCGTGCCAAGCTGCCGGAGTCGATTTGGGAGGGCGCGGCGGAACTGGCTCGCGCGCATGGCGTCTATGCGGTCGCCCAAGCTCTGCGGCTGGATTACATGGGATTGAAGAAACGACTGGGCGAAGCGGCAGGTCGCCGTCCGAATAAATCAAGGCCAGTTTTCGTGGAACTGATCGCACCGTCGCCGGCGGCAGGTGAAGAGTGCTTGATCGAGTTCGAATCCACCCGCGGCGGCAAGATGAGCATCCATTGGCCCGTCAGAGTAGCTCCGGATTGGACGGCGTTACTCCGCGCCTGGCGAGGCACCGAACAGTGATTCAGATCACGGCCCAGATGCGCGTGCTGGTGGCCATCGAGCCCGTCGACGGACGAAAGGGCATCGACTCACTCGTGCGTCTTTGTCAGGACAAGCTCGCCGAGGATCCATTTTCCGGCTGCGTATTTGTATTTCGCAGCCGCGGCGGAACCACGATCCGTCTGTTGAATTACGACGGCCAGGGATACTGGCTGGCGCAGAAACGATTGTCGAAAGAGCGCTTCATTTGGTGGCCGGAATCCGGCAACGCCGCCAAACAACTGGAAGCCTACGAAGCGCTGCTGCTGTTCGCCGCCGGGGATGTGGCGGCGGGTGAACGCGCTGAAATAACTCACTGCGAAAGCCATTTTTCCCTTACGTTCCAGAACCATGCTGCTGCTGATGACGGAACTCATCACCTACCGGGGCCGGGCCATCACCAGCGAGGACATCCTCTCCATACGCGAGCTGATCGCCGCGCACCCGGGTGAGAGCCGCCGTACCCTGTGCGAAGCCTGGCAATGGCGACAAGCCAACGGCGCACTGCGCGACATGGTGTGCCGCGGCA
>JAPKZA010000459.1:42078-45154 GCA_026394015.1 Acidobacteriota bacterium
CATGCTGCCCCTGCTGCACCGCGCCGGTAATATCGAATTGCCGCCGGTGAAATTCGTACCGCACAACCCGCTGGCCAAACGCGTGCGACCGGCTCCGGTACGGCTCGATACAACGCCGATGGAGGGAGTCTGCGCAACCTGCAGCCACTGGAATTCGCGCAGGTGCGGCGGAGCGGCGATGAGCCGCGGTTCAACAGCCTGATGGAGGAGCATCACTATTGGGGCTACGAACAGCCGGTGGGCGAGCATTTGAAGTATCTGGTTTGGGCGAATGGCAGGCCAGTGGCATGCGTGGCGTGGTCGAGCGCGCCGCGTCATATCGGCGCGCGGGATCGCTACATCGGCAGGGACCAGCAAACGCGCCGCCGCAACATTCGATTTCTCGCCTACACCACCCGGTTTCTGATTCTGCCGTGGGTGAAGGTGCCGCATCTGGCGTCGCATATCTTGGGGCGGATAGCGGCCCGGCTTTCCGCCGACTGGGAGCAGGTCTACGGGCATCCGATCTACTTTGCGGAAACCTTCGTGGATACGGAGCGATTCCGCAGCACCTGTTACCGGGCGGCAAACTGGGTGGTGCTCGGCAAGACAACGGGACGGGGCAAGCAGTCCAATAGCTATGTGCCGAACCGGTCGATCAAAGAGGTCTTGGGCTACCCGCTGACAAAGCACTTTCGCCAACTGCTTGGGAGTGAAAAGTGAAGACATCCAAACGCCGCCTCGATGTGAACCTGGAGGAGCTCGACCGGGTGCTCGACGGAGCCAAACAAGCGCCGTTGAGCGACGATGATCACGACAAGCTCAAGGGTGCATTGCATGCGCTGGTGGCGATGCTGGCGCGGTCGCCCAACAATGAAAAGACCAGCGCGGTGCTGGGGAAACCGGAAGCGCCGCCCACCTTAGATGCCAACACGCCCAAGAAACCGGGCCACGGACGCAATGGAGCCGAGGCGTTCGACGGGGCGCGAAAGGTTCCCATCGCGCATCAGAATCTGAAGCACGGCGAGCGCTGTCCGGATTGCGGAAAGGGCAATGTATACGGGCAAAAGGAGCCGAAGGTGCTGGTGCGGATCATCGGACAGGCACCGCTGGCGGCCACTGTTTACTCGCTTGAACGGCTGCGCTGTGGTGCCGGCGGGCAAGTGTTCACGGCGCAAGAGCCGGAAGGCATAGGTCCGGAAAAGTATGACGAGACGGCGGGCGCGATGATCGCGCAGCTTAAGTACGGAAGCGGTGTGCCGTTCTACCGGATGGAAAAACTGGAGAGCCAGCTGGGCATTCCATTACCAGCGGCGACGCAGTGGGAGATTGTCGAAGACGTGGCCGCAATCCTGAAACCGGCCCATGATGAATGCATCCGGCAAGCGGCCCAGGGCGAGGTGATGCACAACGACGACACGAGCATGCGGGTGCTGAAGATGGAGCGCGAGCCCGGTGACGACCGCACCGGCGTGTTCACCAGCGGCATCGTGTCGACTCGCGAGGGCGGCCAGATTGCACTGTATTTTACCGGGCGCCAGCATGCCGGCGAGAACCTCGGCGATGTTTTGAAACAGAGGGCGGCGGAGCTTCCCGGACCGATCCAGATGTGCGATGCGCTGTCGCGCAACGCGCCGAAATTAAACGTGGGCGCGGAGATACTGCTGGCCAATTGCATGGCTCATGGACGAAGACAGTTTGTGGATGTGGCCGCTAATTTTCCTGAACAATGCCGCTACGTGCTAGAGATGCTGGGCGAGGTGTATGGCCACGACGCCAAGGCGCGCGAGGGACGGATGACACCGGAACAACGGCTGCACTTTCATACGGAACATAGCGCTCCGTTGATGGCGAAACTGCATGGATGGCTGGAGGCGCAGTTTGCCGAGCGCAAGACGGAGCCGAATTCCGGGCTCGGCAAGGCGATCAATTACCTGCTGAATCATTGGCGGCCACTGACGCTTTTCGTCCGTGTCGCTGGGGCTCCGCTCGACAACAACATCGTCGAAAAGGCACTAAAACGGGCTGTTTTGCATAGAAAGAACGCTTTGTTCTATCGGACCCTGCATGGGGCGCAAGTGGGCGACCTGTTCATGAGCCTGATTCACACCTGCCAGCTGTGCGGCGCCAATTCGTTCGAGTATCTGACGGAACTGCAGCGCCATGCGCGAGAGCTCGCGGCCAGCCCGGCGGAGTGGATGCCGTGGAACTATCGCCAGACGCTGGACCGCGCCGGCGTGGGGTGAGCTGGCCGAAAACCATTGGTTCCGGCCAGCTCGGATACACTGCGGAAATGCCCGCCAAACGGACAGTTCCGGAGTCGAAATCGAAAATGGTTTTTTGGCCAGTCACGTAAACCGACGAAAATGTTGCGGGCGGGGCTGTACGCGCGCGTCTCCACGCTGGATCAACAGACGCTTGACGCTTCCCCTGTAGATGCGGGCGTTGTGGGAGTACGCTTTGAAGCGTGGCTGGACGGTGGCCGAGGAATGTAAGGAAGTGGGCTCTGGTGCGGTCGCGCGTGCGATGCGTCAGCGGCTAATCGATTCCGCGCGACGGCGTGACATTGATGTGGTTCTGGTTTGGCGATTGGATCGGTGGGGCCGGTCGGTTGCCGACCTGGTGTCGACGTTGCAGGAACTGACGGCGCTTGGTGTGGGTTTTGTTTCGGTGACGGAAGCGTTGGATTTGACCACGCCGGCGGGCCGTGCAATGGCTGGCCTACTTTCGGTTTTCGCTGCGTTCGAAAGGGACATTATGCGGGAGCGGGTGCGGGCTGGCTTGGCGCATGCGCGACTGCAAGGGAAGCGGCTTGTGCGGCCGCCAACAGCCGCTGGCAAAGCGGGCTCAGTCAGGGGCCTATTTCTCGCAGGAATCAGCAAATCGGAGATTGCGCGGCGGTTTGGAATAGGCCGGACATCGGTTCGGCGGCTGCTGGAAGAAAACAATCCTGATCGGAACTGGCTTACGCAGGCTTACCGAAAGGACACGTTTCGTCCCGGGCGGTCGGCCCATCAAGCGGTGGAACAGGCGCAGAAGTATCTGGCCGAAGGTTACCACTGGGTGGTGGACTTGGACTTGGAGAAATTCTTCGACC
>JAPKZA010000386.1 GCA_026394015.1 Acidobacteriota bacterium
AGGAACCGCGCACAACGGACTCATTTCGGCTCGGCAAGTCGGTCTCCCGTGCCGCGCCCGTCGCTGAAGCCACCTGTTCGGCCGTTTCGTTCTCGGTAAGGAAAATGGCGATCTGCGCTTCCTTCCTATCAACATTGCCGATCAAACCGGAGAAACGGTTCAGAACCGGAATCTGCGCGATCAGGCCACCGAAGGTGTCTCCCGCGTTTTGTTCGCTAAAGACGACCTAGGTGAGTAGAGAATATTGCGCTTCGACAACTTGCTGCTTCCGCACGGTTTGGCCGGGGCACAGGAAGCCGCGAGCGGCGAGCCCCTGTTCGCGTTCGCTAGCCGCCAAGCCCGCTGATCGGTCGACCACCCGGAAGCAGTTCGATTGCTGCAGGAGCAGCCGCAGTAGCGGAGAAGGCGTCGGAAGATTGTAGCGGGTGGCATAGGCAGAGCCGTTGGGGTCTTCCACCAGGGCCCCCGTCGCCCAGCTTGGTCTGGCTACACGCCGTAATTCCGATCAATCCCGAGAGCAGCAAAAAGCGTCGTACCGCATGATTGTAACCAAATAAGTCTTTACAGCAGCTGTCATGAAACCGTAACATTAAGCCAACCGTCAAATCGGACGAAGAGTTTGCTTGACGTTCGCGTCTACGAAGCGGATGATCAAATCTGGGAGGGTCTGACCATGACGAAAATTATCACTGCGGTATCCCTTGGAATCGTGATGTCTGTTGGCGCTCTTGCGCAGGTAGCCATCTCGGCGAAGTCGGGCCTGATCGCCCACGTCGAGGGTCGAGTGCTGCTCGGTGAGCAGGAAGTTGCCCTGAAAATGGGCGGCAGGCTTACCGAAATGAAGCCAGATCAGGAGTTGAAGACGCAGGAAGGTCGCGCCGAAGTGCTGCTGACCCCTGGCGTGATCCTTCGCATCGGTGAGAATTCGTCCATCAAGATGATCGCAAACCGCCTGGAAGACACCCGTGTTCAGCTCACCTCGGGCACCGCGGTCGTCGAAGCCACGGAAATAGCCAAAGAACACGCGATCACGATTCTGGCCGGCGACGCCGCCTTCGCGCTGCGGAAAATGGCTTTGATCAACTTCGATGCCACCAATGGCGTAAAAGTTTACAAAGGCGAAACGCAGGTAATCGCCGGCGGAAACGCCACGACTCTCCGCGAGGGCCGGGTGATGGAAACCTCCGGTGCTTTCACCGTCGCCCGTTTTGATAAGAACGATACGGACCCGCTCTATCGCTGGGCCAATCGTCGTTCCGAGATGTTGGCAATGGCGAACATCGCCTCCGCCAAATCCGTCCAGCGCATGGGCAACGGCGGCATGGGCCTTGGCTACTCGCAAGGTGGCTGGATGTACAATCCGTACTTCAATATGTACACCTACCTCCCGCTCTCCGGCATGCTCCAGAGCCCCTTCGGGTTTATGTACTACAGCCCATCGCGGGTGAACAGCTACTACAACCAGTACATCCAGGCGGCGATGCCCGTGCAGAATACCGGTGCTGGCGGCGGCGGCATGTCCGGCCCCCGGTTCGATAGCGCTGTCGGTTACAACGTCAACAGCCGAGCGGGTATGGCGGCTCCTGGTGGCGGCGCGCCGGCCGGTGGCGGCGCGGCAGCGGCTCCGGCGGCCCCGGCCGCCCGCGGCGACGCTGGTGGTGGCGTTCGCGGCGGCGGCGGCGGCGGAACCGGCAAGTAAGCCTTACGGCTTCAAACTGCGTTCGAAAAAGCCCGTTGTAGTTTCGAGTAAATGGCGTCGCGCTGCCCCCGCGACGCCATGACTTTTTTGCTGGTAGAACATCAGTTCAAACTGCTTATTCGCCTTCTGCAACGCATCGATCATGTGCTGGGCATTCTGAAACAGCACGTTGTCGTCCTGGAAGTTATGGACGATCATCAGCTTGCCTTGCAACTTCGCGGCGTGGGTGACCGCGGAGCTCTCTTTATAACCATCCTCATTGCGGGACGGCAGGCCCATGTAGCGTTCGGTGTAGATGGTGTCATAGTGCCGCCAGTCGGTAACCGGCGCCCCCGAAACCCCGGCGGCGAACGTTTCCGGCGCGTTGAACAGGGAGTACAGCGTCATATAGCCGCCGTACGACCAGCCATAGATCCCGACTCGC
>JAPKZA010000530.1:0-2974 GCA_026394015.1 Acidobacteriota bacterium
TCCAGATCCTCCCGCTCAAACCCGCCCCGATAGTCACCCTCATTCAGGTAGCAAGGCGAAGGACCCACCATCACTAACTCACCGATCCGCTCCGGAGCGAGTAACGCCGCCTCGGCCCCGATCATCGCGCTCACCGAGTGACCAATGAAGACGCAATCCCTCACCCCCAACTCCTCACAGATCTCCACCGCGTCCTGCGCGTAACCGCGCAAAGAGTCATACTTACTCTCCGAATACGCCGACAAGTCCGATGCCCCCGCCCCTACGTGGTCATAAAGCGCCACCCGATACCGACTTCCGAATGCCGGTGCCACATGCCGCCACATCGTCTGGTCGCATCCAAATCCATGCGAAAAGAGCAACGTCTTCCCACCCAGGCCACCCACCCGTAGGTTGTTGCGCCGTCCAACTCGGCTATCCAAAAGCTCAAACTCCATTTTGGGACCTCTCCGGTAACCTTAGCGGCACCCGATCGGGAAGTCAACGAAATAACTTTCCCGCCATTCTAGAGCCGCCAATCCCCACTAGAATGAGGATATGGCAACTGCACCTCTCCCTCTGGTCGACCCGGACGAATATCTCCAGACCGAGCGCCAAGCCGAGTTCCGGAGCGAGTATGTGAACGGGCACGTTTATGCAATGTCCGGAGGAACTCGAGCCCACTCCGTCCTCATCGCCGCGTTCGCCTACGAACTCACAGGTCTCCTCGGTGACCGACCCTGCCTGGTCACCGTTTCTGACTTGCGGCTTCAGATCGGGTCCCGATCGGCGTACGTCTATCCCGATGTAATGGTCACCTGCGGTGCTCTTGAGCAAGCGGCTTGGCAGAACGATATGGTCGAGAATCCGGTACTGGTTGTCGAAGTGCTCTCTGCCTCCACGGAACGCTACGATCGGACCGGGAAGTTCGCGTTGTATCGAAAGGTCGCAACCCTCCGAGAGTATGTCCTCGTATCCCAAGACGAAAAGCGCGTCGAATGGTACAGCCGCAACGACCAGGGAAACTGGGAGTACCGCGAAGCGGTCGGGGACGAAGGAGTCTGCCACTTAGCTCTTCTGGACGTCGCCATCGAACTCCGCGCCCTCTACCGAAACATCCCGGGGATGGAAGCCGCTGAGGTCAGTAACGTCTAAACCCAGCCGAGAACTCGCCCGGTCGCCGGCAGCAAAATGTCGAGGGCGGAACATCATGAAAACCACTCGCGCTCTAGCCATCCTCCTCTTCCTGGGGACCAGCCAAGCCCAACCACCACCGCCGCGAAACTCTCTGATGCCGACTGGCGCGCTGTCCGAACCGAACTAGGCCGCATCGAATTGCTCTTCCGACGTGCGAATTCCCGTGTGATACAGTTTCGCGTGCATCGAGTACAAGCAAGACCCGAAATCCCAAAGGCGCTCATACTCTGACAGCAGTACCTGTGGCCCTCCCGAGCCCTTTCATGTCTGTCCGACCTACCGCAAGCCCAGCTACTCCACCGCCGTAACCTTAGTCGCCAAAGCAAACCGCCCCGCCTCTGCCCCTCTTACCGCCGCCAGCGCCAACGATATCATCTGCACCGGCAAAATCTCTACGATCGGCAGTAACTCCGGCATAACCTCCGCCAACCGCAACGCCGCCACCTCCGCCCCCGTCTCGAGCAGAAACGACCGTCCCCCCGCCCCTCCCACATCGGAATGCAACCGCCGATTCAACCCCGCCGTCCGCGCATCCCCCAAGCAGATGCAAGTCATCACCTCCCCCGTCGTCATCTCGAACGGCCCATGCCGAAACGCCGCCGAACTCATCCCCTCCGCCGCCATCTTTACTGACTCCTTCAAAATCAATCCCCCCGTCCCCGCCGTCGCCATTGACCATCCCCGCCCCGTCACAAAAACCTGCCGAACCGCCCCCAACTCCTCGATAAACCACTCCGCATGTCCCCGCCAGTCCGCCAGATACCCCGCCACCCCCGCCTGCGCCCCCGCCATCCCCGCCTCTCCGTCCTCCCCCACCAACACGCCCCCCAGCCAATGTAAAGCCTGCAAAGTCGCCACGTACGTCTTGCACGATACCGTCGCCTCCGGCCCCGCCGCCGTCAAAATCGCCGCCTGCGATTCCACCGCCAACGTCGACCCCGCCGTGTTACTCACGCCAATCACCGGCCCCGCCGCCTTTCCATCCCGCAACAACCGAACCACCTCCGCACTCTCCCCCGACTGCGAAACCGCCACCGTCAAAGTCCGTTCCCCTAGTAACGCCGGGTAGTAACTCAGTAACTCCGACGTCTCCACCATCTGCGAAAACATCCCCGCCCGGCTCAGTCGAATCTGCAGCGGATGCAGCGCATGATACGAACTCCCCATTCCCGTCAGCACCACCCGGTCAAACGCCCGCGCCGCCACTAACCCCCGTACTCCGTCCCCCGAAGCCCGCAGCAACGCCGCCGTCCGTTCCATCGCCGCCGGTTGCTCCAGCAAATCGCGCCAATAAGCGCCTTCAATCACAGTCCGTTTCATTGGTCCTCGTACCTCATCCGCGCCGCTCGTGCCGCGCCAATCAATCCCGCTTCTCGCCCCAACTCCGCCCGCCGAATCAGCCCCGGCCGCTGCGGAATCATCTCCGTCGACCGTTGCGCCCGCTCCGCCGCCCCCTCCAACCACGCGCCCCCGCCCGCCATCACCCCACCCCCCACCGCAATCCCGTCCGGAGCCAAAAACGTAATCAAATTCCCCAATCCAATCCCCAAATACCGCGCAAACCGCCCCACCGCCTCCCCCGCCCGCGCCTCTCCCGCCGTCGCCCGCCGAAACACCTCCTCACTCGAACAACCCTCCCCATACCAAGCCGCCACCGCCGTCCCGCTCCCCAGCGACTCCCAACATCCCCGCGCCCCGCAGTAACATTCCGGCCCCGCCGGATCAATCGCCTGATGCCCCATCTCCGGATGCGCCCCGCCCGCCCCCCGATAAATCTCCCCATTCACAATAAACCCCG
>JAPKZA010000530.1:3044-11220 GCA_026394015.1 Acidobacteriota bacterium
CACGGTCACATACAAAAACCGCGTACACCCCCGCCCCGCCCCATAAGCCGCCTCCCCCAACGCCGCCGCATCGCAATCGTTCTCTAAGCGAACCCCCACCCCCAACCGCCCAGTCAACCGCTCCACCAACTCGAACCCCTTCCACCCCGGCAGCAGCGCCACATCCCCAATCCGCCCTGTCCCCGGCTCCACCGGCCCCGTGCAACCCACCCCGATCGCCACCGCCCCACGTAGCCTCTCCACCATCCACTCCAACCCCGCCTCCGGCCCCGCCGTAACGCACTCCGCAGCCGAAACCACCGTCCCCTCCGCCGTCACCAAACCCACGGCGATCTTCGTCCCCCCAATGTCCACCGCCCCGTAAAGATTCCTCGCCATCCCGCTAGTCTAGACCACCCGTTCTCGCCAGACAAGCGCTTGACTTCAGCCCCAGACTCCATTACCCTCCTGAAATCACATGTCGCGTCTCCTCGTCCTCCTCTTACTCCTACCCCTCCTCGCCTTCGGCCAGCAGAAAAAGGTCTATCTCGCCCTCGACGACCACACCGACTACATGTGGACCGGCGACGAAGAAGCCTACCGCCAAGCCTTCATCGAAATGATCGACTACTACCTCGATCTCGCCGACAAAACCAAAAACGAACCCAAGGATTGGCAAAGCCGCTTCCATGTCGGCGGCAGCTTCTGGGTCTGGACCTACGAACGCAACAAAAGCCCCGCAGAGTTCGCCCGCCTCCTCGCCGCCCTCCGCTCCGGCCACCTCTCCATGCCCCTCAACGCCCTCGATTCCACCTATGGCGGCACCCCCATGGAAGCCATCCTCCGCGGCATGTACTACGCCGGATCGCTTGAAAAAAAGCATAATCTCCGCATCCCCCTCGCCATCGCCATGGAAAACCAAACGCTCCCCTATGGCCTCGGTGCCCTCTTCGCCGGCGCCGGCGCGCAGTACTCCTGGCGCGGCATCTGCGGCTGTCTCACCAAACTCAACCGCACCCAGCAGCGCCCCCACGAAATCTACTGGTGGAAAGGCCAGGACGGCAGCAAAATCCTCATGAAGTGGAACAGCATGATCAACGGAGCCTCCGGGGCTCGCACCATGGGCGGCTACGCCGAAGGCCGCACCCCCGACCGTGAAATCGAATTCGTCTCGAAAGATCCCCGCTTCCTCTCCATCTATCCCTACCCCGAAGTCGGAATCTTCGGCAAAGGCTGGGACGACCTCAAAACCCTCACCGACGAATTCGTCGTCGCCGCCAAAAAGAACTCCACCCCCGAACGCAAAGTCATCGTCTCGAACATGGTCGACTTCTTCGACGAGTTCAAGCAAAAGCACGGTGCCACCCTCCCCGAATTCAACGCCGGCTTCGGCAACGAATGGGATCTCTACCCCGCCTCCGTCTCCGAAGTATCCGGCCGCATGCGCCGTTCCACCGAAAAGCTCCGCGGTGCCGAAGCCCTCGTCGCCTATATCTCCCAGAAATGGCCCGAATTTATGGAGAGCCGCCGTGAAGCCGCCGCCCGCGCCTGGATGGACATGGGCATCTTCTGGGAACACAACTGGACCGCCGACGCCCGCGCCGTCACCCGCGAAGACCGCAACCAATGGGGCCGCCGCGTCGCCGCCGATCTCGAAACCTACGTCAACTCCCTCCTCGCCGACGCCTCCCACGCCCTCGGCGGCATGATCCAATCCACCCCCTCCAACACCGCCCGTAAGTTCTACGTCTTCAACCCCCTCGGCTGGACCCGCTCCGACGCCGCCGACGTCGCCTACGACGGCAAAGGCCCCGTCCACGTCGTCGACCTCTCCACCGGTCTCGAAGTCCCCTCCCAACTCGTCCTCCTCCCGTCCGAGAAGGATCTCAACCTCTCCCCTTACCTCCGCATCGAAGCCCGCGACCTCCCCCCCGCCGGCTACAAAGTCTTCGAAGTCCGCAACGGCCCCGGCCAAACGTTCCCCGCCGCCGCCACCGTCTCGGACATGGCTGGCACCTCCGTCATCGGAGCCGTCACCGGCAAGTACCTCGAAAACTCGGCCTACAAAATCCGCGTCGAAGACCGTGGCGCCATCTCCAGTTGGGTCGATAAATCCCGTAACAATCTCGAACTCAGCGGTCGCCTCGAAAACGGCCGCGCCACCATGAACGATCTCGGCCTCGACCCCGGCCAACTCGAAATCGAGAACGCCGGTCCCGTCTCCGTCACCCTCCGCGCTCGCGGCCAAAGTCCGCTCAACCACGAAAGCCGCATCACCCTCTTCCGTAACTCCCGCCGTATCGATATCCGCAACGACATCACCGAAAATTTCGACGCCACCCACCACTGGGGCTTCGCCTTCAATATCCAAAATCCCGACATCTGGCACGAAGAAGTCGGCGCCATCATCAACGCCAAACTGAAGAAGGACGGCGGCCACTACTCCTCCGAAATGTGCCGCCTCGACTATCTCTCCTTGAACCACTTCGCCGCCGTCAACGCCCCCAACGGCTCCGGCGTCACCCTGTCCAACTGGGACCTCGCCTTCATGAAGGTCGGCGACAGCCAAATGTACGGCCCCACGGCGTTCCTCGATTCCAACACCCCCCACCTCCAAATCCTCGCCGGCGGCCGCATCGACGCCCCCCGCGCCGGCATCGCCAAGCAAGGCGGCGACAAGCATTTTCTTCAGCGTTTCGCCCTCTCCGCCCACGACAAGTTCTCTTCGGCGAACTCCATGCGCTTCGCCCTCGAACACCAAAACCCGCCTATCTCCGGCTGGCTCCGCCCCGGCAAACACTTCCCCGCCAAGTCCGACTCGCTCCTCTCCGTCAACAACCCCAACCTCCTCCTCTGGTCCCTCAAAGTCCCTGAAGACGGTGCCACCAGCGGCCTCATCACCCGTTTCTGGAACATGTCCCCGCAGGCTGAGGACTACCAAGTGAAGACGAAGTCCGGCGTAGCCCAAGCCTGGACCACCACGCATACCGAGCGCGACCTCGCCTCCGTCCCGGCGGCCTCTGGCCAGGCCAACGCCAAAGCTGCGCCCCATCAAATCCAGACCCTCCGCCTGCAGTCTGCCCGCCCATGAGCAAAGGCCTGCAGCGAGTCCTCAGCCTCCGCGACCTTCTCCTCTACGGCATCATCGTCATCCAGCCGACGGCCCCCCTCGGGTCCTTCGGAGTCGTGGCCGTTGTTGCCCACGGCCACGTCTCGACGACGATTCTCATCGGCATGTTCGCCATGGTGCTGACGGCGGTCAGTTACGGCCGCATGGCGAATGCCCACCCGCACGCCGGTTCGGCGTATACCTACGTCAGCCGCGAACTGAATCCTCATTTGGGCTTTCTAACCGGCTGGAGCATCGCCCTCGACTATCTTCTGAACCCCACGATCGGCACCATCTGGTGCGCCAAGGCCGCCATGAATCTCGCCCCTCTGCCGTACGTTGTCTGGGTCGTCTTCTTCGCCGCGCTCTTCACTTGGTTGAACCTCCGCGGCCTCAAAGCCACGGCCCGCATGAACCTGTTTCTAACGCTCGGAATGTCCGTCGTCCTGGTCGCCTTCTTCATCACCGCCATCGGCTACCTGATGCGAGAAGCCGGCCTGGCCGGTCTGTTCTCTACCAAACCCTTCTACGACCCCGCGACATTCTCCTGGCCCCTCGTCAGCACGGGGACCTCCATCGCGGTCTTGACCTACATGGGTTTTGACAGCATCAGCACCCTTTCCGAGGAGGTCGACAATCCCCGGCGCAACATCCCGTTGGCGACGGTCCTGCTCTGCGTCATCACCGGCATTCTCGGCTGTCTCGAAGTCTACGCCGGACAAATGATCTGGCCTGATTACCAGACCTTCCCGGACGTCGATACGGCCTTTGTATCCGCTGCCGGCCGCGCCGGAGGCCCGTGGATGTTTCATGTCATGAACTTCACGTTGCTCGTCGCGACGATGGGTTCCAGCCTCGGCGCCCAACTCGGTTCCGTCCGCCTCCTCTACGCCATGGGGCGAGACGGAGCCCTGCCCCGCCGCTTCTTCGGCTATCTCGACCCGACCCACCAGACCCCCCAATACAACCTGTATCTAACGGGTGCCGTCATCGTACTCGGAGCTCTAACGATCAGCTATCAAACCGGTGCCGAACTCTTAAACTTCGGCGCCTTCATCGCCTTCATGGGAGTGAACGTAGCCGCGATGGTCCGCGGTTACTACCGAGCCACCGACCGCGGCCTTCGCTCGATTGTCATGTACCTCCTCCCCCCGCTCCTAGGCTTCCTGATCTGCCTTTACATCTGGTGGAGTCTCCGCACCCCCGCCAAACTAGTCGGAGCCGCCTGGCTGCTGCTAGGCGCGGCCTACTACTACTGGCTCACGGAAGGCCTCAAGAAATCGGTCGCCTTCGCCGAAGTCGAGCCGTAGCTTCTGGAAGCGTCCCTAGCTGACGCGGCGACGCGGTACGACGGATCGTTACCTCCAACTTTCGCGCCGCCGTATACTAGGTCTAGAATCATGGCACTATCCCTGAATTCGCGCGAAACATCGCTCGTCACCGCATTTCGCAGACTGCCGCCCGATGCCGCCGGAGAGTTGGCGCGACTAATCGAACGACTCGCCGCGGTTGGACCGGACCGCAAGATCGATTGGTCCGATTCCTGGTCCGACGAGGACTTGAGGGATTTCCGCGCCGCATCGCTGCGACGGCTTGAGGAAAGCGAAGCAGAGGAAGTGGGTTGAAACCGGGCGACGTTGTCGTTGGTGTCCTCGAGGGCGCGGCGGAAACGAAAGTCCGGCCCGCGGTCGTTATCGCGAGCACTACCTACCTGTCGGAACGTCCCGATGTCTTGGTAGGGATTTTGACAACTCGTATGCCCAAGCCGCCGGCGTCCTCCGATTACTCACTGCAAGACTGGCAGGTGGCCGGACTGCGCGCGGAATCACACTTCCGTGCGTATGTGCTGACGGTTCATCGGTCAGAGCTGACCATCATCGGTCACCTCAGTAATCGCGACTGGAGCCGCGTAAAGGCCTGTGTGGGTAACGCTTTTGCGAAGTAGCGGTGCTTTAGAAAGGATCGTCAGGAAGCGCTCCGCAGTGGGTTTCGGCTGGACACTGAGCTCCCAACAGCACTCTACCGCGGTCATCCGCTCGGAAGAGATCGCCTTTCGTGAATCGGGTTACCAGGGTGCGTCGTCGCAATGTCCTCGATTCCCCACCCTCCTCGGAGTCCTCAGACCCTGACGACCACCGCTTCCTGGCCGGACGCGCGAACCAGCCTTTCGAGATCCTCCGGGTCCCCGGTGAGAATCACCCCCTTGCCGCGCTGAGCGACAACCACAACCACGGCGTCCACCACATCCGCCGTTCGACTCTTGGCCAAAAGTCGCCCCGCCGCGTGCGCGTCGCTCTCCCCGAGCGGCACAATCCTACAGCCTGCCAGGAAACGACGGAGATGGGCTTGCGGCGGAGACCGGCTGACTTGAGCGACAACCAGTGCCGGAACCCAAGGAACAGCGCCAAACTCTAATCGGGCCTTGTGTTCCGCCCATGTCCGTCGTTCGTTTCTATCCGCAGCCACAAGCACCGCCGAATCGTAGACGAAGTTACTCATGCGGAACGCCGAGCCCTTCTCGGGGTTCGCAGTAGTTGTGCGCGCACGCTCCGGCGCGCCTCATCCATTTCTGCCTCGGTGAATGGTCCGTGCCGCTTTTCCCACAGCGCGACCGCCGCCAAGCCCGCACGCCGTTGCAGAGCCTCACGCGCGGCATCGGTCATCCAGGCGGAGACACTCACGCCCTCGCAGGTGGCCGCGGCAAGAATGCTCTCGTGGATTTCAGGGTCCACGGTGATTTCCGCTCTGGCGGCCCGACTCGATCCAAGTGCAGGGTAGCTTCTGGGAAGGTAGTTGACACCGGAAAACCCAACCAAGCCCTCGACCTCGATCCCCCACAACGCGACATCTAGCAGGAGTGCCCTCTCCAATTTCGACCGGCCTTCACTGCCGCCAACAAACGTCGGGCCGGCCCAATAAACCCGCGCCGCGGACCGTCTAATTGCCGTCTAGAACTTCCATCCTGATAATGGCGAATGGAAGTTCCACCCGCGCGCGATGAAGCTCCTCGGCCTTTCAGGAAGCCTCCGTGCTTCGTCTTCGAACACAGCCATGCTTCGGGCGGTAGCTGCCTTGGCCCTGTCCACGATTGTGTTCACGCTGGTCGGAGGCAGGGGCAACATTCCGCGCTTCAATCTCGACCTCGACGGAGAAACCGTATCCCCACTTATCACAGATTTTCGCGCGTCCCTACGCGCGGCCGACGCCGTAATCTTCTCCTTGCCCGAATACGCGCACGGTGTTCCCGGCGTCTTGAAGAACGCCGTCGATTGGGTCGCGGGCCGCGAAGAACTCGCCGAGAAACCAGTGGTGCTTCTTAATCCGACCGCACGAGGGACTTACGCGCAGGCGTCTCGGCCAGAAACGCTGACTGTGATGGCGGCGAAGCTTGTTCCCGAGGCTGCGGTCACGCTCCAAGCTCCAGAAAAGCCGACCTCAGAAGACTCCGTCCTGCGCGATGCCGAAATGTCAGCCAAGCTGGCGATCGGATTGAAAGCTCTGTTGCAATTTGTCGAGGCTGGGTAAACCGCAGATGGTTGGCGATCCGTCGTCTAGGCGAAACCGAAAATTGTTTCGATCCCTTCCTGGTGCGTCGATCAAACTCGATCCTTCGACGTTTTGCGCGAGTTATTCCGTTGGTCCCGCGCTTACGCTTTGGTGAATTGAGATACGTGGCTTGATCGAAAGCCAAATCGAGTTTCGAGGCGAAATGATCACTTCAAGCGATTCGTGGCCTTTTTCACGGTGATACCGAACATCGTCGACACCCATGGCGGAGAATTCGAACACCTGGGTGCCACCAACGGTCAAAAGTAGCCGGACATCCTTGTATGCCGGAGCGATGGCGAAACAAACCTGCGCAACCTCATCTGCCGCTTCGTAACTGGAGTCGTTGTACGCCCAAGGGTCGTCAGGATCGAATTGGGTGGGGGCTGCACTAAAGAAGTTCAGCAGAGCGTATTCGTCGATCGAAACCGGACTTCCCATAGCGTGCCTCCCGCGGTCAGAGCGTTTTCCACGTCTCAACTTTAAGGTTAGCTTGATGGAGAACACTCCGAGGTGTTCCCACCGGGATCTCGAGTTTCCTGGGCACAAACACCGTATCCACGGTTGATTCCGACCGCCGAACAAACTTCATGTGGCTACCCTTTGGGCTGACTTCCGTAAACCCGGCGCCTTGCAGGCGGCGTTTGCCTTCACGGAACGGCTTGGGCTTAAGCTGCGCCAACCTCAACCTCGATCAGTCGAACCAGCGGTGGGCGTGTGGCTCGTCGTGGCTCGAAGTAGAGTTCCAAAGCTTCCTTGAGATTGGTCAACGATTCAGCCTCGGATTCAACTCGGCTCGCGATCAGTCGTAACAGTGTGGAGAAGACCAGTAAGAAGACCAGTACGCAGACTCACCCAGTAGCGGTTCCGATTCGAAACTCGCTCGTGCCATGCATCCAGTCACCGACTCGCCGCTCAGCCCCCAATAAGAACAAGCGAAAACCCGGCTAGAGCAGCCCGGCACGTCCTCGGATTTATCAAATCCGCTAATAACCTTCCCGGAATCAATAACTTCCAAATCTACTTTTCATTTTTCCAACTCCGCCGAATTCCGTTCACAAGGCATGAAAATAAAAATAAGTCCCTATCCCTTCAATCACCTACAAGGAAGTCCGTCCACCCCTCCGATCCGTTTTCGCCGCCTCGCCTGATAGCCTGAAATCAAAGTTCGTCTGTCTCTTCTGAACGCCCCAGCCAACCAGTTGGGGCGTTCTCATTTTCAGCCGAACTTTCTAAGGAGAACCCGATGGAAACGCCCCTCACCGACGAACAGAAAAAGGCCCGCCGCGCCGAAATCAACCGGGCCAACGCCCAAAAGAGCACCGGCCCCCGCACCGCCTCAGGGAAAGCCAACTCGCGCCGCAACGGCCTCAAACACGGCCGCCACTCTGAATTCATCGACTACTCGAGCTCCGTCAACCCCGTCCTCCTCCCCGGCGAATCCATGGTCGACTACTCCCGCATGCTCGACGCCCTCATGGCCAAAATCGGCCCCCGCGACCACGCCGAAAAAGAGATCATCTACCGCCTCGCCGCCAGCCA
>JAPKZA010000278.1 GCA_026394015.1 Acidobacteriota bacterium
GGATTGGCGGGGGTGGCGGTCGCCAGGCGGGACATGGTGCGTTCTACGCCGGTGCCTGGAGGTAAGATTTGGGCGAGGAGAAACAGCAAGGTAAGAGGCACGAAGATAAGCTATCACCCTTGCTAGGATGGCGATATGGGTTTCCGCTTCGTCCTTTTGATTTGCGCCTTCTTTTCGGCTTTTTTCGCTTTTGGGGGGGTGCCGCGGCCGGTGGAGTTGGCGGACATACTGGCTTGGAAGGGGGCGCGGGGTTCGACGGTTTCGAGCGATGGGCGGTGGTTCGCTTATCAGGCGGTGCCGACAGAGGGGGACGGGACGGTGGTGGTGCGGAGCTTGGCGGACGGGAAAGAGCATCGGTATGCGATCGGGGACGGGATGGGCGGGGGGCCGGTTTTTTCGGAGGATGGGAAGTGGGTGGCGTTCGGGGTGCATCCGACGACCAAAGAGGGCAAGGCGCTGCGGAAGCAGAAGAAGACGGCGCAGCGGAAGGCCGTACTGGTGGAGCTAGCGACGGGGAAGAAGACGGAGTTTGAGAAGATTCGGGGGTTTGCGTTTAACGGTGAGGCGGCGACGCACTTGGCGCTGCATCGGTATGGGGCGGAGGTTTCGCCGGCACCGCCGGCCGCCGCAGGTGCGGGAGCGCCGCCATCCAATCGGCCGATGGGCGCGGACCTGTTGCTGGTGGAGTTGGCTTCTGGGCAGCAGTTGAATTTCGGGAACGTGAGCGAGTATGCGTTCGATAAGAAGGGTGCGAGTTTAGCGTTTGTGATTGACGCGCAGGACCAGGCGGGGAACGGGGTGCAGTGGCGGGATATGATGACCGGGGCGGTGTTGCCGGTGGACTCGGCGAAGGCCTGGTACAAGGGGCTGACGTGGACGGAGAAAGGGGACGCGCTGGCGGTGGTGCGGGGCGTGGAGCACAAGGGATACGAGGACAAGCTTTATTCGGTGGTGGGGGCGAAGTTGGGAGCGGGCGGGATTGTAGAGAAGCTGACGTTTGACCCGAAGACGGCGGGGGAGTTGACGGCGAGCGCGAACCGGGCACCTTACTGGATGGACGATTTGAGCGCGGTGGTGTTTGGGGTGGTGGAGCCGAAGAAAAAGAGGGCCGGGAAGGGGGAGGAGAAGAAGGACGAGCCGAAGAAGGAAGACGACGCCGAGCAGCCGGACTTGGTGCTGTGGCACTTCTTGGACAAGCGGCTGCCGGCGATGCAGCAGGTGCAGGAGACGCAGGATAAGAACTTTTCTTATGTGGCTTTGTATCGGCCGGCCGAGCAGAAGTTTGTGCGGTTGGCGGATGAGACGATGCGGACGGTGCGGCTGAACGCGCAGAGCCAGTGGGCGGTGGGGGTGGATACCCGGGATTATGAGCGGATGTCGAATCTGGACGGGCGGCGGTACAGCGATGTGTTTGCAGTGGATTTGAAGACGGGCGAGCGGAAACGGGCGTTGACTCAGGCGCGTTGGTTCTACGATGCTTCGCCGGACGGGACGCACTTATTGTCCTATCGGGATGGGCATTTCTACACGTTCGAGATGGCGACGGGGAAGAGTTTTAACGTGACGGAGAAGTTGGGGACATCGTTTGTGAATACGGAAGATGACCACAATGTGGACAAGTCTCCGCGGCGGCAGTTTGGATGGTCGAAGGACGGGAAGTCTGTTTTGCTGCAGGATGGATGGGATTTGTGGCGGGTGCCGGTGCACGGGGGCGGGGGGACGAATCTGACGGCGAACGGGAAGCGGGAAAAAATTCGGTACGAGCAGATTTTCGAGTTGGACCCGGAGGCGCGGGGGACGGATTTGAGCAAGCCGGTGTATGTGCGGATGTATGGGGAGTGGACGAAGAAGAGCGGGGTGGCGCGGGTGGAGGGCGGGGTGAGCAAGAGCTTGGTTTGGGGGGATGCGGCTTACGCGGGGCTGTTGAAGGCGAAGCGGGCGGAGGTGTTCGCTTACATTCGGCAGAGCCCGACCGAGGCGCCGGAGTATTATTCGGCGGGGGCGATGTTAGGGGACGGCGCGAAGATTACGGATATGAATCCGCAGAAGAGCGACTTGGCGCTTTCGGCGGGGGCTCGGCTGGTGGATTACACGAGTGACAAGGGGGACAAGTTGCAGGCGGCGCTGTTGCTGCCGGCGGGGTATGAACCGGGAAAGCGGTATCCGCTGTTGGTTTATATTTATGAGCGGATGTCGCAGACGATGAATCTGTTCCCGCCGATGGGGAACAACGGTTTTTCGCCGGGGGCATATACGTCGAATGGGTATGCGGTGCTGCTGCCGGACATCAAATATACGGTGAATGACCCGGGGATGTCGGCGGTTTGGTGTGTGGTGCCGGCGGTGAAGGCGGCGATAGCGACGGGGATTGCGGACGCGGAGCGGGTGGGCTTGCAAGGACATAGCTGGGGCGGGTATCAGACGGCGTTTTTGGTGACGCAGACGAAGACGTTCAAGGCGGCGGTGGCGGGTGCGCCGCTGACGGATATGGTGTCGATGTACAGTTCGGTGTATTGGAATACGGGATCGGCGAATCAGCCGATTTTTGAATCCAGCCAAGGGCGGTTTACGGGGAGCTATTTGGAGCAGCCAGAGGCCTACGTGCGGAACTCGCCGGTGTACCACGCGAATAAGGTGGAGACGCCGTTGATGATTTTGCACAACGATAAGGACGGGGCGGTGGATTTTACGCAGGGAGTGGAGTATTTCAATACCCTGAAGCGGTTGCAGAAGCCGGTGATGATGTTGCAGTACAAGGGCGAGAACCATGGGCTGGTGAAGCCGCAGAACCGGAAGGACTACACGGTGCGGATGCGAGAGTATTTTGACTACTACTTGAAGAGCAAACCGATGCCGGGGTGGATGGAGCAGGGCGTTCCGGTGCTGAAGATGAAGGAGCATTTGGAGGAGCGGCAGAAGGGGTTGGAGGCGAAGCCGGTGGCGGCGGCGATGCCGTAAGGGGCTAGAACGGCAACGGCCCGCCGCGGGTGCGGCGAGCCGTTGCGTTGGATTGTTGGTTTTGATTAACGCCCGACGTAGGTGACGGTGACGGTATCTGTGGACGTGGTGCCGGAGGCATCGGTGACCGTGAGATCGATTTTGTAATCGACCGGGCCACGGGTGTTGAACTGGACGATGGGGTTGGCCGTGTCGCCGAAGAGAATCGTCGGCGTGGGGCTGCCCTTGGCGCCGGACCAGGTATACTTCAGCGAACCGCCGTTGGCGGCTTTGGATTTGGTGCCGTCGAGATTGATCTGGAAGGCAGCGGTGGTGGTGGTTTTGGGTTCGGCAACGGCGACGGTGGGGTCGGCCGGTTTGCAGCGGTTGGGCTTTTCTTCCGGGCCGCCTTCAACGCAGGGGATGGCGGTGAGATAAGCGAAGATGGCTTCGATATCGGAGTCGGTCATGTCCTGATGCACGGGCCAGGGCATGACCTGGAGGAGCGGGGAGATGGGCACGTGGAGCTTGCGCAGATCGACGCCGGTGCGGACGGTGAGTTTGAAGTTAGCGAGGCTACCGGTGGTGGGGCCGACGGCGCTGGGTGTGATGTTGCGGGAGGTGAACGGGCCGAAGACGATGCCGCCGCCGAGATGCGTGGCCGCGTTGACGACTTTGGTTTTGCCCAGGAAGGGGTCGTTGCCGGGCTTGTAGTTGGGGTTGGTGTGGCAGTCGTTGCAGCCGGCGATGGCGTTGACGAGGTAGCTGCCGTAGCCGACCTGATTCTTGTCCTTACCGTTGAAATCGAGGGTGACGGGCGCGATTTCGAGACCCTTGGCGACGCGCGCGGCGTCGTAGGAGGGGGCCGTCTGAGCCTTTACGGTAGACGGATTCATGAAGGCCCAGGTGGTGAGGGCGACAGCCGCGCCAGCGAGCAGAGCGGCCGATGTACGGACGTGGTTTTGGGTCATTCTACTTTTCCTTGTGATTATTTGATTTGTATTTTTACTACGTTGGTGAGTTGTCCGTCGACGTTTAGAACGACGTCGACGATTCCCGCGCCGAGGAGAGTTCGAGGGATGCGGAGATTGATTTGATCCTGGCCGGCGAAGGTACCCTGGGGGCCGGCGAAATCGGTAGTGACGGTGGCCGAGCCAACGCGGGCGGTGACAGGGCCCGCGTGGGCGCGGATGCCCGTGCCATACAGGACGAGAAAGACTTGGGTATCTTCCGAGCCGAGGTCGATGGGGTTGGCTTCGAGGGCGCCGGCGGCGTTGAGGCGGACGGTGTTGGAAGCGACCTGGGCGCCATCCTTGAACGTGATGACGTTGGCGGCGGCGAAGCCACTGACGCCGAAGAGGCCGGGGGCGACCGAGCGGATGACCACTTCAGACCGGGCGGGAAGGGTGGCGGAGCCGGCGGCGACGGTGATCGTAGCGGAGCCAGCGGCTGTGCCGGCGGGGATGAGGAAGTTGACCTGGGCGGGCGAGGCGAAGAAGAGGGGCGCGGGGCGGGAGACGCCGGCGGAGTCTTCGACCGTTACGGTGAGGCCGGCGAGGCTGGTGGGGGCGGGGTTGGTTTCCGCGGCGGCGGTGGCGGTGGTGAAGGCGGAGCCGAAGGCGCTGACGATAGAATCCTGGGCGAGAATGCCGCGTTGAAAATTGGCCGCGTTGGCGGGGACGAAGCCGGTGGCGGTGACGGCTTCGATGGCGCAGGCGTCGGTCATATTGTGGGCACGGGAGCCATCGGCACCGATGCCGGCGAGGAGTTCTTCGAAAGTTTGGAGAGGTACGTTGTGGCCGTTGTGGCCGACAGGGGCGAGGCCGACCCAGCGATCGGCGGCGCTAAGGGGGCTGGCCGGGTCGCCATTGGCGCGGAGGGTGTGGCCATCGGCGACGCAGAGTTCGGGATGGTCAAAGGGGGCACGTTCGAACTTGACGCGATCGTCGGTGAGGGCCTTCATGAATTCGATGAGGTTGGCTTGGTCGGCGGGGCTGAGGTTCAGGGGCTTGATGTCGGGGCCGTTCGAGGCGTTGGGGGGGAAATCGCCGCCGCGGTTGTAGAACTCCATAACCTGTTGGAGGGTGGCTTGGCCGCCGTTGTGGAAGTAGGGGCCGGTGAGTTCGACGTTGCGGAGGCCCGGGGTTTTGAAGCGGCCGCGGGCGGAGGCGGGGGAGGCGTCAGTGGGCAACTGGGCGGCGAGGGTTTTCCCGAAGCCGTCATTCCCGCCGAGGCCGAGATCTTCGGCAATGGGGCGGACGCCGATGTAGAAGAAACCGGTGTCGCGGCCGACTTTGAGCGGATCGTTGCCGTTGAAGCCGGTGTGGGAGGCGAGGGTGGTTTCGGCACCGGCGTGGCAGTTGTTGCAGCCGGTGCGGGCAATGAAGAGTTGGAGGCCGGCGATGGCGGCGTTGTTGAGTGCGGTGGTTTGGCCTTCGGCGAGACGATCGACGGGGCTATCGTTGGAGACAAGCGTAGCTTCGTAGGCCTGGACGGCGAGGCCGAAGAAGAGGGAGAAGTTGAATTCGGACTGGGTGTAGGGTTCGGCGGTGGCGGCGGTGGGGGCACCGTTGGCATTGACCATTTCGGTGGCTTGCCAGTAGGCGGGTTGGAAAGCGGACTTGACGAGATCGAGGTAGGTGGTGCCGCGGGGGAAGCCGCGGAGAGTGGGGTTCGAGTAGCGGGCGAGGACGCTGTCATCGGGGGCGATTTTTTGGTTGGCCAGGGGGCGAAGGGGGAGGAGTTTTTTGCCGACGTTGGACCAGTTGCGAGAGTTGTAGGACATCTCCGTGCCGCTCAGGACGGGGCCGACGGCCTGGGAGGCGAGGCTGGACTTATCGAGGCGGAGCGGTTCGGCGCGGAGGGCTCCGGAGGCGTTGGAGAGGACGTTGGAGGCGGTATCGGAGAGGCCGAAGGGTGTTTTGGCGGAGAAGGTTTCGCTGGCGCGGCCGTCCCAGAAGTTTCGGAGGTTGAAGACGGCGTTGATGACGCTGGGGGAGTTGCGGTCTGTGACCTGGCGGAGGTTGAGGGAGTTGTTCTTGAAGACGGCGTCGGGGGTGTCGGAGGAGATTTCGGCGGCGAGGCCGGGGATGAGGGATTCGAGTTTTCGGTTGAACATGCCGGAGGAGCCGACGCGGAAGGTGACGTCGCGGAGGACTTGGGAGGCCTGTCTTTCGGGGTCGGCGAGGCGGTGGAAGGGGAAGTCGGCGGCGGTGAGGCGGTAGTTGGAGGGGAAGGCACCGCCGGGGTTGGAAAGCTGGTTGTTCAGGCGGTGATCGGCGCCGGCATGGAAGTGGCAGGAGGCGCAGGCGACCTTGCCATCGCTGCCGAGTTGCATGTCCCAGAAGAGGGCTTTGCCGAGGACGAGAAGGGCGTCGCGGTCACGGACGTAAGTGGCGAGATTCGCGGGGGCGGGCGTAGGGACCGTCTTGAGAGACGGGACGGATTGGGGGGCGCGCTGCGCGCGGAGGGCGAAGACGAAAAAGGCGATAAAGAGCATTGTCCGCCCTAGGGCAGACGATCCAGCTGAGAGGGACATACCGTGTTAAACAGTGTAAATCAGAATTGGTAAAGTCCTAATAGGATCGAGAAAGTTTTTATCGACCGATGATTTTTGTCCTGTGAGGGAGTCTGTAGCTTTAGGTCAAGGAGACAACCATGAGCAGAGTGAGAGTATTGGTCGGGACGCGCAAGGGCGCGTTTGTGCTGGAGTCGGACGGGAAGCGGGAGCAGTGGAGGATTGACGGCCCGCACTTTGGGGGGTGGGAGGTTTATCACGTGAACGGATCGCCGGCGGACCCGAGCCGGATTTATGCTTCGCAGTCGAGCGGCTGGTTTGGACAGATGATTCAGCGATCGAACGACGGCGGGAAGAGTTGGGAGCCGGTGGGGAATCAGTTTGAGTACGACGGGGTGCCGGGGACGCACCAGTGGTACGACGGGACGCCGCATCCGTGGGAGTTCAAGCGGGTTTGGCATTTGGAACCTGCGGGATTTGATCCGGATGTGGTTTATGCGGGGGTGGAAGATGCGGCGCTGTTTCGGACGGGGGACGGGGGCCAATCGTGGACGGAGCTTTCGGGGCTGCGGAAGCATGGGTCGGGGCCGCACTGGCAGCCGGGGGCGGGGGGAATGTGCCTGCATACGATCGTGTTGGACCCGACGAATCGGGAGCGGATCTATGTGGCGATTTCGGCAGCGGGGGCGTTTCGGAGTGATGATGGTGGGGTGAGTTGGAAGGCGATCAACCAGGGGCTGCGATCGGAGTATATTCCGGACGCGACGGCCGAGGTGGGGCATTGCGTGCACCGGATTGCGATGCATCCGTCGCGGCCGAATACGCTGTTTATGCAGAAGCACTGGGACGTGATGCGGACGGACAACGCGGGAGATTTGTGGCATGAGGTGAGCGGGGACTTGCCGACGGATTTCGGTTTTCCGATCCAGGTGCATGCGCACGAGCCGGAGACGATTTACGTAGTGCCGATCAAGAGTGATTCGCTGCACTATCCGCCGGATGGGAAGCTGCGGGTGTACCGGAGCCGGACGGGGGGGAACCAATGGGAGGCGTTAACGAACGGGTTGCCGCAGAGTGATTGTTACGTGAATGTTTTGCGGGACGCGATGGCGGCGGATAGCTTGGATTCGTGTGGGATCTATTTTGGGACGACGGGCGGGCAGGTGTATGCATCGTCGGATGCAGGAGACAATTGGACGGCGATTGCGCGGGACTTGCCGCCGGTGCTTTCGGTGGAAGTACAGACGCTGCGATGATTCAGGTGATGATTCCGGCGCATTTGCGCACGATTGCGAAGGTGAGCGGGGACGTTTCGTTAGCCGTGGAAGGTGCCGTGACGATTCGGGCGGTTTTGGACGCCTTGGAGGCGCAGTATCCGGCTTTGCGGGGGACGATTCGAGACCAGGTGACGGGGCAGCGACGGGCGTTCATCCGGTTTTTCGCTTGCTCGGAGGATTTGTCGCATGACTCTGTGGATGTGGAGTTACCGGCGGCGGTGATTGCGGGAAAGGAGCCGTTTTTGATCATCGGAGCGATTGCGGGCGGGTCGGATCGCACGGCCCAATTGGAGGGTTATCGGCCCGCGTTGACGGGGCATTGCTACCGGATGCTGGGTTCGGCGGTTGACGCTGAGGATGCGGCGCAGGAGACGCTGATTCGGGCGTGGCGGGGTTTGGATGGGTTTGATGGGCGGGCGTCGTTGAAGATTTGGCTGCATCGGATTGCGACCAATGTTTGCCTGGATGAGTTGAAGGAACGGGGTCGAAGGGCGCGGCCGATGGAGGAGGGTCCGGCGAGTGCGACGACGGACGCGTTGACGAAGCGGCCGCATGCGGATTGGCTGGATCCGATAGCGGACGCGAAGGCGTTGCCGACGGAGGGGGACCCGGCGGAGTTGGCGATGTTGCGGCAGAGTATTCGGTTGGCGTTCGTGGCGGCGTTGCAGCATTTGGCTCCGAAGCAGCGGGCTACCTTGTTGTTGGTTGAGGTATTGGGATGGTCGGCGGCGGAGGCAGCCGAGACGTTGGAGACGACGGTGAACAGTGCGTTGCAAAGGGCGCGGGCGGTGATGGCCAGCCGTGATCGGCCGGAGCCGGGCGTGTTGACGGCGGCGCAAAGGGGACTGTTGAATCGATATCTGGCGGCTTTCGAGCGGTACGATGTGGACGAGTTGGCGGCGTTACTGCGGCAGGATGTGACGTTTTCGATGCCGCCGTATGCGCTTTGGCTGCAGGGTCCGGAGGCCGTGCGGACGTGGCTGGTTACGGTGGGGCACGGGTGCCGGGGGTCGCGATTAGTACCGATTGCGGCGTGCGGGTCGGCGGCGTTTGCGCAGTATCGACCGAGCCCGGAGGGCGGGCACGTGCCGTGGGCGATTGTGGTGCTGGAGTTAGCGGGAGACCGGATTGCGGGGTGGAACTCGTTTTTAGATACCGAGGCGCTGTTTCCGCATTTTGGGCTTGCGATGCGGTTGGAGTAGGGGCTTATTTCTTTTTCTTTTTCTTTTTGTTTTCGTCGCGGTTGGCGTGGCGGCCGGTGCCGTCGCCTTCGTCGAGGATGCCGCCGGCGGGGTTGAGTTTGGTGAGGGCGGCTTGGAGGCGTTGGCGGGCGGCGACGGCGGCGGGATCTTTCGATTCCGTGGCGACGAGGGGCTCTTCAAACGGTGCCTTGCTCATGTCGTAGAGGGCACCGGCTTGGTCGAGCTTCCACTTGGCGTCTCGAACGTACCATTGGCGAGCGAGTTGAATGAAGATCCATTCGCGGGTGGGTTGGTTGGAGGTGCCGCGGAGTTGCGGGGCGAAGCTGCGGCCATCGATGACGTTGCTCGTGGGTAGTTTGACGCCGGCGAGTTCGGCGAAGGTGGGATGGAAGTCGGTGGAGTCGACGAGATGGGGGGTGACTTTGCCGGATGGAGTTTTGCCGGGCCAATTGGCGATGAGCGGTACGAGGGCTCCACCTTCGAGCATGGAACCTTTGGCACCGGAGAGGCGGCGGCCGCCGATGGAAGAGCGGGCGGCGGCGCCTCCGGCGGTGCCGTTATCGCCGACGAAGATGATGAGGGTTTTGTTGCGGAGCTTGAGGCGTTCGAGTTCGGCGACGAGCTTGCCGACGATTTTGTCCATGTAGCGGATATTGTCGTCGTAGAGGTCTTTGCGGGCGGGGGGGCTGACCGGGGCGCTATCGGGGGTGGGGCGGATTTCGGTGTGGAGGTGGGGGAGGGGGTAATAAACCGGGTGATGAAGTCGACGACGAAATCGTGCATGAGATCGGGCAGATATTCTCTGTCGCGGAGATCTTTTTTTTCCCCGTTGAGGAGGTAGGTTCGGGCCTTGGGTTGGGTGTTCCAGTATGATCCGCTGCCCTGGAACTTGAGATGTTCGTCGAAGCCGAACTCGGCGGGTCCGAGGGGGAGTTGGCCCCATTTGCCGACGGCGGCGGAGACGTAGCCGGCTTGCTTGAGGACGGTTGGGGTCATGGTCTCGACGGTTGGCTTCATGAGACCAGTGGCGTCCTGGTTGGTGGCACCGGTACGGAAGGCGTAGCGGCCGGTGAGAATGAGGGCGCGGGAGGGGCCGCAGAGGGGGGCGGTATAGGCGTTGGTGTAGCGGGTGCCGCCGCGGGCGAGTTGATCGATGTTGGGTGTTTTGAAGTTGTCCGCGCCGTAGCAGCCTACGCCATCGATGCCGAGATCGTCGGCGAGGACGAAGACGATGTTGGGCTTGGCGTTGGAGGGGTTTGTTTGGCTGGCCGCGGCGGTGGCGAGGCTCCCGAGGGCGCGGAGGAAGGTTCGGCGGAGCATTAGAGATGAGTTTAGCGCGGAGGGGGGTGGTAGTGGATGCCGAGTTCTTGCGCGAGGGCGGCGAGATCGGACGAAGTCTACAAGGTCGTGGTGCGGAACGGGGGCCTATACAGCATCTTTTGCAGGGGATGAAAAAGGGCGCTAGGGGGTGCCAGGCTCATAGCGCCGATTAAACACCACCAGTCGGAATTTTAAGTCTGGGGGAGTCAACGCGTTAGGGTCACTCTTTTTCTAAGGACGTTGGTTAGGCGACCCGTCGTTTTGAGGAGGGATTTTCGCGACGTCGAGGCACGTCGATCGCATCGGGCTCAGAGCCAGCTAGCGCGATCAGACGCTGATGGGCCGCTAATGCCTCGAGGCCAAGTCTGACGGTCTCGGTATCCGTGGCAGCATCGCAAGCTAGCCTTGCCTGCTGGAGGAGCTCTTCGTCGATGTTCAGCGTTTTCTTCATACATCGAGGACTACCATATCGATGAGGTTAGGCTGCTTGGCCGACGAGTTCCTGGAGGCGATTGACCATTTGGAACATGGTTTTCGATTGGGCGTTGCGTTGTTCGCTGGCGGAGGCGCACTCTTCGGCCTGGGCGGCGGAGCGCTGATTGCTATGTGCCAGTTGCTGGGCGGCGCTGGAGATTTGGCTGATGCCGCGGGCTTGTTCGGCGCTGCCGGCGTGGACGGTGTCAATGAGGGATTTGACGCGTTTGGTGCTCTCGGTAATAGCGTGGA
>JAPKZA010000106.1 GCA_026394015.1 Acidobacteriota bacterium
CGCGGCGGCCCGCGCCATGGAAGCGCGCCTCGAAGAGGCTATCTGACTGGCTGCCGCCATCGACGTGACCGTTGCCGGCAAGGGCATCGCCCAGTTGCAGGCGCTGAGGCCTGCCACCTATCTTGGCAAGGGCAAGGTTGAGGAGATCGAAGCGCTTATCAAGGAAGGCGAGATTAAGCTGGTGATTGTCGATGCGCCGCTCTCGCCGATCCAGCAGCGGAACCTCGAAAAGGCCTGGAAGTGCAAGGTTATCGACCGCACCGGGCTCATCCTCGAAATCTTTGGCCGGCGCGCGCGCACCAAGGAAGGGGCGCTTCAGGTCGAACTGGCGCATCTCAACTATCAGAAAAGCCGCCTCGTGCGGTCGTGGACCCACCTTGAGCGCCAGCGCGGCGGCTTCGGCTTCCTGGGCGGGCCAGGCGAAACCCAGATCGAGGCGGACCGCCGGCAGATCCAGGAGCGCGTCGCCAAGATCGAACGCGATCTCGAAACCGTGGTGAGGACACGTGGGCTTCACCGCCAGAGTCGCACCAAGGTGCCTTATCCGGTCGTGGCGCTGGTGGGCTACACCAATGCCGGCAAATCGACCCTGTTCAACAGACTGGCTGGCGCCGATGTCTTCGCCAAGGACCTGCTGTTCGCCACGCTGGACCCGACGGCGCGGGCGATCAGGCTACCGCATGGCCAGAAGGTGATTCTGACCGATTCAGTCGGGTTCATTTCCGATCTGCCGACCATGCTTGTGGCCGCCTTCCGCGCCACGCTGGAAGATGTGATCGAGGCCGATGTGATCTTGCACGTGCGGGACGTCGCCCACGAGGACACCGAAGCCCAGAGCGCGGACGTCGACGCCATCCTCGGCGATCTTGGCGTGCGCGGCGCAAAGGCGGTCATGGGCGCTGACGGCGCGCCATTCCAGCCGGCAGAACCACCAACGCCGCTGAGACCAGTTGCAGGCTGTGGCGGCGAACCGCGCAGCACAGGAGCGGCCGGCGCTGGTCTCGGCGCTGACCGGGGAGGGCATCGCTGCGCTGTTGCAGCGGATCGAGGACAAGCTGGCGCGGGGCACCACCAACTACCTGATCACGCTCGAGCCCAGTGACGGGGCCGGCCTTGCCTGGCTCTACACCCAAGGCGAGGTGCTGGAGCGCCGCGAGGACATCAAAGGCCGCATCCTCGCCATGCTGCGCGTGCCGCCGCAGCGCAAGGATCGTGTGCTTCAGCGCTTTCCGGAAGCAAAAGAGCGGTAGTCGCGCGGCGGTTAACCGGGGCGCTGGACCTCAGCCTTCGACAGGCTCAGGATGAGGGTCGCTGGCCGGCTTGTGTTTCGGAACGCTGATGGTGGTCTTGTGGTGCTATTGGCCATCTGGCAGCGCGTGCACAGCCGAGGCGCTATCGTTTCTCAGTTGCTTTTGCCTCGTTCCAGAGTGCGTCCATCTCGTCGAGCGAGCTTTCGGCCAGCGCGCGGCCTCTTACGGCCAGCGACTTTTCGATGAAAGCGAAGCGGCGCATGAACTTGGCGTTGGTGCCTGACAGCGCTGTATCCGGATCGATCTGGAGGTGCCGCGCAAGGTTGGCGATGGCAAACAGCA
>JAPKZA010000201.1 GCA_026394015.1 Acidobacteriota bacterium
ACCTGCTTGCGGTCTCCGCCTGTCTTTTCAAGTAAGGCCAGAAGTTTGGAATGGGCTTCTCGGGCGGCCGGGTCGCCGTGCCGGTCCAGGAACTCGGCGTAGAAAGCAAGGGAGACCGGGTCGTTGGGTGCGTTCCGCACAGCGGTAGCTAAGAGGTCCCTCGCTCCGGCGGATTTGCCCTTTGATTCGAGAGCCCGAACTTGCGTAGTCAAGTCCTGAGCGCTCAAGTTCCCGAGCATTCCTACGATAAACCATGTGACAAGCAGCCGCATCGCTTTGCCGTCCCTCAAACCAAAATAGAATTCGAAGATAGAACCCAACAGACCTAATACGATATCACCAAAAACGGTGCTGATCGGCGGACTCATCCTTATTTTGAGCCGTGTTCATCAGAGTTAACAAGATAGAAGATCGGTGCAAAAAAAAACGGGAGAGAAGGCTGGCGGCCTACTCTCCCGGTGCGGAGTGGATTGCAAACGGAGGACGACTTAGTGGACGAGTTGTTCGCCGGAACCGGAGACCGAAGTGGTCATCGGATCGGCAACGCGGAGACGGTCTGGAACGACCAGCGCCTGGTAGCCCTGGGCGAGTTTGGTGCTGCCGAAGTCGCTGATGAAGGCGTAGCCGTGGGCGAACTGGAATTCACAGGTGGCCATCATGTAGCCTTGGAAATTCGGGCGTTGGCTGGAGACGGTGAACGTCCATTGTTCTCCGCCCTGGAGGACAGGGCTCGTCAGCGGAGGGTAGAGGGCTTGGTTGGCGGCGTTAAATGGGGTGGGGAAGAAGGTGGCCGTGCATCGACCGGTCTGGGGGAGGGTTCCCAGGGTATCCCGAGAGCTATTGCTGACGGACAGTCCGGTATCGAAGCCGGCTTGGTTGGTTAGGAACTGGAAGAGCAGGGTGGTGCGGCAGGCGTTGATGATGAACGCGGGGATGGGGGCCAGCATGCCAGCGTGACGGGGAACCAAATCGGTGGTGGAGGCGGCAGCGCCGCCGGTTTGAGGGCCGAAGCCAGCAATCACGTTAACGGTACCAGCCGCCGGCTGCGGGGCGCCGGTAAAGGCGACAACCACGCCGAAGGCGACCGATTCGACGGTATTGGAGTCGGTCTCGAGCAACTCCCAGTTCACTTCGCCGCTTGGCGGGACCAACCGAAGCCCGCCGTCGGTCGCCGAATCGTTCGGTAGTGGCGTGAAGGGTAGTCCGGGAGTGCCAGTTAGGCGCGCTTTTGTGGAGGCCGAAGCATCCACTCCGAGAGTGGAGCCGGTGAGGATCTCCCGGGAGGTAACGAACAACTTTACGTTCGTCGGGACGTTTGTAAAGACGGCTCGGAGTGTCGTGCCACTGTCTGCGACGCCCACCCGGTTGAGTCCGTTCGTCGGGGGGAAGGTCGTATTTGTAAAGCCGCTCTCGGTGTTGTAGGTAAAGGCGGTATTGTCCTGCGACAAGACAGCGAGAGGTTCGGCCAGGGTGGTGCTGGCCAAGCGACGCTTGAACGCCGTTGGGAACGAAGCTGTTTCAGAAAACTTGAGCAGAAGGCTGCGTCCGCCGGGCGTCGAATAGGCACCCGCGTTGTTGGTCGCCAGTTCGGCATTGTTGCTGGTGCAGGCAACGTAACTCACCGGGCTGGTCATTGCCGTGTCGGTCGGCGATCGGAGTTCGAGACTAACACCCGCACGGACGGCCGCCACGGTCTGCTGTGGATTGGCAAAGGATCCGACAGTGGCACCGGTAACCGACAAGAAAACGATCGCGGTGCCGTTACTCGGCAGATTGTTGGTATTGATGCGTACGTTTTTGAAACGAAGGATGCGCTGGGCACCCGGGCCGGGAGGGTTCACCGGGATATTGGACCAGGAGAGCGAGTTGAACGACTCGTAGCGGCCCTGGAAGATGGTGTCGGTATTGTTGCAGACGGCGGTGACGCAGGGAATCTGCTGGAGCGCCGTTGGAGAGTCGATGATCAGGACCGCCTCGGTGATGGGCGGGGCTCCGGAGGCGACGATGCGGCTAGTGACGGCCGTATTGAAGAACATGCTGACGTTAACGGTGGGGAATGCGCCGGTCGTGACCGGGGTTCCGCCCGTACAACTAACGAAGATATCGCCGACCAATTCGGCTACGCCGCCCTGCCGAACCGTGGCTGCCGCGGGTGGGGTGGCCGTACACGTCATCGTTTGCGCGAGGGCGGGGACAGAGAGGCCGAACGCTGCGGCTCCGTAGAAAATTAGAGATTTGATAGTCATGGAGAACTCCTTTCTGGGTGAATCCGCAGAGACACCTGCACAGAATTACTGTAACCCAAAACATTTTTGAATGGAATTGATTTATTTGCGGGCAGGTGGGGCCAAATGAAAACCGGGGCCGGTCGATTGCTCGACCGGCCCCGGTTGGCAGAGGGGATTAGGTATGGATCACTGAGCGAGTCGGAGGATTTCCGAGGCGATTCGCGCAAAGGCGTTGCCTAGGTCGGCCGACGTGGGTGCATAGATATAGATGCCGTTAACTTTCGTATTGTCATAAATGGGGGAGTCGAGGTCGTTGGCCATTCTTAGCAGAAGGGTGTCGTCCACGCCGCCGTTGCTGCCGAGGCCGATCGTGTAGGTGACGACGCCGAGGGCGGTGTTGTTGCGGGCGGCGGCGGCGGCATTGTCGGCCAGATTCATGCCGATCATGGCGATGTTCTCGGGACGGTCGAGCCGGAGGAAGCCGGCATAAGCGTGTCCGGCGGCGAAGGTGAGGAGGCCGGACTGATAGCCGGTCGTACTGTAGCCGTTGGCGTCGGTCCAGGGTACGTAGGCGAGGTCGTAGCGAGCGCGCTTGGATTCGATCGACATTTGGCAGCCGGAGCGCTGGGACGACGGAATCATCGGTTCGCCCGTAAACGTAGTCGCGACCGGGTTGACGAGGCCTGGCGTATCGGCTCCGGTTGAATTGATGTTGCCGCCCGTGATGACGCCGGTTTTGGGAGCGAAGGTACCCCATGCCGCATTGGTGGAGGCCCTGCCATTGTCGTCGGTGCAGGTAGATTTCGGCACATTGCAGAACGTGTCCACTCCGCCGCAAGGCCCACCGCTGTAGTCGCGGCGTTGATCGGCGAGTTTCTTAACGGGGAAGCCAGCCGTAAATGCGGTTGGTACACCATCGGTGAAGAAGACGATCATGTTTAGGGCCAAGGGCTGGTTGATCGCGACCAACTGCTGGTAGGCCGTCGAGTAAGCCTGGGAGGTATTGGTCCAGCCATTGCAGGTGATCTGGTCGATCGCACCGGTCAGGGGCGTTGAAGCGTTCTTGAAGTCCGTGGTGGGCGGGTATGCGTTATAGACGCTGGCACCAAAGCTGACCATGCCGAGCTTGTCGCGTCCATTGACGAACATGTTGACGAAGGTTTTGGAGGCCGAGATCATGTCGGTGCAGGGCTGCCCGCTCATGGAGCCCGATCGATCGAGGACAAGAATGAGATTGACATCGCGTCGCGACGCCCGACCGGTGGAACTCGCCAAGGTGGCGCTCGTTCCGATATAGCGCATAAAATACAGGGGGGCGGTCGTCGAGGCGGTGGTCGTGACGTTCAGCGTGTTCAGCGACGCCTGAGTCACGGTGATGGTGGGGGTTGTGTTGTAGGTCCCCATGAATCCGGTGGGAAAGTTCGCTCCGAAGAAGGCGGTGCCCCGGGTGGTGGCGGCCGATGTCTGTTCGGCCAAGGTGAGACCGAGGTTGAGGTTTCGCGCCGTCGCCAGCGCGGCCGCGTCGCAGGCGCTGCTCAGTTTTGCGCGAACGACATAAAGTAAACCCGCATCGATGGCCAACCCGACGATCGGAATCGTGAAGATGAGCATGAACGCCGTTAGCATTACCGCGATCCCCTTTTCACGGGCGGCTCGCGAGGCTGAAATAGGAACGGGAGTAGGCATCAAGGAGTCTCCTCTTTTAGAAAATGCTGCGCTGATAGACATTGGTGTTGATCCGATAACCGGGCATGTCGAGTTCTGGGGTGATGAAATAGGCTTCGGCAACGAAGGCAAACTCTCCGTCCCCGAGGTCGGGGTTCATCACTGCGTCGAAGGCGTCGGCCCGCGCGGTGGAGTTCGAAAGATAGTTGGCGGCGGTGATGTTGCCATCGGTCCCGATGATCCCCGGGGCAGGGGTGCCGAAGGCGCTCGTCGTCAGCGCGGCATTGCCAATCACGATCCGCTTGATGATCACGTGACGATTAAAGTTAGGGCACGAAGCCGTATCGGCATAGGTCGGAATGCACTGTCCAGCACCCGCCCGCATGATCTGCGTCAGAATCACGGTCCCGTTGCCTCCGTTGTCGGTCATGCCCAACCCGCGGGCGATCCGTACGATCAGCGCCCGGTTCTGCGTGGTTGAGAAATCAACGTAGCGCATAAACATGGAACCCGAGTCGCGAGCAACGACGGCTGCTTGCACCGATTTGGTCAGGCCCATCCCGACGGAAAAGACCCCAAACATGATGGGTAACAGAAATACCATCACGAGCGAAAACTCGATGATGGAGTTTCCTCCCTGATTGGTCTTGCGAGATCGATAGGTAGAATCGAGCATAAGTCCTCAGCGGCAGGGCGGCGTCGCGGTCCCTGGTAAACTCTCGGTGCGGTCGGCCGCGGTTACGGTGATACTCAACGGGGTAGTACTTCGCGAGATTGGTGCCATCCAGCTATACATATAGCCTTCGACGGATACTTCCACGATGTTGCCCGCCGCATTACTGCCAGTCCCGGTAACGACCGTGGTCAAGTCGTTCGGGGCATGATACTTAACAAAAATAATCGCGTCATTGGCCGAGGTCAGAAACCCCGACGAAGCCGTCTTGACAACCTGTTTGATCGACGCGTCCTGGCACATACCCGACATCGTCTGATAAGTGACCGCGTAACGAACCCCTTCGCGTACCGCCTGCTGCAGGGTCGCCCTCATGAAAATCGCCATCGAGAAGTCAGAGATCGCAAAAATAATCGCGAACAAGGGCACAAACACCAAGCCAAACTCCAGCATGGCGTTGCCAGATTCCTTACTCCGCCGCGGTTTTTCGATGCATCCAGTCATTGGTTTTAAGACACTATGTGCCTATAGTCAACGATAGGGTAAGCCGACCCCGAAACAAATGAAGCAGTATACCTAGGAGCGCTGAAAAAATGCCTTAGGTCTTCGGCCCTTCCACCGCAAGACGACCGCTCCTCGCCCGCACCAAATACGCCGTTCCAGCCAAGGCAAACCCCAGGCTCATCCACTGTGTCAGCGACAGGCCGCCCTGCAGCCCTTGCTCGTGATGTCGAACAAATTCAACGAAAAAGCGGACGGTCGAATAGACCGTCAAGTACATCCCAATGACGGTCCCTGCCCCATGCGGACGCTTCGCCATCCGATAGAGTACCCAGAACAGGACGAACTCAGCCGCCGCCTCGTAGAGTTGGGAAGGATGTAAGGGGATTCCTAAGGGTGTCCCGCTGATTTTCGCCGCGTCCGGGTTCGTATAGCGCACGGCCCAAGGACGCTCGCAATAAGCCCCGTAGCAGCAGCCCGCGGCGAAACATCCGATTCTGCCCACCGCGTGCCCCAGCGCGAGGCCCGGAGCAAACAGGTCCGCGATCGGCAAAAATGCCATCTTTTCGCGCCGCACGTACCACCACGCCACCAGGATCGCCGTGACCAGTCCCCCTTGGAAAACGCCCGCCGCTTGCAGCGTCGCCAAGGAAAAAATCTCTTCCGGGCGCTGGGCGTAGTAGCCCCAGTCAAAGGCGAACATCGCCAACTTTGCCCCGAGCATGCCGGCAAACACGACATACAGCACCAGGTTCGTAATCTTTTCCGGGTCCAGTTTATGCAGGCGCGCCAACCGCGTCGTGACCATCAACCCCAACAGAACGCCACTGGCGACTAACAGCCCATAAGTGGGCAGGAAAAAATCGCCGACCGAAAACAGCTTAGGCAGCATGTCTCTCCCCTCGTTCCCGCCAAATATCGAGGAGCAGTAATCCGGCCCCGATGCAAATCGCACTATCGGCCACGTTGAAGACCGGCCAGCTATATTCGCCGACGTATACAAGCAGGAAATCGGTCACATAGCCCCGGAGCACCCGGTCCCACATATTCCCCAGCGCACCACTCAAAACCAGCGCCAAGGCCGCGCGGACCCAATTGGACTGCCGGTCGCCCGGGCGAAATGACATGGCCAGCATGACGGCCACGACCAGCGTGATCACGCCCGAGAACCCGATCAACACCACGCCGCGGACCTGTTCCGAGGCGTCGTTCAAAAGGCTGAACGCCGCTCCCCGGTTTTGCGCGTGGACGATGCTGAAAAAGCCGGGGATGATGGCATGGGTGTCCCAGAAGCTCACGCGCGCCTCGATCAGCCGCTTGGTTCCCCAATCGAGGGCGAAGATCAGCGGCACCAGGGCAAGGATGGCAACTCGGATTCCGGACATCATACCGTTAAGCAGCAAACATCTCCCGGACCGCCGCCGCGCAAGGGGCGCAGACCGTCGGCAGGTCGGCATCGGAGCCAACGTTCGGCATGAACTTCCAACAGCGCTCGCACTTGGTTCCTTCGGCTTTCCCGACTTCGACCGCCATCGGTCCCGGCCCGCCTAGCTCCAACTCCACCTGCGAAACGATAAACAGTCCGGCGAGTTCGTCCCGATGGGCTGCAAGTAAGGCGTAGGTCGCCTCGTCGGCCGAAATTTTGACCTTTGCTTCCAGCGGCGCGCCGATCAGATTCGTCTGCCGCGCCGTTTCGAGCGGCTTGGTCACCTCTCCGCGGAGCGCCATCAGCTTGTCCCAATCGGCCAGCGCGGCTCGCTGCGCCGTCGGAATGCCCACTGTCAACCCTTCCGGAGTCGGTAACAGCGCCAAATGAACGCTGTCGGTTTTGCCCAGACTCTTCCAGATCTCCTCGCACGTAAAGCTGAGGATCGGAGCCAGCAAGCGAATCAACGAATCGGTCAACCGGTATAGTGCGGTTTGCGCACTGCGCCGGGCCCGTGATTTGGTCGCCGTCGTGTACAGGCGGTCTTTCAATACGTCGAAGTAGACCGCGCTCAAGTCGGTCGAACAAAACGCGTAGCAGGCCTGATAGATCCGGTGAAAGGCGTATTCGTCGTACCAAACCCGGCACTTGGCGACCAATTCTTCGGCGCGCACGAGAATCCATTGATCGATCGGCTCCATCTCTTCGGCCGGCACCGCGTCGGTTTGCGGATCGAACCCATGCAGGTTCCCCAACGCGTAACGGAACGTGTTCCGGAACTTCCGATACGCCTCGGTCAGCCGCTGCAGGATTTCGTCGCCGAGCCGTACGTCTTCCCAAAATTCAACCGAACTCACCCACAGTCGCAGGATGTCCGCGCCAGCTTGCTTAATGATTTTTTCCGGCTCGATCACGTTACCGAGCGACTTCGACATTGCCCGGCCCTTTTCGTCGAGCGCCCAACCGTTGGTCAGACAGCCTCGATACGGCGCGTCCCCCTTGGTCCCGATGCCGACGAGCAGTGAGGAGTGAAACCAGCCGCGATACTGGTCGCCGCCTTCCAGGTACAAATCGGCCGGCCACGGCAAGTCGTAGCGCTCGTTCAACACGGCCAAATGGCTGGAGCCGCTATCGAACCAAACGTCCAAAATGTCTTTTTCCTTCGAAAAGTCGCTGGCTCCGCAACTGCCGCACGAGTAGCCTTCCGGCAGTAACTCGGCCGGCGTTTTCTCGTACCAGATATCGGCCGAATGGGTTTTGAATTGGGCCACGACGCCGTCGAGGACCGTCCGGTCCTTGACCAGTTCTCCGCAAGCGGTGCAGGTGAACGAAACGATCGGCACGCCCCAGGTCCGCTGGCGGGAAATGCACCAATCGGGTCGGGCGGCGATCATGTTCGAGATCCGCTCTTCGCCCCAGGTGGGCATCCATTTCACGCGCGTGATGGCTTCGAGCGCCTCCTGCCGAAGGTTGTTCTTCTCCATGCCGATAAACCATTGTTCGGTGGCGCGGAAAATGGTGGGCTTGTGGCAGCGCCAGCAGTGCGGGTAGGAGTGCTCAATCGTCCGGCGCCCGGCCAAAGCCTCGACCGCCGTCAGCAGTTCCATCACCTTCGCATTGGCCTCCCACACGGTCAGCCCAACGAGTTCTTCCGGCAGATGTCCCGGCTCGCCTTCGGTGTGATACAGCCGACCCGCGGCATCCACCGGGCAGTAGACGGCCAACCCGTTCTGCAGGCCGACGATGTAGTCGTCCATGCCGTGCCCGGGGGCCGTGTGGACGATGCCGGTGCCCTGTTCGAGCGTCACATGCTCGCCCAAAACGGCTTTGCTCTCCCGCTGAGCGAACGGGTGGACGAACATCGCCCCTTCCAGGCGCGAGCCAGGGAAACGGGCGACGACTGCATGGCTTTCCCAGCCCAAATCCTTCGCGACTTGGGCGAGCAGGCCCTCGGCGACGATCATCAGTCCTTGCGGCGATTCGACCGCGACGTACTCGAGCCGAGGATGGAAGCACAGGCCGAGGTTGGCCGGGATCGTCCACGGCGTGGTCGTCCAGATCAGGCCAAAACCGTCCCGTCCGGCCAGCGTCGGGTCAACGGCTTCGGCCGCCGAAGTCAGCTTGAACTTTACCCAGATCGAGGGGCTCTTATGGTTCTCGTACTCAGTTTCGGCTTCGGCCAGCGCGGTGCGGCAACTGATGCACCAGTTCACGGGTTTAAGGCCGCGATAGACATAGCCTTTGGCGTAAAAATCGACAAACGCGCCCGCGATGGCGGCCTGATACTCCGGGGCCATCGTCAGGTACGGGTCATCCCAGCGGCCCAAAACGCCCAGTCGTTGAAAGCTACCGCTTTGCAGGTTGACGTACTTCTGCGCGTAGGCCCGGCAGGCGCGGCGGATTTCGGCCGTCGTCATCTGCGCCTTCTTACTCCCCAGTTCGCCATCGACTTTGATCTCGATGGGCAGGCCGTGGCAGTCCCAGCCCGGGACGTACGGAGAATCGAAGCCCGCCATGGTCTTCGACTTGACGATGAAGTCCTTCAGCAGCTTATTGAAGGCGTGGCCGAGGTGGATATTGCCATTGGCGTAGGGCGGCCCATCGTGGAGAATGAATTGCGGCCGGCCTTTGCGGCTCTCGCGAATTCGCTCGTAGAGCTTGGTTTCGGCCCATTCCCCGAGCAGCTTCGGCTCCAGGTTGGGCAGATTTGCCTTCATCGAAAACGCTGTCTGGGGCAGGTTTACGGTCTTTTTGAGGTCGAGCGAACTCCAATCCATGGTAATCCCCTATTATCGAACAGAAGCGCTCTCCCGTGGCCGATGTTCTACCATCAACTCTATGCGGGCTCTTCTGTTTCTTTGGGCGTTTTCGGCCCCGGCTCAAGTTCTAACCCTTACCGTGCTCGGCTTCAACGCCGAGGGCAAGCAGATCTGCGCCGAACTCGGCCGGCTCGCCAATGAACCCGGTGTTGTCGAAACCGCCCGCCCCTGTTTCGTCCGCGCGGAACGGATCCTGGCTCGAACCCACCAAGGCACGGAACTCCAGTTCCAAGCGGTGCGCGGGGAAGACGTCGCCCACGGGCGCCTGCTCCTCGGTTTCCAACTGCCCACCACCGGCACCGAAATGCTCTTCTCCGCTAAGCCCGTCCAGGTACAAACCCGCAAGCCTGAGACGCTCGCGGCGTGGCGCGCCGGCGTCGATCCCATCGCCGAATCCTATGTCCGGGCGGCCCTACCCCTCTACGAACGCGGCAACCCGGCCGCCGCTGTCGCGCAACTGAAGCAGGCCGTCGCGCGCAAGCCAAACTTTGCCGAAGCCTGGTACCTGCTCGGCCTCAGCTACGATCGCCTCGGCAACGCGAACGAAAAAATCAAGGCGCTCGAAAAGACCTGCCAACTCGACCCTACCCATGTGACGGCGGCCCGGCACCTGGTCGTGAGCTACCTGCTCGAAAAGCGCCAACTGGAAGCGCAGGCGCTGGTCCTCGACATGCAGAAGACCAGCCCGTTTGTCGCCTCGCAACTCCAAAACACGATCAACGTTTTTAAGCTGGAGACGGAGCTTTCCGGCCTAGCGCCACCAGGCCAGCCTCTAAAGTCTCCGCAATAGCGTCGACGTCATAGACGCACCCGCCCCACGGCCCGCCGCTGACTTCCTGCAGCAAGCCCCACAGCCGGGTGTCGTTCGGCAGCAGCGGATCGGGCTGGATCCCCGGGTGGGGCGTCCTTCCGGCCAGTAGCAAGGTGCCGGCTTCCCGGGTGCCATCTGGGCCCAACAGATTCACCGAGCCCTCCAGCGAATTGCGGTCGATGATAATCTCGATCGTGTCGCCGTCCTGCACCCGACCAATCGGCCCGCCGGCGAGCGCTTCCGGCGACACGTGGCCGATGCAAGCGCCGGTCGAAACACCGCTGAACCGCGCATCGGTCAGCAACGCGACGTGCTTGCCAAAGGGCAAAAACTTCAGCGCGCTCGTCACCTGATAGGTCTCCTCCATCCCGGAACCCTTCGGCCCGCGCGACATCAGCACCATCACATCGCCGCTCTGAATCTTGCCTTCCTTGATCGCGGCGATGGCGGCCGGCTCACTCGTAAAGACGCGGGCCGGGCCGCGCTTGCGATAGACATTATCGGCATCCACCACGGTCGGATCAATCGACGTGCTCTTGATCACGCTGCCTTCCGGCGACAGGTTGCCAGTGGGAAAACACACCGTCGAGCCGATACCCCGCGACCGCGCCGACTCTGCGGAAAAGATCACATTATTGGCATCCACCCCGTCCCGATCGCGCAACACCTTGTGCAACTCGGCCCGGCGCTCGCTTTGCTCCCACCAATCCAAAACCTCATCGAGCGTGCAGCCGGCCACGGTCTTGGCTTTAAGCTGCAGCAACCCCATCCTGCGGAGATGGAGCATCACTTCGGGCACCCCGCCGGCCAGGAAAACCTGCACCGTCGGATGGTTCCGCGGCCCGTTCGGCAACGCGTCCACCAAACGCGGCACTTGCTTATTCACCCGCGACCAATCGTCCACATTCGGCCGCCGCAGCTTGGCCTGGTGCGCCACCGCCGGAATGTGCAGAATCAGGTTCGTCGACCCGCCGAACGCCGCGTGCGCCACCATCGCGTTTTCAAACGCCGCATCCGTCAGAATGTCGGCCATCGTCCAGCCGAGCTTGCCCATCTCCAACACCGCCCGGCCGCTGCGCCGCGCCATGTCGAGCCAGATCGGGTGCCCCGACGGCGAAAGCGCCGCGTGCGGCAGCGTCATGCCCAATGCTTCGCCGACCACCTGCGAGGTCGCCGCCGTTCCCAAAAACTGGCAGCCGCCGCCCGGCGACGCGCACGCCCGGCAGCCCATATCGGCGGCCTCTTCGAGCGTGATTTGGCCATGCGAAAACCGTGCGCCAATCGACTGCACCTTGCCCGCGTCCTCGCCATCCTCAGCCAGCAAAGAAACGCCGCCCGGCACCAGCACGCACGGCATATCGTGCTGCGCGGCCAGGGCCATCATCATGGCCGGCAGACCTTTGTCGCAAGTCGCCACGCCGATCACGCCCCGCCGCGTCGGCAGGCTCCGAATCAACCGCCGGAAGATCAGCGCCGCGTCATTGCGGTAGGGCAGGGAATCGAACATGCCCGGCGTACCCTGGCTGCGTCCATCGCAAGGGTCCGTGCAGGCCCCGGCAAACGGCACGGCGCCGTGCTTGGCCAACTCTTCGGCCGCGGCCTCCACCATCAACCCGACTTCCCAATGGCCGGTGTGGTAACCCAGCGCCACGGGCGTGCCGTCCGGCCGCCGAATGCCGCCGTGCGTCGAGAGCAGCAGAATCTCCTTCCCGCCGAGCTTGGCTGGGTTCCAACCCATACCCGCATTCAGCGTCCAGCCGAACAGATCGCCCGACGGACGGGTCAACAGCATTTCAGGGGTGATGGGCAACTGGCCCTTCGGACCAGGAACCTTCGTGCGGACATCGAAGAGCGAAGAATCGCCGGAATCAAAAATTGTCGACATTGGGTAAACTGTTAGTCTATCGCGAGGAGTGATAGAATCGCGCCGATGCTCACCACTCGCCGATACTTCATGGGCGCCGCTACCGCGGCCGCCGCCACCCGCGTCTGGGGCGCGAATGATCGTCTCCAAGTTGGGTTCATCGGCTACGGCCTCATCGGCGCGCAGCACGTGTTTGACTTCAAAAACCAGCGTGACGTGGACATGGCCGCCATGGCCGAGGCCTACCAGCCGCGCTTAGAAGAAGGGCTCCAAGCCATGGGCGGCAAGCCCCGGGCGTACTCTGATTTCCGTCGGCTGCTCGACGATAAAGAGTTGCAGGCGGTCGTCGTTTCGACGCCCGACCATTGGCACGCGTTTCGACGCCCGACCATTGGCACGCCCTGATGACCATCATGGCCTGCGGTGCCGGAAAGGACGTCTACGTCGAAAAGCCCATGACGCTCTTCCATGCCGAGGGGCAGTGGATGATCAAGGCCGCCCGCAAGTACAATCGCGTCGTCCAAGTCGGCACCCAGCAGCGCTCCGGCCGCCACTACGCCAAAGGCCGCGACCTGCTCCGCGATGGCGCGATCGGTAAGATTCACCACGTTCGCATGCAGGCTTCGCGCAACGTCATGCCCGGCTTTGGCACCCCGCCGGCCGGCGCGGCACCGTCCAGCTTCGACTACGAAATGTGGTGCGGCCCCGCGCCGATGCGGCCCTATTCCCCCCATCGCGGCATCTACCACTTCCGTTGGTTCTGGGACTTCTCCGGCGGCCAGATGACCAACCTCGGCGCCCATTCCATTGACATCATGTACTGGGCCCTCGGCCTCAAAGGGCCGCAGTCCGTCGTCAGCATGGGCGGTCGGTTTGCCCTCCAGGACGATGGGGAAACGCCCGATACCCAGGACGCGCTCTACGCCTTCCCCGGCCTGACCGCCGCCTGGCATCATCGCGAAGCCTCCCGCGGCACCCCCCGACCCGGCTCGCTCGAATTCTTCGGCACCAAGGGATCCATGGTGATCGACCGCGGCGGCTTCGAAATCGTACCCGACATGAAGGTCGACCCTGCGAACGCTATCCCCCGATTCAAGGGAACGCCCGGCGGCGGACCCGTCCGCAGCGAAGTGAAGCCCGAACCCTGGACC
>JAPKZA010000284.1 GCA_026394015.1 Acidobacteriota bacterium
GGTTGAGGTCGAAGCCTTCGCCTTGGTCGATGATGGTGACCTTGACGGCGTCGGCGCGGCGTTCGAGGATGAGGCGAACCTGCTTATCGGGGCTGTACTGGTTGCCGTGCGCGACGGCGTTGACCATGGCCTCCCGGATAGCCAGGCCCAAGTCCATACGCGCGTCTTCATCGAGGCCGCGGGCAGCGGCGGCATCGACGACCCAAGCTTCGGCCGAATCGACGCTTTCGAGATTGGACGCGAGGAGCGAGTACGTTGTTCCGATCATGAGTCTTCATAAAAGGTATCAGAAGCAGAGGCGGCGTGGTAGCATCCGAAAATAGCGAGGGAAAACGATTGCGGAAGATCTGTTTGGTGCTGGCGTTTTGGAGTTGCGGGGCTTGGGCGGCGACGCTGGCGGGCCGGGTGGTGGATGGGTCTGGCGGGGGGATTGCGGGGGCGCCGGTTACGGTAGTTGGAGGGGGGGCGGGGGCGACGCGCTAGGTGGAGGGGGGGCGGGGGAGACGCGCGTGGTGAAGTCGAATGACCGGGGCGGGTATTCGTTTGGGGATTTGCGAGCGGGGCGGTACACGCTGCGGGTGGAGCAGGCGGGGTTCAAGCCGGTTTTACGGAACGAAGTGGGGGTGGCGGGCGAGGAGACGGTGGAGGTGGTGATGGAGTTGGGGACGCGGCGGGAGTCGATTACGGTGGAGGGGAAGGGCGTGAAGTCGAAGCTGAAGCGATGGCTGACGTGCCGATGAAGTGGGCGGGGATCTGGTTGCTGGCTTTCGTAGCGGTGTTTGGGCAGAGCGGGGAGATGCCCATGCGACTGTTGCGGGCGGGGAAGACGGCGGAGGCGCGCGTCGAGTTGCTGCGGTTGCAACGGCTGCATCCGGGAGACGTGGAGATTCAGCATCAGATTGCGCGGTCGTATCTGTTGGATTTCTACAAGCTGACGGACGTGGAGCAGCGGAAGACGGCGTTGGCGCTGGCGATGGAAGGGTTGGCTTCGACTCTGAAAACGAACCCAAACCATATTCCGGCGTTGCGGGCGAAGGCGATCATCCATGCGCGGGCGGAGTTGCTCTACTACGACCCGAATTTGGCATATGAACTGGGGGCGCGGGTGGCGAAGTTGGAGCCGCATGCGAACGCCTACATTCTGAGTTTGACGGAGTGGATGTCGGGGGAGGTGCGATTTACCGAGCACAGTGGGCACCGGGTTCCGCATGATCCGCTACTGGGATTGGATCGGTCGATCACGCTGCTGGAGCATGTGATTGATAACGCGATGCCGTTTTCGGGGGAGGAGACGGCGGCGTATTTTTCGATGGGGAAGACGCTATCGCGGCGGGGGAGTTTCAAAGAGTCGTTGCTGTACTTTGAGCAAGCCATCGTCCGGACGCAGAATTTGGATCAGAAAGTAGAGGCGCTGCGGGAGGCGGGGACGAGCTACTACCGGATGGGGGAGTACAACGACGCGGGGCGGATGTTCTATGAAGCCCTGCAGTTGCGGCCGAGCGACCAAGACCGGTGGATGTTGAAGGTGGCGCTGGACCAATTAGGGGCCGCGGCACCGGTGTTGCAGAAGTCGCTCGTGTTTCCGGCGGCGAACACGAAGCCGGGGCCGGGGGTGAATTTGCGGTTCGAAGATATGGCGCCGGCGTTGGGGGTGGACCGGTTCGATGGGAACGGGACTTGCGCGTGGGGCGATCTTGATGGCGATGGGGATTACGACCTGATTCTGGCGGGGAGCGGGACGTTTTTGGCGGTGTATCGAAACGACGGGGGGAAGTTTACGGAGGTGACGGGGGAGGTGGGTTTGGCGGGGGTGCCTTCGGGCTACAGCTTGAATTTGGTGGACTATGACAACGACGGGAAGCTGGATTTGTACGTGTCGTTGAACGGGTGGAGCGGGCCGCTGAAGAACAAGCTGTTTCGGAACGTGGGGGGGAAGTTCGTGGACGTGTCGGCGGCGAGCGGGGCCGATGACGGCGGCGATGGGTTCGTTTCGCTGTGGGGCGATTTGGACAACGACGGGTTTTTGGATCTGGTGATTGCGAATGGCGTTTTGAAGGACGGCAGCGTGCCGCAGATCTACCGGAACAAGGGGGATGGGACGTTTGAGAACGTGACGAAGGCGGCGGGGTTGAACGAGCCGGCGCAGTACGGGGCGATCGGGATTGCGCTGGGGGATTACGACAAGGACGGGGATTTGGACATTCTCGTGAATGGGTTGGACTCGGCACCGAATCGGCTCTATCGGAACGATGGGAAGTGGAAATTTACGGAGGTGGCGCGGCAGGCGGGGATTCTGCAGCCGCCGCATAATGGCTTCGTTTGCTTTTTTGTGGACTACAACAACGACGGGTATCCGGACATACTGACGACGAGTTTGGCGGCGTGGCCGGCGGTGATTGAGGGGCTGAAGGCGGGGTATGCGCCGAGTTCAGCGCGGGCGATGCATCCGGATACGAATCGGCTGTTTGAGAACAATCGAGACGGGACGTTTCGGGATGTGACGTTCAAGGCGAAGCTGTATTTTCCGATGGGGACGATGGGGGCGGGGGTGGCGGATTTGGACAACGACGGGTTTGTGGATTTTTACTTTGGGACGGGGGATCCGCAGTTGACGCGGATGGAGCCGAACCGGTTCTTTCGGAACAATGGGGAGGGGACGTTTTCGGATGCCTCGGCGGCGGGGGGTTTTGCGCGACCGGGGAATAAGGGGCACGGGGTGGGGTTTGTGGACATTGACGACGACGGGGACTGGGATTTGTACGCGCAGTTGGGGGGGCACTATCCGGGGGATATGGCGCGGAATGCGTTCTATCGGAACTTGGAGGGGAACAAGAAGAATTGGTTGGAGATTGATTTGACGGGGGTGCAATCGAACCGGTTTGGGGTGGGGGCGCAGGTGACGGCGAAGGCGGGGGGGATGACGGTTTATCGGGAGGTGAAGGGGAGCGAAGGGTTTGGATCGACGGACCCGTACCGAGTGCATATGGGGCTGGGCGGGGCGACGGTGATTGATGAATTGGAGATTCGGTGGCCGAGCGGGGTGAAGCAGAAGTGGGAGGGAGTGAAGGTAAACCAGCGGATGGCGGTGAGGGAGGCGGCGCAGTGAGCGCCGCCTCCCCCTCGGTTCGGTCTACCAGTAGGCTTTGATGCCGAGCTGGATTTGGCGCGGGTTGCTGTTCTGGTTGGAGACCAGGGACGGGAACACGGTGCCAAAGTTGACGTCGTTGGGATTGGTGTTGAAGTTATCGCGACCATAGTAGTTGTGGTTCAGGAGGTTGAAGGACTCCGCGCGGAACTGGATGCGGAGGCGTTCGGTGATTTGCACGCTCTTGATCAGCGAAGAGTCGAGCGTGAAGGCATGGTGCTTGCGGATTTGGCCCGACCGCGACGGAGTGGAGCGGGGAGCGTAGTCCGGGAGCATCAGCCAAGCGGCGTCCGCGGGGTTGGCGGAGCAGCCGAGAGCGAGAGAGAACGGTTGGACGGCGACCGTGCCGTTGTTGAATTGACGGGCGACGCAGGGGCTCCAGCCACGAACCTGATTGGCTTTCCAATCGACGTTGCTGACCTTGGGATCCTTGAGTTGGATCACGTTGCCAGGCAGGTCGTTGGGTTCGCCGCTCGCGTTGGTGTAGAAGCTCGTGACTTCCCAGCCGCCGATGAATTTATTCAGCAGTCCGCTGGCGCCGGCACCAAACTTCTTGCCTTTGCCGAACGGGAGTTCGTAGATGGCCGTCAGCTTGAAGAAGTGGGGCCGATCGTTGAAGTAGAGACCCTGCTGCTGGATGTTGGCATAGGGGTCGTTCCAGCCGAAGCGTTCGACCGTTTTGGAGAACGTGTAGTTCGTAAGCAGCATGAGGCCGCCGCCGACGCGTTGGTTGAAGTTAACCTGCACCGAGTTGTACCAGGCCTGGGAACCGTTCATCCCTTGCTGGAGGAGGTTGCCGTTGAACTGGGGGAACGGGCGGTTGAGGTCAAAGCGGCTGAGGTTATCGGCCGTGAAGTGGGTGGTTCCGCGGAACGCATCGATGCCCTTGAACGGATTGGGCAGGAGGGCGTTACAGAAATCGACGGAGCCGCCTTCGAGCGGGTTGCAGCGTTTGCGGAAGTCGAGCGACGGGATGTTGTAGTCGCGTTGATTGTTGAGATCAAGGGAGCGGCTGCCGACGTAATTGACTTCGAGGTTGCTGGTTTTGGTGGTTTGGTACTGGACGCCCAACGAGAACTGGTGGACCTTGGGGGTGACGAAGTTCGGGTTGTACCAGTTGTTGTTGCGACCGACAAAGGTGGCCGCGCCGAGGCTGGAGCCGGTGGGACGGGCGATGCCGCTGGGGTAAGGATTCGACAGCAAATTGCCGCTGACGAGGGTCCGGTCGCCATCGAGCGAGTTGACGATGGGGGTGTTCGTGGCAAATCCCGCGGTTTGCAGGGAGTTGTTGTTGGGATTGAGGTAGTAGAGACCCCAACCGCCACGGAGCACCATCTTGCTGTTGACCTGGTAGGCAGCGCCGACGCGGCCCTGGACGTTGTTCAGATCGTTCTTGGCGGCGAGGGTGGGGTTGCCACCGACACCGGCGAACTGGAAGCCGCCTTTGAGGTCGCGCAGGTTCGGATACAGAGCCAGGTTAGCGGCGGAGATCTGCGAGGCGATGGGGCTGGTCACACCGCCGTCGAAGCCACGGTTCAGCCGATTCCATTTTTCGTCCGGAGCGCCGTTGTAGTCGAAGCGGAAGCCGAGGTTGAGGGAGAGTTTCCGCGACACTTTCCAATCGTCCTGGAAGTAAGGCGCGAAGTACCACTGGCGGAAGAACGGGTACACGGGGTAGTTCTGATTCCCCGAGACGCCGCCGAGGAGGAAGCTGGCATAGGCGTCGCCCGCCGTTGCCTCGCCCTGGTTGAAGAGGCGTTGGGTGAAGCGGCGTTCGGCGTTGAAGTTCAGGATGTCGCCGCTGTTCTGGAGGAGGTAATGGATGCGACGGAGGTCGACGCCCATCTTCATGGTGTGGCTGCCGCGGATCTTGGTGAGGTTGACGGCGAGGTTGTAGTTATTGGTGTAGTTGTTGCTCTGGTAGCGGCCGAGGGTGGAGTACC
>JAPKZA010000153.1 GCA_026394015.1 Acidobacteriota bacterium
GCGGGAGCCGACATAGGATACATCGAGCAATATATTGCCGGGCACTTGGCGCTGCATACCGAACGAAAACTGGTGGACGTACGGCACGCGGAAATCGGGGTTGATGAAACTCGGTCCCTGGCCGAGAAAGGTGCTCATTCCGGTTGCGGCACCGGCCGGTTGCAGGATGCCAGTGGGGAAGGGATTGTCGAAAGTACTCGCCGGAGTGCGTGCGGCGTCAAGAGAGGATATGAACGGAGTGGACTGGGAGAAGCCGTTCAGATTGCCACGAAATGTGGGGTTGAGAAAGAACAGACCCCATCCGCCGCGAATTACGGTCTTGTCATTGACCGCATACGCCGCGCCGACCCGCGGTTGGAAGTTATTCCAGTCCATGGCCATCGGCGACCGGGGATTTCCCCCTGCGCCGGCGAAACCGATCCCACCCTTCACGGCGAAGCCGGGAAACTTGGCCTGGTCAATCCGCGAGGTGATCGGATTGTCGCGATTGGAAAAGAAGCCATAGTTCATCCGATTGAATCGTTCCGTTAAGGGATAATTGAGATCCCACCGGAAACCAAGATTGACGGTCAGTTTGCGAGAGATCTTGATGTCGTCCTGCACCCAGGGCGCAAAGTAGATCCACTGAAAGTAAGGCGCCGCCACATTGGCGACGGAGCCGGAACCGGCATAGCCGAGGAGGAATGAGGCCGCGCCGACGCCGGAGGTGGCGTCTTGCACGAGGTAGTCGCGACGGGTGAACCCACGATTAAAGTCATAGGTGCCGGCGGCAGCCCCGGGGCGGAGTTGCGTGTACCGGGTGACGCGGGAATCGAGGCCGGTTTTGAGCGTATGTTTGCCCCGCACGTGAACCAGGTTCGGATGCAGCGACAGAACGGTTGTTGGCTCAAAGGTGACGTTGCCGGAGCCGTGACCAAGTGACCGAACGTTGGCGATGGAGATCTGCGGAAAGAGGTCCCGCTTCGGCATTTGATCGGCCAGCGATTTCGGAAACCCAAGTTGGGTGATGTCGAAGCCTACGTTACCGAACGGAGTAAGATCTTCGACCCAGTAGCTGATGGAGGCGCGAAAATTTAATATGGTCGTGGGCGTCAAATTTGCAATGTAGTCAATCACGGCGCCATTGTTCCGTTTGCCGCCGTTCCGGTAGTCACCCGCGACGCCGGGAATGCCGTTTGTATTGCGGAGCTGCTTGAAATCGTTCCAGGACCAGCGCCCAAAGATGCGTTGCCGGGAACTAATCGTATGATCGACGCGGGACATGACGTTTTTGAACTTGAAGGCACCAACGTTTGGATTGAGAAAGAAATTGTTCTGCCACGCGACGGAGCCCGGAGTGGAGGTGTTTGGCTCAGGGTAGAGTTTAATGATGTTTGCGGCGACTGGCGAGATGCGATTGGCGGGAATGACATTGCCGGGGAAAGCGGAGCGGATCCAATTCGCACCCTCGAAACGGCCGCTGAGTGGGTCGAAGATCGAAAAGATGGCACCATTATTGTCGAACGTCCGGGAAAAATCGCCGCGGCGCTGTTCCGTGGAGGGCACAGAAGAAATTGATTCCGAGGGATAGTAAGTGTCCTCGCGATATCCTTCATAGGCGAAGAAGAAGAACGTCCGGTCCTTGCCACTATAGAGTCGGGGAATGGTTATCGGGCCTCCCACCGTAAATCCATACTGGTCGAGCGCATTGCCTTGGCGTTCCGCACTTTTTGAATTGTTCGCAAAGGTATTGGCGTTGAGTGAGGTGCGCTTGAGAAACTCGTAGGCAGAACCGTGCCACCGGTTGGTACCGGACTTGATAGATATGTTGATCACCCCGCCGCCCGTGCGGCCATACTGGGCATCGTAGGCCCCGGTCACCACCTTGAACTCTTGCACGGCATCCACGGATGGGACGAAGGCGACATTATTCACGCCATTATAGACGGCGTTATTGGGGGCTCCGTCGAGCAGAAACTCGTTATTCGTACCGCGGCCGCCGTTGATCGACCACGACGAAATTCCCGAATTGGAGAAAGGGTTTAGGTGCTGGGCTCCCCCGGTTTGAACGATTCCTGGGGTGAGCACCGCCAGCATGATGGGATTGCGGATATTAAGAGGTAAGTCGGCCACTGATTTGTTATCGATAACGAGACCCCGGTCCGCCTTCTCCATATCCAAGAGCGGCGCGTCTCCGGTGATGGTTACGCTGTCGGAAACCTGACCGACCTGCAAAGTAACATCGACGACTGCAGACTGGCCCACGTTTAGCTCGATCCCGTCGCGAACAAAACCCTTGAAACCGGCCTTTTCCGTAGAGAGCCGGTACTTTCCAGGATTCAGAAACAAAAACCGGTACTGGCCATCCTTATTTGTGACTGCCTCGAAGCCGACGGAAGTGTCCCGGTTGGAAAGCCGAATCCGCGTGTCGGTGACGATGGCTCCCGTGGCGTCGGAGATCGTTCCGCTGAGGGTGGCGCGCGTTTCCTGCGCGGCGAGAGTAAGCGGAAGCATCAATAGTAGACAGAGCGCGGATTTAGTACGTTTCATGTTTCCTTGGCCAACTTTTATTCGGTCTAACGCGAAGCGGGCTTGAGCAGTTTATCTAACTTCACAAGGCTTCGCCAAGCTGCAATTTCAGACAACGGCAAGAGAGCGGTCGTAGCGGTGAACTCAGGCGAGAAGTTCTTTTACAACCGTGCCTGCCACAATCGTGGGCCGCTCGAAGCGACCGTTGTGGAGGTAGGTGAGGTCAATATGGTTCAGACCCATCAGGTGAAGAATTGTAGCGTGGATATCATGAACGTGCGCAGGACGGTCGACCGCGCGCAGACCAAGTTCATCGGTGCTGCCGACGGTTTGCCCGGGCTTTACGCCGCCGCCCGCGAACCACGTCGTGAAACCCCAAGGGTTGTGGTCCCGCCCTTTACCTTTTTCGTTAAACGGGGTCCGTCCGAACTCGCCACCCCAGATGACGAGCGTGTCGTTCAGCAATCCGCGCGCTTTCAAGTCGGCCAATAGTCCCGCAATCGGCTTGTCAGAAGCCTTACAATTCTTGCTGTGATTTTCCTCCATGTCGACATGGGCATCCCAGCCGCTGCCGCTGCCGCAATAAAGCTCGATGAAGCGAACGCCCCGCTCCACTAAACGGCGGGCCAGGAGGCAATTTCGGCCGAATTTCTCTGTGATCTCTTCGTCCATTCCGTAAAGCTTTTTGGTAGCGTCGGATTCCTTCGAAAGATCCACCGCCTCCGGGGCCGCGGACTGCATGCGATAGGCCAACTCGTAGGATTGGATGCGGGATTCGAGGTCAAGATCGTCTTGCTTATCGCGGCCGAAGTGCCCGTTCAGGGACGCCATCAGATCCAGCTTGCCCCGCTGCTGGTCGTTTCCCACGGTTTTGGGGGGAAGCACATCCAGGATGGGCGGGCCCTCATTCCGGAATAGAGTTCCCTGATACGTTGCGGGGAGGAAGCCATTGCTCCAATTATTAGGACCGCCGAGCACTTCTTTCTCGTCGGTGAGGATCACAAACGCCGGCAGGTTTTCGTTGGCGGCACCCAGTCCGTATTGAACCCAGGAACCTAAGGAGGGCCGGCCGGCCAAGATCGATCCGGTGTTCATCTGACACACGGAACCAACATGATTCAAGCCGTCTGCTTGGCAGGACCGTAATACGGCGATATCATCCATTTTCTGGGCGATATGGGGATACCAGTCCGACACCCACTGACCGCTCTGCCCGAACTGCTTGAACGTCCGTTGCGAGGGCATCAACGTGTTGTTGCTCGTGCCCATTGCGGTGATAACCTTACCGAAGGAGGAGGGCAAAGGTTGCCCCGAGAGCCTTTTCAACTCTGGTTTCGGATCAAACAGGTCGATGTGACTGGGGCCACCTTCCATGAAGAGC
>JAPKZA010000571.1 GCA_026394015.1 Acidobacteriota bacterium
AGCATGGCTCGACGGCGAATATCTAGTCAATGGCAACGCCGGCTACAACGATGGCATAGCCATCAACGATTATACAAATCCCATCATATACCTAAATTCGGGACCCTATGGTAGCGCATTTGATGGTGTGATCACCGACGTCAAGATTGACAATGTGAACTTATACAGCACGTGGAGTTCCAACATAACAGTACCCACTGCACCAGCCGTGTCCGGATACAGCACGCAGGTGTTGATCAGTGCCACAGACAGTGCCAACGTGTTTGTCAACAGTGCCAACACTGTGGTATACACTCCGTTTACCATAGCCAACGGCGGCACCGAGCTAGGCATCAGCAGCGATGGCAGCATATACCTACCAGGTACTAGGTTTGGCAATGTCAGCATCTCAGGCACTGTTACCACTGTGGGCGGGCTGTATCCTGCCGTGGCACTGCCCAGTGAAAATGTCTACATATGGTATGCCAGCAGCTCAGACGTCAGCAGCTTCAAGATGAGTGTAAGGGCACAACACAATGATCCAAGCACTTGTGTCGAACTGGCTGACATCACTGCGGCGCTGGATAGCACAGGCGGATTGGTCTACAGTGTGGGTAATAGAGTCACAAGCAATGCCGCAGCCACTGAAACTACATTTGGTGTGTTGGTAGACAACAGCGTTGTGTCAGGACAGCAGGTCTTGGTAGTAAATGCTGCGGTTACCGGAGATACAGTATTCTTCACATACTCTATAACAGAGTTTACAACTAGCCATGCTACATAAAGGAAACATAAGATGAGCGTGACCATATACGGCGCACAAGTACCAGTAACAGCCGACAGCTTGGCCAGCAACGGAAATATATATCTGGGCGATGCCAACGTCTACTTTACTTCACTGCCGGGCTATAGAGGATTTCAAGCACAGCTAAACCAGTTTTGGGGAGACGATCCCAGCATTAACCAGATAGTGCTGAGCAACGGTTCGAATACTGCAATCGGGCAGAATGCCACAACTGATACCAATGATGACAATTTCTATGTGACTGGTCTCACAGGATCAGACACTGTGGCCACTGTAAATCTCTATGGCAGCGAGGGCGCAGTTGAGCCCATACCGTTGGCAGATGTCACTGCATTTGTTGAATCATTTGGTTGCGAGCATGCCTGTTGGTACACTGTTTACTGCTTTTGATTTCTACATGGTGCAAGCAGTGGTTGATACCACAGGCATGCCCAATACTGGATCGGGCACAGGCGCTGTGTTTTCGGTTTTTGTAGACCCAGTAGGTAACGGACCGACCTATGTTGACGGTACTGTTATCTGCTTGGTGTCAGGTACTGGATATGCACCAGGCGATGTAATCACAGTACCAGGTCCTGCCCTCAGAGGCATCAGTCCCAGTAACGACATGACCATAACTGTGGCCACTATCAATCTTGCTACTGGTATCGAAAGCTTTACCGAAAGTGGCAACATCAATGTCACTGCATATCCAGTCTGGTTCGTCGAGGATGGCGCCAGCGATCAATACGATTGGGGCAACTATCTGGGTACCAGTGCCACACGATGCGAGTTCACAGCCAGCACAGACGCCACCAGTTATCTGATAGTGACCGACGTGGCATATGGCACACTGGCCACGGGACAATCGGTCTACTTTGAAGACAATGGGCAATCTTCCACGATACTATGGCAACTGTCGGGCACACCTGGCGGCGTAGGCACATACATATGCGGTGGATATAACACACCGATACCCAATCAAAGCAGCTTGACACGCTATGCTGTTGGTATCGATTATAAAGTCAATGCCGTAGACAATGTTAATGCACAATTTGGTGTGGGTAGCGAATATGGATCCATGTATGGCGATGCCATATTTGCCATGGTCGGCACTGGTGCCAGCATCAGTGCATTCTACTACGCCGGCGAGACTGGATCAGATGGCCAAGGCAACAAGCTTGTGACCAGCCCGTTGATTGCCACAGGCAGCAGCTTGAATCTCAATGTTGTTGATCAGAATTGGAAATTTTCTGCAGATGGCAGCTTGACATTCCCAGATAACACTGTTCAAACAACAGCTTACACAGGCAGCGCAGCCACTGGTTATACACTAACAGTGGGCGATATTAACACAAGTTTTACGAATTTTGATGTTGTCACTGTGGATTCTGCAGGCAATACTTACTATCTGGGTCACACAACCGGACTTACACCGGGCAACAGTCCGTTTATTATCAAAGTAGACAGCAGTGGCAGTGTATCATGGCAAACAACATTACTGTACGACGGCGTTGTAACTGCGGCAGTGACGTTTGAAACCACAATGATATTAACTTTCAGCGATGGTGACACTCCTAGTCAGACCTGGATTGTCTATATAAACACATCAACTGGACAAGTGACTAATTCTTATTATTATGTTGTAACAGTTGAAACTATCAAAGTTCGTGACCTAGTATTGGGTCTTAGTGGCGGTGTTCCTGCATGGGAATCTGTGGTAGGCTACTTCAATAGTGGCACAGGCGGCGAAAATTCTGCACTGATATACTTTTCAAGCATAGGTCCAAGCTGGACATATTCAATTGCTGAAGACGGCGCAGTGGGTGCTGTGGAATATTATGGTACTGCTACAAATCCTGCAAGTGCAAACGTCTATGCAGTTGGATCCAGCTTGACATATGGCAGTGTGGTAACGTTCTATACACCCGCAGGCGATCTACAATGGCACAAAAATATTGATTTAACCCAGCCCTTGACAATCACTGCAACCAGTGTGGCATACAGCAATGGCTATATCTATGTTGTAAGTAACAATACTGATAACGGCAATGATGGATTTATAACCAAACTGGATGCTATAACTGGTGCTATTATTTGGCAAAACGGTATGGGTTATGGTCTTACTGGAGACCCGTTTGGTATAGCAGATGGTTGTGTAACCATAGACGGCAACGGCGACATCATCACAGCATGGAATTACGGTTCTGTTTTCAGCCAAGGCATGGA
>JAPKZA010000331.1 GCA_026394015.1 Acidobacteriota bacterium
AAAGTACCCGGGCGGCCAACCGCGTTTGTGTTCTCCCAACACGACCTTGGCGATGTACCAGGAGAGCGGCAATCCGGCGGCGGCAGCCCGACGCCGGAGGACTTCCGCAGCGGCTTGGGGGAGATAAACATTCACTTGCGGAATGTTCCGGGTATAGCAAGTATATGTGCCTAGGTGGAACGTCAGCTCGATCACTCGACGAAGACCGGCCAACCCTGGCCAACTGTTGTGATAGCCTATCGTTGCTTCATTACGAGACTTAACTCATGCGACATTCCCTTCTCCGTGCATCCATGGTCTGGCTTCTTCTGACCACTGCCCCCGCTCCGGCGCAAGTCTCATTCGCGGCCATCAACGGGACGATCAAAGATACATCGGGTGCCGCCATTCCCGGGGCCGAACTGATTCTGCGAAACACGCAGACGGGTGTCGAGACGAAGACCAGAGCCAACGAACTGGGTATCTATGTACTGCTCAATATTCTGCCGGGACCCTATACGCTGGAAGCCAGCAAGGAGGGCTTTAGCACGGCCAAGATGTCGCGTTTTAGTCTCGTCGTGAACCAGTCATCGGTGTTCGACCTCTTGCTCAGCGTGGGTAGGGTGCAAGAGTCGGTGACCGTGGAAGCGGTGGGCTCCCAGGTACAGAGCGCGACGGCCGAACTCGGCAGCGTACTCACGTCTCAGCAGGTGGTCGACCTCCCCTACGGTCGCAATATCCAAAACTTGATGCGGCTGACGCCGGGGGTGAATCCCGTCGGGCCGGGTCAATCGAGTGTGCCGTCGGTGAACGGCCAAGTGAAGCGCAGTAGCATGTTCATGCTGGATGGGGTGAACAACCAGTCGACGTTTCAATCCAATCTGGCGGTGAATCCGATCGTGGAGACGCTGGAGGAATTCAAGGTCCAGTCGCACAACGATTCTGCCGAGTTCGGCGGGGTGATGGGTGGGGTGACAAACACGACCACCAAGTCCGGCACGAACGAATATCACGGGAACGCCTGGTACCAGCATGACAACGACGCGTTCCGCGCGCGCAACACTTTTCAGCCCAGCGTTAATCCTTACAAGGGCCATATCTTCGGCGGTACGGCTGGCGGGCCGGTGTGGATCCCGAAAGTGTACAAAGGCACCAATAGGACTTTCTTTTACAGCGGCTATGAGATCAACATGAACAAGTCGCCGGCGTTTAGCTTTTTGCGAGTACCGACCGAAGCGAATCTGCGGGGCGACTTGAGCGACTGGCCGAAGCAGATTTACAATCCTCTCTCGACGCGGGTGAATCCGGCGGTCCCCGGCACCTTTCTGCGCGATCCATTTCCTGGCAATCAATTGCCGGTGAGTCTGCTGAATCCCGGCATGGTCTATTACTCGAAGACGGTTCTGCCAAAAACTGAGGTCACCGGCGTAGCGGACCGCAACGCCATCAACCGGTCGCCGATACAGAATCGATCACGGAACCTGTCGCTCAAGCTGGATCACAAATTCAACGACAAGAACTCGGTGTGGTTTCGGTACACAGGCTTCTTTGCGCCGAATAAGCCGGCAGGCGCGTTGCCGTCGATCGAGGTAAAGAGCGACAACATCGCTCGCAACTTCGGTGCCAGTTGGGTCCACACCTTCAACTCCACCTCGGTCATGCAGTTGCAAGGTGGTCGCGTTAAGCAATGGGGGCGCACCATGAATCGGTTCCAATCGCTTCCGTCGGATTTTCAATCGAAGGTCGGCTATTCCAGCAACATCATGACTCCCTATCGCGATGCATTGACTTATCTACCCGGCATATCGGTGGGCGGTTACTACAGCGGTGGTGAATCTTTAGGCTACCAGCAGGGTGCCGATAACTGGCACATCCGCGGTAGTTTCACGAAGCTTTGGGGGCGGCACACGTTGAAGGCCGGCGGGGACATTAACTTTATTGGCTACGACTATGAAAACTACATCACCACGGTCAGTTTTGCCGATGCGCAAACGGCCGATCCGTCGCGGCTAGGCACTACCGGTGGCGCGCTCGCCTCGATGTTGCTTTCGATTCCGGACGGTGCGACGCGGCGCGACATCGTCGAAACCACCGCTTGGTGGGCCAGCGTCTCTGGCTTCTTCGTGCAGGACTCCTGGAAGGTTACCAACAACCTTACTCTCAACATTGGCCTGCGCTACGACCGCACGCTGATTCCACCGGCCGGAACGGATGGTGCCAAGAACAACTTCGCTGGGAACATCGACTTCAACACCGGCAAATACATCATCCAGCGCTTGGCCCCGACGTGCGCTGAGGCCAAGGCCTTCCCGTGTATCCCAACTCCGGCCGGCGCACCAGCCGGCTGGTTACCGAACAATGTCGAACTGGCCAAGAACGGGAAGATCTTCACCGACACCACGAAGAACTTTCAACCCCGTTTTGGTTTGGCGTATCGCGTGAACCAACGCACGGCGATCCGCGTCTCGTCGGGCATCTATTTCGACAACTATTCTGGCGTACTGCAAATTTCCCGGAATTTCATTGGAACCTGGCCAGCTTTGGGGTTCCAGTCGGCGGCAAACTTGAATTACCCGCTCCCGACGGCCCTGACGCCGAATGTTTCGGGCCTCAATCCTCTGCCTTCGGCTAGTTTGCCCCCCAGCGATCCGTTTTCGCAGTCCGCCTACTGGGCTGATCCGAACTGGAAGAACTCTTATTCGATTCAATGGAACGGGGGGATACAACACCAAATTTCGAAATCGATGCTGCTGACCGCGAACTATGTTGGCTCCGGAACGCACCGCGCCAACATTGGCGGCCGTTACAACGTGGCCCGCACCCCGGGCCCGGGCAACTGGCGCGATCGTGCGCCGTTCCCGTATATCGCGGTGCCGATTTCCTGGGATCGTTCCTGGGGCAACACAAACTACCATGCATTGCAGACGTCGCTTGATCGCCGCTTCTCGAATGGACTCGCCCTTTCGGTGGCCTATACATGGTCGAAGGCGATTGACGTCGGTTCCTCGGGCTTCTTCGGCGTCGAGGGCCAATCGATCCAGAATCCATACGATATGCGGGCGGATCGCAGCGTAGCCAGTTTCGATTTACGCCATAATTTGGTGGTCGGCTGGGTGTTTGATTTGCCGTTTGGGCGTGGCCGGGCGCTGCGCTCGGGTAATCGGTTCGTTGATGCGGTGATCGGCGATTGGCAGGTCAACGGGATCGCGGATTTGCGTACGGCGGCTCCTGTAAATGTGACCATCGCTGGTGATATTGCGAACACCGGCAACGTCAACTATCTGCGTCCCAATGTGGTGGGCGATTGGAAGCTAGCCAACCCGACGCCGCAGGCATGGTTCAACAAGGGGGCTTTTGCGGCTCCGGCACAGTTCACGTTTGGAAACGCGGGGCGTAACGTTCTTCGCGGTGACAATGTGCAACGATTCGACATCTCTGTCTTTCGAAACTTCCGGATTAAGGAGAAAGCGACCTTTGAGTTCCGCGCGGAGGGATATAACGTTTTCAACACGGTCACTTACGGGGACCCGACGGCCGAGTTTACGAACGTCAACTTCGGTCGGGTACTGAGTGCGGCGGCAGCGCGGTCCCTGCGGCTAGGCGGGAAGATCATCTTTTAGATGACGGGATGAGATGACGGGATGACGGGACAGACTGACCCGTCCCTATGCGATTTTTATGCGATTTTGGGGGAGAGGGGGACATCCTGAACCGTCCCAATGCAATGGGTTTGCGAATTTGGAGAAATCTTTGCGGGTCCGTATGAACGTTTTGAGGGCGGATCGGGGCGGTTTCTCTCCATCTTGGGAGATCATCCGAACCCACTGCGCCGGAGCGACCGCGATCAGCGCAAAACATTCTCGCCGCACCACATCGAGCTTTTCCCCGTAATTTTGTAAGCCCTCGTGTACCATGGGACATCTATCGTTCAACTATGAAGTTATCCTTCTTGTCCGATCTTCCACTGGCCCCGTCACTCACCATCCATCGTCTTCTCCTGGTAACGTTTCTGACGCTCACGCCCGTCGCCTTCGCCCAGCCCGGAACCATCAGCGGCACCGTAGTCGACGCGAGCGGGGCCTCCGTCGCCCAGGTCCAGGTAAAACTGTCGCTCGATGGCCGCGCCGCGGACCAGGAAGCCCAATCAACCCCCACCGGCGAATTCTCCTTCGCAAATGTCCCCCCCGGCCCCTACCGCCTCACCTTCAACTCGACCGGCTTCGCCTTAAAAGCCATCGCCGGCGAACTGGCCGCGGACCAGACGCTCGTCCTCCCGCCCACCCCGTTAGCCATCGACAAAGTCACCAACCAACTCAACGTCTCCCAAACCCAAGTCGAAATCGCCCAGGAACAAATCAACGCCGCGCAGCAACAACGCCTCCTCGGCCTCGTCCCCAACTTCTTCGCCGTCTATGATCGTGACGCCGCCCCCCTCAACGCCAAGCAAAAGCTCCAGCTCACCACCAAGTTCTGGCTGGACCCATCGGCGTTCGTCATCAACGGCGCCATCGCCGGAGTCGGCCAAGCCCAAAACACAAACAAGGGCTTCGGCCAAGGCGCGCAAGGCTATGCCAAGCGGTACGGAGCCGGCTTCGTCAGCTTCGGAACCAGCCTCCTCCTCGAAAAGGTCGTCGTCACCTCTCTCGCTAAACAAGACCCCCGCTACTTCGTCAAAGGAACCGGCAGCAATAGCTCCCGCGCCTGGTGGGCCGTCAGCCGCACCGTCGTCTGCCGCGGCGACAACAAAAACTTCCAGTTCTGTTACTCGAACTTAATCGGCCGCTTCGGCAACGGCTTCGTCACCCGCTACTTCTTCCCCCCCTCCGCCCGCGACAGCAGCGGCGTCATCCTCCGCAGCTCCGCCATCGGCCTCGGCTTCAACGCCGTCGGCAACCTGTTCCAGGAATTCCTCGCCAAAAAAATCACCCGCAAGAAGCGATAGCCATTTCCACTCTTGTCGAGCCTCTAAATCGTGGAGTATCTTGGTGCATGCTATCCAGGCGCGGTTTTCTTGTTACCTCCTCCGGAGCCCTCGCCGGAGGCGCGTGGGCCGAAAAGCTCTTCGCCGCCCCGAAGGAATCCAAAACCCCCAACCCCGAACTCGAAAGCCTCGCCGCCAACGCCCTCCGCGAAGCCAAAAAGCTCAAAGCCTCCTACTGCGATATCCGCATCGTCCGCCTCCGCGACCAACGCATCAGCCTCCGCCTCTCCCCCGAACGCGGCACCGGTCGCATCCTCTCCGTCCCCGGCGTCGCCGAAGATTCCAGCTTCGGCTTCGGCGTCCGCGTCATCGTCAACGGCGCCTGGGGCTTCGCCGCCTCTCCCATCGTCACCCCCGAAGAAATCGCCCGCCTCACCGCCGAAGCCGTCATCATCGCCAAAGCCAACGCCACCATCCAACCCAACCCCGTCCGCCTCGCCCCCGTCAAGGCCTACCGCGACCGCTGGGTCACCCCCCACGACACCAATGCCCTCGACGTCCCCATGGGCGAAAAACTCGAACTCCTCCGCCGCGTCACGGACTCCGTCCGCAAAAACTCGAAAGTCTTCTCCGGCGCCGCCTCCCTCAATCTCCGCAGCGAAGACAAATACTTCGCCTCCTCCGAAGGCTCCTCCCTCCAGCAATATCTCCTCCAGATTTACGGCAACGTCGAAGCCACCGCCGTCGACCGCGCCAACAACATCTCCCGCACCCGCAACTACGTCCCCTCCCAAGCCGCCGCCGGCTGGGAGTACGTCCCCGAAATGAACCTCGTCGAAAACGCCCACCGCATCTGCGACGAAGTCGTCGAATACCTCGGCGCTCCCCCCATCACCCCCGGCAAGAAGGATCTCCTCCTCATGCCCAATCACCTGATGCTTACGATCCACGAAAGCGTCGCCCACCCCACCGAACTCGACCGCGCCCTCGGCTACGAAGCCAACTACGCCGGCACCAGCTACATCACCCCCGCCAAAATCGGCCAACGCATCGCCTCCACCCACTGCACCTTCACCGGAGACCGCACCTCCCCCCGCGCCCTCGGCACCGTCGGCTACGACGACGACGGCGTCAAAGCCACCAGTTGGACCATCATCGACAAAGGCATCTTCAAAAGCTTCCAAACCACCCGCGACCAAGCCCATCTCATCGGCGAAAAAGAATCCCACGGCTGCTCCCAAGCCGACTCCTGGGCGACAGTGCCCTTCCAGCGCATGCCCAACGTCTCCCTCCAGCCAGGCCCCCGCGAAAACACATTGGAATCCATGATCTCGGAAATCGACGACGGCGTGCTGATCGACGGTCGCGGCAGCTACTCCATCGACCAGCAGCGCTATAACTTCCAATTCGGCGGCGACGCCTTCTGGGAAATCAAAGGCGGTAAAAAGCGCGGCATGCTCTCCCGCGTCTCCTACCAAGCCCGCACCCCCGACTTCTGGCAGGCCTGCGACGCGAACCCACCCAAATCAACTCCATCAGCCACGGCTGCTCCCCCACCCGCTTCCGCCAAATCGACGTCATCCTCACCGACTAACATGCTCACCCGCGAACAAGCCGAAAAACTCACGCAGCAAGTCCTCGCCCTCTCCTCCTTCCCGGAATGCCACGTCACCCTCACGGCTTCCGAACAGGCCTATACCCGCTTCGCCAATAACGGCATCACCGCGGCCTCGTTCAACCTCCGTCACAATCTCTCCATCGTCGTCACCCGCGAAGGCCGCTCCGGCTCCATGGCCGTCAACGATTTCGACCCCGAGTCGCTCAAAAAAGCCGTCCTCCAAGCCGAACAACTCGCCGCCATCGCGCCCCCCAACCCCGAACGCCTTCCCCCCGTCGGCCCCCAAAAATTCCCCGTCACGAGCGATCTCGACGAGCGCACCGCCGCCGCCCGCGCCCCCGAGATGATCCCCCACGTCAAAACCATCATCGACGCCGCCCTCAAAGCCAAAATGGTCGCCGCCGGCCTCATCGAACGCTCCCTCCGCGTCACCACCATCGCCAATAAATCCGGCCTCTTCGGCTACCACCGCTCCAGCGACTCCCAACTCACGACGACCATCCGCCAGCCTGACGGCTCCAGCTCCGGCTGGGCCGGCCAACCCTCCATGAAGATCGGCGCCCTCGATAGCCCAGGCCTCGCCGCCACCGCCATCGCCAAATGCCGCCTCTGGAAAAACCCCCAGCGCCTCAAGCCCGGCAAATACACCGTCGTCCTCGAACCCACCGCCACCGGCGACCTCGTCCGTCTTCTCTCTCCCGCCTTCTCCGCCCGCTCCGCCGACGAAGGCCGCAGCTTTCTCTCGAAGAACGGCGGTGGCACCCGCCTCGGCGAAAAGCTCTTCCCGTCGTTCATCACCCTCCGTATGGACCCCTTCGATCCCCGCCAGCCCTCCTCCCCCTGGACCGGCGACTTCCTCCCCACCCGCCCCGTCACCTGGATCGACCAGGGCACCGTCGCCAACCTAGCCTATGACCGCTATTGGGCCTCGAAGACCGGCAAGGAGCCCACCCCCGGCGCCTTCGGCGGCCGCGGCGGAGCCCAAAGTCTAATCCTGGAAGGAGGCACCGCGTCTCTCGAAGATCTCATCGCGACGGTCGAACGAGGCCTCCTCGTCACCCATCTCTGGTACATCCGCGGCGTCAACCCCCAGACTCTCCAGCAGACCGGCCTCACCCGCGACGGGCTCTTTCTGATTGAAAACGGCAAAGTCACGACCCCGGTCACGAACATGCGCTTCCTCGAAAGCCCCGTCCGCCTCCTGCAAAACGCCCAGAAGATTGGCGTCGCCCAGCGTGTCCGCGGCCTCGAAGGCGGCCTCATGATCGCCCCGTCGCTCGTCGCGACCGATTTCCCCCTGCCCTCCGTTTCCGACGCCGTCTAACCACCCCATGCGCCGCTACCTGCGTCTCCTCTTCCTCCCCCTCGCCGCCGCCCAGGCCGCGCCGCCCGCCGCGCTGCTCAATCATTTCTACGCCACCGTCGACCCCATCACCTACGCCGCCATCGAACAATCCGCCTTTCTGAAGGAGCAGTTCGCCCCCTTCGAAAAACGCACCACGGTCCGCAACGACAGCACCTATTCCGGCCTCTACTTCTACGGTCTCCAGACCTACTTCGAATTCTTCGCCGAGGGCGAAGGAGAGCGCAAGAAGGGCGACGCCGGCCTAGCCCTGGGCCTTGAACAGCCCGGAGCCTCCGAAGCCCTTCGGGAGCAGTGGCAACGTCTCCGCCCGGCTGAAGTGACGACGGTCACGCGGGAACTCGGCAGCCGCCCCGCCCCCTGGTTCCGCATGGCGTCCTTTCAGGAAACCCGCGCCAACTCCGCGGTCCCCGGCTTCCGACTTTTCTCGATGGAGTACGCCCCCGGCTTTCTCGAAGCCTGGGGAACGGGCCCGCGCGGTTCCATCCGCCTCGCCGACATCCTCGCCGCCTATTGCGAAAAGTTAGGCCAAGCCGAGAAGCGCCGGACCACCCTGCTCGCCAACGTATCCCGCGTCGAAATCGCCGGCCCCGCGGCGGGCTTAAAGCTCCGCTCCCAGCAACTCCAGTCCGCCGGCTGGAAGGTCACCCAAAAATCGTCCGGCATCATCAAATGCAAGGGCCCCAATTCGACGGTGATCCTCCTCCCCTCCCCCGAGCCCCAAAGCGTCCGCCGCGTCGTTTTCACCCTGCAAAAACCATCGCCAGCCAGAACGGAAACCATCGGCCGCTCCACCCTCCGACTGAACGGCCGCACCGCCGTCTGGACGTTCTAGGGAAAGGATCACCCATACGTGTCTCACCTTTGGGGACGAGCTCCGTCACGGCTCCGACGCGAGTGTGAGCCGCCATCTCTCACCAGCATCCAGATTTACCGCAAAAAGTGCCGTTTGGACTCCTTTCCCCCGAAATCCGCGAGAGCCCCCCTCGTCTAGGCGAACCAAGACACCGCCTGCAACGGAAACCCCTCTGACAAAGGCACCCACACCCGCCGCACCGTAATCTTCATTTACGCACCAATCTGCAGCAGCCGCAAACCAATCCTCACCGCCTGCGACCGCGCCATCTCCGTCCCCGCCAATCCGATCCCCCGTAAGGCGCTCATCGACACATACGCCATCCCCGCCCTGTACACCCGTCACGGATTGGCACCCATCGTCTCCGCGCTTACCCGGTCCGCAAACAGCGATATCCGATTCTCCCTCTCCCCTCGCGGCTCCGGCGATACCGCTATTCCGCCAACCCCCGCCCGCCAAGGCCAAGGCCAGCGCCAAGGCCAACCGCCATCAAAAGCTGGTGGCAACGCATGCCCCCTTGCGCCTCAACGGCTTGGTTCGCCAGCCATTGGGAAACCGCAAAGCAAAAGCCCCGGTTCGAAGTCCACCCCGCCTGCCCCTAATTGCCGCCGGAAAGCCCACAGGCTGCCCCCGCACACGACGGCAAAAGCATTCGCTCCGTTTCCGGTGTCCCCTGGGGGCCGGGCAGTGAACGGTGTCCAGCGGGAGTTGCCAGCTCCCCCCCTCCGGTCGGCTGCCCCAGATCATTGAGCTTCGGGTGATGCCCTCCACCACAGAGCCAGGGGGGCGCCGCGACTTCCCAACAGGGCAACGCGGGTCCTGGGACCGCCACCCGCGGCATCGGCTGCCGGGCGAGGGCTTGGCGTACTGCTGGAACCAGGCAAAACGTCACGATTCCCCAGGCGAACAGGAACGTGGTGATGCCCCCGTCGGTCATCACCCCTGGCCCGGGTAAAACGGCACCAAACGCCGCCCCGACCGCGTCAGAACAGGTTCCGGCGAACGACGGCCGCGGCAACCCGGTCAACACGAAAAGCCAGCCCGCCGCCAGCCGTAGCCTCGTCTATACTTCTTCTTCCATCTTCCGCCCTATCGTACGAAAACTCTGCCCCCCGAAGGGGCGCGCTCGCCACCGTCCAACCCACCGCCTATCGCCACCGCAAAAATCCTGTCCGAACATCCGCCACCGCTCGCAGCACCGCCGCAGCATCGGTCCCCGGAATGGGTAGTGCCGCCATCGATCGCCACTTGCCGTACAACATTGCCGCCGGGCCGGTGGCCCACCCGCCCGCTGGGCAAGGGCCGACAAACCACATCATCACCCGTTCTTCTGTGGCCACTGCGGTCCAGTCTTCCGTCTGCCGGGTTCCGTCGCCGCCCTGTTCAGCCTGCTGCCAGCCGAATTTCCCCCGACCAAACACGACCCGAAAACGCCATCCGCCTGCAATCCGGTGAACCACACAACCGCCTGCTCCCTTCCCGGGATGGGGGTGCAAGGGAGAGGCTCACGGAAAAAACACTGGCGAGTGCTCTTTTTTATTTTTCGGCACGGTAGACAGGAGTACCGTGAGTACCGTATGCTATAGTCGTACTATTGTTGTACGCGACCTCCCGAATGGTGCCGGGTCCGGCTGGGCTCGATCTGCCATTGGAGCTGGCATTGTCTTTTTCCCCGCATCGCTGTGTTGTTTTCTTTGTCCTTATAGCCGTTTCGACGGTTCTGCCAGCCGCGAATTCCGGATCTTTAGCCAAACGGGGTGGGCTCAGCCCGATTCTGCGTCACACCGCGCCCACCGCGGACAGCCAGCCGAAACTGCCCGCCGGCCTCAATCTGGTCGACTGGAATCAGATCCGAGCGGAATCTGAGCGCCAGCGGCACGGCATGTTTCCCGATGGGCAGGGTGGGGTTCCGTCGCGGTCTCATCATCACGGCTGGCTGGCGCGGTTTGATGGCAAGGGCTTTACCGTTAAGCCGGACACCCAGGCGTGGAGTTGGGGGCTGGAATTGGAGCGTTGGGGGCGGCCGGGCGAGGAAGGGATCGCCGGTGGCGCCGTGCGGATCCATAAAGACGGGAACCGGTTGGAATATCACCGCCCGGGAATTACGGAATGGTTTGTGAACGGCCAAGAAGGTTTGGAGCACGGCTTCACGATCCCGCACCGGCCCGGCGGGGGCGAAAGGGAGCTGCGTCTTCAACTGCGCCAGCGCGGGGAACGGGTAACGGAACAGGAAAGCGCCGGTCGGTCGGTTTTGTACAATACCGCGCCGGGCGACCCGGCGTTGCGCTACCGGAAGCTGCTGGTGACCGACGGGGAGTGGCTTCGGATCCTGCTGGATGACCGGCGGGCCGTGTATCCGATTGTGGTGGATCCCACTACCCAGCCGGCGTACCCGAAGGCGTCGAATACCATGGCCGATTTGTGCCAGCTCGCGGTGGGGCCATGAGCCCACCATAACTTCGAATCCATCGCTGCTTTCGAGTCCCGTGTCGACCCTTTTGGATCTCCGGCATCGGTTCGATCCGGCGGCGGCGAACCAACGGTGGCCTTCGACCTGGCTGCGGCAGCAACGGTGAGGATGGCCACAACCGCGAGGTGCACGGCCAAGGGTCAGGACAACCGGGGTGCGGCGCAGGTGGGGACGGTCACAAGCAGGACTCCGAACTGCCGTCATATTGCTCGCGAAATCGAGGAAGTAATCCGTAATGAACTTTAAATACAAGATGCAGATGTACAAACTGTTTTTCGTGCTCGCTGTTTTGACGGAGATGGGTACCACTCCGCTATGGGGGCAGTTTAGAACGATTGAAACGAAGTTCGGCGCTGCAACTTTGTCGGGGCTAACCAATGGAACATACCGTACCTCCAGGTTTAACAATCCGGAGGGTGTAGCGTTTAACAACGTAGGATCTGCTCCGAGTGTAATGTACGTTGCCGATACCTACAATCATGTGATCCGGCAGGTAGTCCTCGTCACTGGTGTGGCCACAACGATAGCGGGGTCAGGAGTTGCGGGTTGGGCAGATGGGGCGGGGGCCGCTGCTCGGTTCAACACGCCCAAGGGGCTGGCAATTGACAGTACGAATACTTATCTTTATGTCGCTGATTCCTATAACGGTGCGATCCGGAAAATAAATCTAAGTACATACGCCGTCACGACCATTATCGGAACATCATGCTCAACGATAAACGACGGCTCTGGCTCGGGTTATGCCGGGCAATGTGACAACAGCGTTTTCCTTCCGGGGGCTGGCACCCAAAGTTCCTTTTCTTATCCATACCACTTGATCGTCTCTTACGCTTCCCCGATGTCCTCAGGGTCAGGCGGACTTTACGTGACGGATCAAAGCGGAAGTGTAGCCAGCGTCGACCTCAGCGCCAGCCCTCCAGTAATGCGGCTGGTTGCTGCCATTGACGCAGGTGGTGGCAATGCAGCTGGGTGTACAGCTAACGGGGGTTGTGCTTCCTACAGTTTTAACCTGCTTACCGGCATTGCGCAGGATCCCAGCACCAGAAAGATTTTTGTTTCCAACCGTTCAGACCACTCAATCTGGAGCTGTGCTCCTGGTGGTTCACTATCTACGCTCGCCAGTTGCAGTAGAGCAATAGGGAGTGCAGAGGCTTGGTTGACTGTCGACAATGGCAATGACTATGGTTATTGGGTCGACGAACAGATTGGCCAACCACTCACGGCAGCATTCAGTCGCCCTCGGGGCCTCTCGTTTGACTCCATTAACCAAAAGCTCTACGTTGCGGACAGCGGTAACGGTGCGATTCGTGTCGTCGATTTTGTTAGCGGTCAGCCCAATAATGTCATCACGGTCGTCGGGCAAGGCATGCGGGCCCAAGATAATGAGGACCCTCTCACCTACGGACCTTATATAGGCCGCGGTATTATAACCTCCCCGCCAACTTGTGGTGCTGGTGATCCTTATGGTGCCCTATGCGGTGACCCAACCCCAGGTGCTGGCGTCGGCTACAATGGCGACGGCTCGGTATCGACCAAAGCACTATATTGGCCAATGGCTGTTGCCATGATTCCTGCAACAAACACCCTTTGGGTGGTGGACTCGGGCAACCACATCATCCGAAGCGTGACTGCTGGCGCCACGTCCTTCACACTGACCGGACCCAGTGCAGGATTTAGGAATGCTGCGTCGAGCGCTTTTACTGTTACACCGAATGATTTCTATAGCGGCACCATTACGATCACGCCGTCCGGCGGCGGCCTTTCTACGCCCATCGTATTGACGTTCAATAGCTCAACTCCTCAGACATTTACCCTTACGCCAACAGCCCTTGGAACGGTGACGCTGACGGCGACCAACAACCAATCCATTACCAATCCGTCGCCCTTGAGTTATCTGGCCTCCGAGCCTCCAACCGTGACGGCAAATACGTCGGCACTTTCGATCCGGGCGACTACGGTTACCATCACCGGCACCGGATTTAATTTGACGGCGGCAAACAATACGGTGGTGCTCAGCCGAGGGGCAGTGGGGACGGTGACGTCGGTGTCCAGTGCGACACAGTTGACGGTCACCTTCTCCACGTTGCCGACTACTGCCGGCAGCCTGACGGCAGTGGTGACGGCGAACGGTGGTAGCAGCGGGAGCGCAGTGCAGGTGGCGACGGTGGTAAGTGCCCCGACGGTGACCGCGAGTACGGCAGGGCATGCAATTGACGCGACAACGATCAGGATTTACGGAACCGGGTTCCACGCGACGGCGGCGAACAACACGGTGACGTTTAATAATGGAGCGGTCGGTACGGTGACGACGGCGACGACCACGCAGTTGCTCGTGACGTTTTCCACGCGGCCGACCGCGGTGGGGAGCCTGACGGCAGTGGTGACTTCGTTCAGCCAGAATAGTACCAGTGCGCAGGTGGCGACGATCGCGCAGCCACAATTGGTCAACGGCTTTGATCACGCCGTTAAAGCGATCGTCAGCGGCGACGATGGAACGGCTTATCTTGGCGGCGAGTTCTCCCGGTTCGGTCCGCAGACAGGAGGAGGAGCCCTGGTGGACGCCACGGGCGGTGAGTTGAAGACCGCCTTTCCCAAGGTGACTGGAACTGTAAATGCGGTGATTTCGGATGGCTCTGGCGGTTGGTACATAGGAGGAGTCTTCACGAAGGTCGGCAGCGCCGCGCGCTCCAATCTGGCCCATATCATGAGTACCGGCGTAGTGGATTCGAATTGGGACCCCAACGTAAGCGGCGCCAACAGCGCTGTCCATGCACTGGCGATCTCCGGGTCAACCGTCTATGTGGGTGGATATTTCCCAACTGTTAATGGGACTACGACCCGAGCCAACTTGGCGGCTTTCAATGCGACCAGCGGAATCGCAACAGCCTGGGACCCCAAAACAAGCGCCAGTGTCTATGCACTGGCGATCTCCGGGTCAACCGTCTATGCGGGTGGAGCCTTCACCGGCGCCACCTATCTTGTCAATGGCATTCAGGTGAGCCGCCATTACCTGGCGGCTTTCGATGCTACCAGCGGAATAGCAACCTCCTGGACCCCAATTTTAACCGGCGCTGTCTATGCACTGGCTATCTCCGGTTCAACCGTTTATGCGGGTGGAAACATCACTATGGTCAATATGTCAGCCGTTTATAACGGCACTGGGGGTACGACCCGCAACAGGTTGGCGGCGTTCGATATTACTACCGGAACCGCCACGAGTTGGAACCCTAACGTTGGGGGCAATTCCTTTTCCTTTGGAAATTATTCAATCCCAAGCGTCAGAGCACTGGCGATATCCGGGACTACGGTGTATGTGGGGGGGGGCTTCTCCACCATCGGAGGCGTGGGTCGTGACACTTTGGCGGCGATCGACATGGACGGAACCCTATTGGCTTGGAACCCCAAAACAAACGGAACTACGACAAGTGAATACCCGGTCAAAACGCTGGCAATATCGGGGTCCACGATCTATGTCGGCGGAACTTTCGACTCTGTTGGAGGAACAAACACGGCCGGTTGTTCTTCAATTTGTACCTATTCCAATACTGGAGGAACAGCCCGAAGCAAATTAGCGGCGATTGACATGGCCGGCAACCTGCTGCCTTGGAACCCCAACGTAAATTCAGTTAGGAGAGCTTCCGGGGTCATCCCAAGCACTGTCCAGGCACTCGCTATATCGGGGTCCACCGTGTATGCAGGCGGAACATTCCAGGTGATGGGAGGAACAACTCGTTGGGGCTTGGCCGCGACCGACACCAGTGGCAACTTATTGTCCTGGAACCCCGGAGACTCTGCCTTCCAGCAAACCTCGGGCTCGTCCGCTGTTACAGCAATGGTGAAATCCGGCGCGACCATCTATGTGGGTGGGGAATTCACAAACATGGGAGGATCAAGCCGTAACTACTTGGCGGCGATTGGGACGGACGGCACTCTGGCGAGTTGGAATCCGAACGCGAATTATTCGGTCAGGGCACTGGCGATCTCCGGGTCAACCGTCTATGCGGGTGGGAACTTCACAACCATGGGAGGATCAACCCGCAACAGGTTGGCGGCGATTGGGACGGACGGTACTCTGGCAAGTTGGAGTCCGAGCGCGAATGCGCCGGTCAGGGCACTGGCGATCTCCGGGTCAACCGTCTATGCGGGTGGGGACTTCACAACCATGGGAGGATCAAGCCGTAACTACTTGGCGGCGATTGGGACGGACGGCACTCTGGCGAGTTGGAATCCGAACGCGAGTGACAAGGTCTTTGCGCTGGCGATAGCGGGGTCAAACGTCTATGCGGGTGGAGCCTTCTCTGGATCCAATAGTGTCAATGGGAATACGACCCGCAACTACCTGGCTGCGTTCGATAGTACCAGCGGAACAGTCACGAGTTGGAACCCCAATCCAAACGGTGCGGTCGGGGCGCTGAAACCTATAGGGCCAAAGGTTTATGCGGGCGGGAGCTTCACCTCCGTAGGAGGCCAAACCCGGAACTATTTGGCAGAGATTGCACTGGATGGCACAGCCACCAGTTGGGATGCGAGTGTAGACGGCACATCGATCTCTGCGCTGGCGCAATACGGTTCGAATCTCTATAGCGGCGGCGATCTGAACGGCACCACCTTTTTACAGACGCCGCTCACTTTGGTGTTGCCTGGGGTGACCACGAGTGCGGCCAACGTGGCGATCGGTGCTGCGACGATGACGATTGCAGGGACCGGGTTTGATCCAACACCTGGGAATAATCTGGTGACCTTCAATAACGGGGCGACCGGTACGGTAACGGCAGCGACCAGTACGCAGTTGACGGTGACGTTCACGGCGCAGCCGTCTTCGGGCGGCAGCTTGACGGCGGTGGTGACGTCCTATGGCCTGAGCAGCGCGAGTGCGTTGCAGGTGGCGACGGTGGTGCCTGCGCCGACGGTGACCAGCATCAGTCCTACGAGCGGACCAATAGCGGGGGGGACGAGTGTAACGATCACGGGAACCAATCTGACGGGCGCGACGGGGGTGACGATTGGCGGGACGGCGGCGACCAATTTGGCGGTGGGGAGCAGTACGAGCATTACGGCGACCACGCCCGCAGGCAGCGCGGGTGCGGCAAGCGTGGTGGTAACAACGCCTGGCGGGTCGAATGGGACCAACACGCTGTTTACCTATACCGCGGTGACCAGCTATACGCTTACGGGGCCCACGGGCGGCTTGCTGAATGCCGCTTCCAGTAATTTCACGGTAACGCCGAACGGGGCGTATTCAGGAACAATCACGATCTCGCCATCGGGAGGCGGGCTTTCGACGGCAACTGTGCTGACCTTTGCAAATTCGTCGGCAGCGCAGACCTTTACCCTCACGCCGACGGCGGTCGGTCCCGTCACCCTTACCGGGACGAACTCCGGAGCGCTCACCGATGCGTCGTCATTGACCTATAGCACGCCGCCGGCGGCGCCGGCCATCAGTTCGGTAACGCCTGGAATCAGTGCCGGAACCAATCAGGTGTCGGTAGCGTTTACGGCTAGTGCCACCGGTGGCTCGGCGATAACCAGTTATACGGCGTCGTGCGGTGGGCAATCGGCGTCTGGTGCAACCAGTCCGTTGCGCGTGACGGGGTTGACCAACGGGACACCGGCAACCTGTACGGTGACGGCGGCCAATGCGAACGGGACCAGCGCGGCGTCGAGCGTGTCGAGTTCAGTGACTCCTTTGGCTGGCGGGGTTTTTGCGTATGTGGCGGATTCGGGGGCAAATTCTGTATCGGTCATCAATACGGCGACAAACACGGTTTATGCGAACGTCGCGGCGGGAACCGGCCCCCGATCCGTTGCCATGAGTCCGGATGGGACTGTGGTTTACGTGGGCAATTCCAATGGGAACAGCGTATCCCTCATCAGCACAGCCACGAATCTAATCGCGGCGACGATCAACGTCGGACAAAATCCGCAGAGCCTGGTAGTGAGCCCGGACGGCACTAAGGTGTATGTGGCCAACTATACAGACAACACGGTATCGGTGATCAGAACGGCCGACAATACGGTCACAGCTACGATCACGGTTGGGTCTGGGCCGAATGGCGTGAAGGTGACGCCGGATGGCAGCAAGCTGTACGTGGTGAATACCCTGTCAAATGGGGTATCGGTGATCGATACGGGAACAAACATCGTGACCAGTACGATCGGCGTTACCGCTCCCCAATTTCTCGCAGTGACTCCCGATAGCAGCAAGGTCTTCGTGACCAGCAGCGGCGGTAACTCCGTGGCGGTGATCAGGACGGCTGATGGTCAGGTTTTGGCGCAGATCCCGGTGGGCGGCATTTCGCAGGGCGTGGCGATGAGTCCGGATGGCTTGGAAGTATACGTGGCGATTGGCACAACTGGCAATGTCGGCGTCATCAACACAGCCGACCATACGCTCAGTGCGACTATCGCGACGGGGGCCGGCAGCAGCGACCTCAAAGCGGTGGCGGTTACTCCCGATGGCTCGCTGGTCTTCGTGGCCAATGGTACAGAGAACAAAGTATATGTCCTCAGCACGGCTACGCGGACAGCGTCCGGTTCGGTGAGCGGCTTTACTACGCTTGCAGGCAGCAGCCTGATTTCCGTAGTGGGGATCGGCGTTCCAGGGGCACCGGCGATCGCCTCTGTGACGGCTGGAAACGGCCAGGCGACGGTAGCGTTTACGGCTCCTGGCTCGAACGGTGGGTCGACCGTGACGGGGTATACGGCGGCTTGTAAGAGCAACGGGAATACGCCGGCAACGGCGACGGGTTCGGCGAGTCCGCTGACGGTGACGGGGCTGACGAACGGGACGGCGGTACTGTGCACGGTGACGGCGACGAACGCGAACGGGACGGGGGCGCCTTCGAGCGTGTCGAACGTGGCGACACCGGTGCCAACGCCGACGGTTACGGGCATCAGTCCCGGAAGTGGTCCGGCGGGTGGTGGAACCAGCCTGACCATTTCGGGGACGGGTTTCACTGGGGTGCCCAGCGTTACGATTGGCGGGGTGGCGGCCTCCAGTGTGACGGTGTCAAGCAGTACGAGCCTCACGGCGATGACAGCGGCCGGAACGGCCGGGCCGGCGAGTGTTTTGGTGACGACAGCGGGTGGCACGAATGGGTCGAACGCATACTATACCTATATTGGGACGCCTACGGCGGCGCAGTCGACCGTGGCGGGTAGTCCGACTTCAGTGGCGGCTAATGGCAGTGCGACGGCGACGATTACGGTGACGTTGAAGGACGTCAATGGCAATGCGGTGGCGGGTAAGATTGTGGTGTTGGCGAAGGGCGGCGGGAGCTCGGTGATTTCGGCGGCGAGCGGGCCGTCGAATGGGAGTGGCGTCGTTACGTTTACGGTGACGAACACGGTGGCCGAGAGTGCGACCTATACGGCTACCGATACTACCGACAGTGTGGTGGTGACGCAGACGGCGGGTGTGACGTTTACGGCGATCTCGCAAGGGACTTTGACGGCGGTGTCCACTCCTGCGAGTATCGCCTACAACGGGACATCGACTCTCTCTGCGACCGGTGGATCGGGTACCGGGGCGGTGACGTATGCGGTGGCTTCGGGAGGTAGTTACTGCTCGATTTCGGGCAGCACGTTGACGGGCACCGGAGTAGGAAGTTGCACGGTGACGGCGACGAAGGCGGCGGATAACCCGTACTCCGCGGCGACCAGCGTGGCGATTTCGGTTACGGTGGGGCAGGCTGCGCAGGCGGCTTTGACGGCTGTGGCAACGCCTGCGAGTATCGGTTATAACGGGACTTCGACGCTTTCTTCGACCGGTGGATCGGGTACTGGGGCGGTGACGTATGCGGTGGCTTCGGGTGGTAGCAACTGCTCTGTGACGGGCAGCACGTTGACAGGAACAGGCATCGGGACGTGCACGGTGACGGCGACCAAAGCGGCGGATACGAACTACACGGTGGTGACGAGTGCGGCGATTACGGTAACGGTTGGGCAGGCTGCGCAGGCGGCTTTGACGGCTGTGGCAACGCCTGCGAGTATCGCCTACAACGGGACATCGACTCTTGCTGCAACCGGTGGATCGGGTAGCGGGGCGGTCACCTTTGCGGTAGCGACCGGCGGTGGCAACTGCTCTGTGACGGGCAGCACGTTGACGGGAATAGGCATCGGGACTTGCACGGTGACGGCGACCAAGGCCGCGGATGCGAACTACTCTGCGATGACGAGTGCGGCAATAACAATAACGGTTGGCCAGACCTCGCAAACCACGCTGACCGCAGTGGCAACGCCTGCGAGCATTGCCTACAACG
>JAPKZA010000237.1:0-4175 GCA_026394015.1 Acidobacteriota bacterium
TCACACAGGAGGGCCTTGCCATCCTATCGCCGGAAACCAGGGTGCCGATCAAAGTGGCGCTTACTCTACCGCTCGACCCCGTCGGGCTCGCCGAAATCAGATTCTAGGAGAGAGTAAGTGCTGTTTTGGACAGTAGTGACTTCTAATACTTGCTGTAATTCCACCGTAAACCAACGGCTCAACACCGTCTCGGCTTCGGCAACAGTAAATAGGCGACGGTTCGCAGCGCCGCCCATCCTACCTTCAGGGACAGAGAGAAGGAGAAGCCCTCCCGGACGCAACACCCGAGCTATCTCCTCAAGTAAAACCTGAGGTCGATCACACCGATCCATCTGGCGAAAACACGCAACCGAATCTACGGTCCCGAAGCCCTCTCTCAACGGGAGTGAATTCGGCTGCGTGATTGCCAACCTGGTTTGCATCCTAAGTGAACTTCTCCTATGTCCTCTCTAAAGCAACTCCGGTGCCAAATCCTAAGTCCTTGATTCTAATAGAGACGCTCCCGTCTCTTGCCTGTTTCCGGGCAACTTCCACCCCCGACTGGCCCATATGGGGCAACAAAAAGGCCGACCCTAAGGTCGGCCTTCTCACGTTCAGACTGGATAACCGCTTACTTCGATTGCCGACTCGAATACTTATTCAACGCCGCCAAAAACTTCTCCGCCGCAGCCGGAGCCGCCGTATTGCCGTAGATGATCTGCTCGTTCTTCATCTTCTTGTTGCCATAAAGATCCCCGATCGCCTCATCGTCCCCGCGAATCGTCCCGCCCTTCAGCGAAACTCCCGCAAAGACGCCCCGCGAGCGCGAATACGTCAACATCTCCGCCCGCATCGTCGCATCCGTCTCCGCCGAACTCGTACGACCAACCGGACCCGCCGCCGCCGAAGCCTCTCCGCCCACCGAAAACTTGCTGCTCTTCACCAGCCGTTCCGCTCCCTTGGCGTTCATAATCAACATCACGAAGTCCGTCTCCGAACCCCCAATCTGAAAGCCGATCGAACCGCCCTCCACCCGCACCGGACCCGGAGCCGTCCAACCAACCCCGCCCTCCTTCCGGCAACTCACAAATCCACGTCCAAATCGCCCACCCAAAATAAACGCGCCGCTCTTCAAACCCGGCACCACCAAGGCGCATTGGGCCTTATCGAGAAGTTCCTGCGGAATCGATTTGTCCTTCACGCCCATAATTTCATCCAGCACCGCTGCCGCATCGGTCAACCGTTGCGCATGGGGAGAAGGGCTCTGCGCCACACAAACGGTGGCCAACACCAAACCGGAAAAGAGTACTGTAAAGTGTTTCATCGTATCTAAGATGGCACGAATCGACATCCCGTTACACGTAAAAAAGCCGACGAGCCCGTAGGCGTCGTCGGCTTTCTCTCTCCATCTACTCCCAACCAAGCTAGAACGGGAACCGTAAAGCCAACTGGATCCGGCGGCGCCCGCCGTCCGTCCCCCATTGGTTCAGGAAGTTCCCCGAGTTAATCCGCGACTCCGGAATCCCAAAGTTCTTCGTGTTCGTCACGTTAAACATGTCCGCCCGCAACTGCGCCCGGAACCGATCCGGAATAATGTCAAAGTTTCGCTGAATGCCAAGATCCAGGTTCCCAATGCCATCCGCCCGCAGCGTGTTCCGACCCGCGTTGCCAAACCCCGTCGTGCTGTTCTGCAGCGTCACCGGGCCAAACAACTGGCTCCGAACCCCGTACAACTCGTCAATCGAACGGCCCGCCAGCGTTACCCCCGGCAACACATTCGGACGAATCGAGTTACCCACCAGCGAGTCAATCCCCGACAAGCGCAGATACGGATCCGTCCCGTTCAACGGAGTAAACGGCGCTCCCGATTGGAACGTCAAAAACCCATTGAACGGCACCCCCGGCAACATCCGCGACAGCAACCCCGTCTTCGGCGTGTCGTAAAGGAAGGTCGTCGTCAACCGGTGCGGCCGATCATACGTAGACCGCCCCCGATCGTTCCGCAGGTTAAAGCTATCCTGCGCCACCGCCACGTCACCGCTCACCGCCGGATTGAAAATCTCCGACGCCGAGTCAATAAAGCTCGACCACGTGTAGTGCGCGCCAATCAAATAACCCTTGCTGTAACGCTTCTCCGCGCTCACCTGCAACGAATGATAAATCGAACTCGCCGCGTTCGCCCGCGTCCGAATCACACCCCGCGTCGGATCCACCCGCCGCACCGTCGGACTCGTCGCCTGCAACGTGTTCGGGTTGCCGTCCAGCGTCTGGAACAAAGCCGTTCCCTTCGTCCCCACCCAGCCCACGGTGAACGCCCAGTCGTTGGCCAACTGCCGCTGCACGTTCATCGAAAACTGCTCCGCATACGGCGAACGGAAGTCGCTCGTCGTAATCGTACGCGTCAAAAGCCCACAGGCCGCGCAGGCACGGCTCAAGCGGGCGAGGAACTCGCCCATTCTGCCGCGCCGAAGCGAGTCCGTTGTGCGCGTGTTACTTAAAACCCGGCCTCGCCGATCAGTCTCGAATCATTAATCTTTAATGTCTACAATCTTGGCGATCACAATCTTGTCGCCCTTCACTTCGCCGGAAATCATCACCTTACCCGCCGTGTGCTTCTTCGCCAACTCCGCATCCGAAACTTGGTAAACCTTCTGGTCCGCCTCGGTCACAAAAACCGGTGCCGCGCCATTCTTGATGCAACGATCCGTGCACTCCCGCGACGCCTTCTCCGAAGACGCATTCCCCGTCCCGCACGTCGCATCGCTAATCCAACCCTTCAGGTCAGCCGCGTTCACACTCGCCGTCGCCAAAGCAACCAGCGCCAATACCTGCAAATTCCGCTTGATCATAACGAGGTTCAACTCCTGACCTTATTGTGCCACCAACTCACTACGGATTCATCCTCCCGAATTTCCTCTCAAGACAACGCTCATTTCGCCGATAGATTCTTTAGGAAACCCGCTCGCCGGAGTCATTTATGAGCATAGATCCAATTCGCTTCAGTGGCATCAGCAGCTATTCTGCGGATTTCCAAAAAATCCTTGACCGTACGGTCGCCATCGCCGCCCAGCCCATCAACGCCCTGCAGAACGATCAAACCCGCATCGTCTCCCAGCGTTCCACGGCTCAAGCCATCCAGCGGTCGGTCGATGGGCTCAACACGGCCATCACGGCCTTGGGCGACATCGGCCAAAGCCGCGCCGTCAGCGGCACCTCCTCAAACTCTTCCAAGGTCAGCATCGGAGCCGTCACCGCCCGCAGCCCCGCCACCTACAACATTACCGACATCACCTCTCTGGCTCGCTCCGCCTCGGCCACCTCCTCCGGCTTCGCCGCGTCCAACTCCGGGGCCGTCTCCACCACCGGAGCCGTCCAACTCACCTTCAACGGCACCACCAAGGACATCACCCTCGGAACAGGCGAAAACACCCTCACCGGACTCCGTGACAAAATCAATAACCTCGGCGTCGGCGTCACGGCCACCATCCTCACCACCGGCTCCGGCCCCACGCCCTACTATCTCTCCATCACCTCCAACACCGCCGGCGAAAAACCCATCACCCTCGTGGACGATCCCACCGGCGCCAACACCAATCTCTTGGCCGCCACCGACAACGGCTCCAACGCCAACTTCAAAATCAACGGCGTCGCCGTCTCGAAAGCCAGCAACCTGATCAACGACGTGGTTAGCGGCGTCACCTTCACCATCACCGGCACCACCTCCCCCAGCGAAAACGTCAGCCTTACCCTCTCCAGCAGCCGCTCCGGCCTCGCCTCCAAGCTCGATAGTTTTGTTGCTGCTTATAACGATACCCGCGCCGCCGCTGACTCCCAGATTGGCGAAGCCGCCGGACTACTCACCGGCAGCTTCATCGTTCGCGAAACTACCGGCCTTCTCCGTAAGATCTCTGGTTTTGAAGGCACCGGCGCCGTCAAGAGCCTCGCTGCCCTCGGCGTCTCCTTCGGCAGTGATGGCAAGGCCTCCCTCGATCGCGACACCTTCGACGCCCTCGGAGATACCCAATTACAGGATGCCTTCGTCTTTCTTGGCACCCCCACCACCGGCTTCGGAGCGCTCAAATCGAAGGTGCAGCAGATCAGTGACCCCATCACCGGCCTCATCGCCGCCGAAACCACCCGTTACGATGAAACCGACAAACGCCTCTCGGCCCGTGTCGAAGAGCTCTCCCGACGCC
>JAPKZA010000237.1:4230-124320 GCA_026394015.1 Acidobacteriota bacterium
TCGTCTTCCTCCAGAAAAGCACCTCGGAGCGCCTCCAAGCGGTCGACGCCATTCTCGGCTCTCTCGATGGCCAGAAAAACATCATTGAGGCCAGCTTCAAGAGCGTCTTGCTCGGCATCTACGGCAAGAGTACGGGCTAATCGCCTAGGCTGAATACTGGCTAGGCTGAATAAATGTGACGCACCCGCTCTTCCAACAAATCGCCGCCCTCGACGAGCAACTCCTCGCCATCCCTTACGGCGAGGAACTAGCCGTCCCCCCGCTCTTCGCCCAACGCAACGCCCTCGTCCAATCCCTCCTCGCCGAACCAACCTCCCCCGCTTGGGCCGAACCCCTGCAGGCCCTCGGCCAAGCCACCCAAAAACTCCACGACCACTTCGCCCATGCCCGCCGCCGCATCGCCTCCGATGCCGGCGAAACCGACTCCCACCGCCGCTTTCTCGACACCCTCCACGACTCCCTCGACCCCGCCCCCTCCAGCCCCCCTTTCCTCGCCTAAACCCAACCAACCCGCTCTCCTCTAAAATAGGCAACATGCGACTCGCCTCCTCCCTGCTCGTACTCGTATTCCCCCTCGGCCTTCTCGCTCAGTCCACCGTTCCCGCCAAGCTCGGCACCGGCTGGGCCGGCGAATTCGAAGTTGCCGCCTCGCAACTCCTGGCCCTCGCCCAAGCGACCCCCCCGGAGAACTTTTCCTTCCGCCCCGCCCCCGGCATCCGTTCCTCGAGCGAGGTCTACATGCATGTAGCCGTCGGCAACTACTGGCTGCTGGCCCAGGCCGGCGTCAAGCCCGGCGGCCCGCACTGGCCGGACAAAATCCCCCCCGACGCCGAAAAGAAAATCACCGCCAAATCCGACGTCGTCCGCTGGCTACGCGATTCCCTCGCCGCCGTCCGCGCCTCCCACGCCTCGGTCGATGGCAGCAAAAAGGTGAAGTTTCTCGGCTCCGACGTCACCGCCAGCGACGTCCTGCTCCGCATTCTGGTGCACAACCACGAACACATGGGCCAGGCCATCGCCTACGCCCGCATGAGCGGCGTCACCCCGCCCTGGTCCGCCGTAGGCAAATAATACCTTCTCTAGAAAGTTCCCCTGCTGCCGATATTAAAGGTGCATGGAAGAAGTGATCACCCTCACGTATTGGAGCCGGGCCACAAACCCGATGGGAGATGACGAACTACTGGATATACTCCGGGTCTCCCGCCGCAACAACGCCCGCCGAGGCCTCACCGGTCTTCTCCTCTACCGCGACCAGTGCTTCCTCCAAGTTCTTGAAGGCCCCGAACGAGAAATCGAAGCCGCGATCAAAACAATTGAAGCCGATCCGCGCCACCACTCCTTCCGCACCCTCTGCCGGGAAGTAGGCGAAAGGCAGTTCGGAACCTGGCAAATGGGCTTTGAGAACCTGGATTCTATGGCGGATCCAGCAGAAACTTCGAACATCATGAAGCTCCAGTTCGATCCCGAATACTTCGGCGCAAATCCAACGACCGCGCAAACCCTGGTGCTCTGCTTTCGAGGCATCGCCGATCCTTCCGTCTTGGCATCGGTCGCGCGGTAATCCCGCCTCGTTCGTGATATCTCTAGATTCGAGCCCCATGCGACAACTGCGTCTCGAATCCCCACCCCTTCACGGCACCGACATCCACGACTGGCAGACCTTCCTCCGCTCCCAGCAGCTCCTCCCCGACGCCCCCGACGGCATCTTCGGCGCCAACACCAAACGAGCAACCATCGCCTACCAGACCCAAGCCGGCATCCTCCCCGCCGATGGCATCGTCGGGCCCTTCACGCTCGCCCGCGCCATCCAAGGCGGTCTCGTCTCCACCGCCGAACCGCTCCGCCCCGGTCTCGACTCGAGCGCCAACTGCGCCCCCTACGCCGCGCAAATCGTCGCCGCCGGCGTCCAATTCGTCGCCCGCTATTACTCCCAGTTCGCCCGGAAAACCCTCTCCCTCGCCGAGGCCCGCGCCCTCTCCGCCGCCGGCTTACAACTCATCACCGTCTATCAGGATTCCAACGATAAACTCGAATGCTTCACCGCCGCCCTCGGCCAGCCCTCCGGCAGCGCCATCTACTTCGCCGCCGACTTTGACCCCTCCCCAGTCGAAGCCCGAGGCCCGGTCATGGAGTACTTCCACGCCGTCCACGACGCTCTCTCCGCCTCGCCGTTCCAAGTCGGCGTCTACGGCTCCGGCCTCACCTGTCGCCTCGTCCGCGACGCCGGTTTTGCCAACTTCACCTGGCTCTCCCAATCCACCAGCTTTCGCGAATATCTGGCCTTCCTCCCCCAGGCCGACATCGTCCAAGCCGCCCCCGGGCGCCCCCTCATCCCGAATAAGCTCAACATCGACGACGACATCGCCCGCACCCCCCACTTCGGGGCCTTCCAACTCACGGCCTAACTGAGTTAGAACGTAACCCGCAGTGCAAGTTGTAACTGCCGGGAAGGGTCCGTATTAGTAACCCCCGCGATCGGCTGCAAAAACATCGCCCGCGGCGCCAGCGACTCGCCATACACGTTATTCACGTTGATATAGTTATTCCGGTTCAACACATTAAAAACTTCCGCCCGAATCTGCAGCTTTGCCCGATCCGACAGCGACAGCGTCCGTTGCAGCGAAGCGTCCAAACTCACATGGCCGGGCCCTCGGAAGGAGTTCCGGCCAAAGCCCACCGGTCGGTCCGCCGAGTAAGTATCCCCGTTGTTGTCCGTGCCGGTCAGCGGGTTCACCGGCAGCCCCGTCGCCGCCATCAGGCTGGCCGCGAACTGCAGCCGAAACGGGAGATTCGCCGACCCCGTACCCGTAACCCGGTGCCGCTGATGAAATTCGCTCGGCCCGCGTTCGGCGTCGCCCCAGTTGTTCCATTCGTTCGGAACCCCGCCGTTGGCGTCACCGTGGAACGAAGTATAGGTCGAAGACGACGAAGCCAGATAACGAACGTCGAACTGCACCCGTTTGTGGGTCTTCAGCACTCCCACCGTCAAAGCGTCGTATAGGCTGGAAGCGCTGTTTTCAATCCGGGCAATCAGCCGGACCGGCACCCCGCCATAACTCTGGAACGGCCGGGAAACATCCGCCGAAGCCGCCGTCCGGACCTGCCCGGCCGTCGTCCGCAGAAACGGAGCCGGGTGGTTGATATCGTTCACGCGCATCTGTTTCAGCACGTGCGAATGCAGTCCATTCACCATCAACGTCAGCCCATTGGCCAACTTATACTCCACCGAAACGGTGTACTGCAAACTGTACGGGTTCAGAATCTTCTCCGGCTTAATGTAGATGTCCCGGCGGCCCGATGAGATGTTGGCGGGCGGTGCCGCAAGGGAGTTGGGAAAGGTCGGAAACGACGGATCACCGAACGGGATCGTGTAGCTCGCCGTCGGCGCGTATGGGCTCAACGAATAGAAACGGCGATACATGTAGAGATAAAACTGGTCGTAGAAAACCCCGGCCCCCGCCCGGACCACGGTGCGGCCGGAAGCGGTCGGGCTCCAGGCCAGGCCCACCCGCGGAGCAAAGTTGTTCCGGTCCTGCGTAATGCTTTGGTTCTCGTACCGCAGCCCAAGGTTCAGGCTCAGCCGAGCCGAAAGCCGCACGTCGTTCTGCGCAAAGCCCGAAGCCACCGTCTGGCCATACTTCAAATCGGTCACGCCAAAAGTTTGCGCGAACCGCAGCGGCACTTGGCCCGGCGTCGGCGGACCCGCCGCGAACGTGTACGTACCAAAAGGCGTGTAGGCATAATCCTTAATCTGCTGCCGAAGATACGTGATGCCGAACTTCCATTGCTGCGAGCCGTGCCGCACCGCAATCACGTCCCCGACGCTTTGGTTGCGGACGTGCGCCCAACTGTTCGCCGAGTTGCCCTCCACCGCGTAGCTCGGTCGCGAGATCCCCACCGACGACTGCAGCGGAAACGCCGAGTTCGGAAAGTACGAAGCATAGGAAACCCGCAGCTCGTTGAACAACGGCCCGGCCACCGAATGCAGCGTCAACTGCGAACCGTGCGACTGCAGCCGCGCCACCCTTCCCGCGCTCGGTTGGTTGAACCCGCTCACCAAGTCGTTAACGTTGTCGCCGGAAAACTTGTGGCCGTTGCCCCGCCACGATAGCCAATGGCGATCGTTAAAGCGGTGGTCCAGCTTCGCCAACCCGTAGTGCTCATCGGTGGTGCCCGTGAAGAAGTTCGGAACCGGCGACTGGATATACGCACCCCGTCGCTGCCGGCTGCCCTCGTAATTCGCGAAGAAAAACGTCCGCTGGCCCCCCAAACCAACCGGCCCGCCCAGCGATCCGCCCCACTGCTCGCGCCGGTTCGGAATCCGCGCCAGCGAAGCAGCCGCCAACGGCGCCTGCGCCTGTATCCCGCTCGGCCCTAAAAAAGCGATCGCCTCCCCCCGCAACTGGCCCGTCCCGGATTTGGTCGTAACCGTCAACACCCCCGCCGTCGACGTCCCGAACTCGGCGGCATACTGCCCCGAAAGCACCTTCAACTCCTCCACCGCCGCCACCGAAACCGGTTGTTGCGGAGCCACCGCCAGGTACCAGTCGTAGTTGATCGCCCCATCGATCATATAGGCCGTGTGCCGGTACGAACTCGCATTAATCGAAAGTCGGAAGCTGTCGTTGCCATCGGCGCCCAAGCCAATCGCCGGGCGCACATGGGGATCCAACAACGCGAAACGCATCAGCCGCCGCCCATTGCTCGGCAACTGTTCCATCTGCGCGCTCGAAATCGTCTGGCTCTGTTCCGGCGCATCGCTGCGGACGCTCAGCAGCCCGGATTCCACCACAATCGATTCCTTCCGATTCGCCAACGGCAACGACCAGTCCAGCGCCGCGTTCGCCGGCAACTGAATCTCGCGTTCCAGCGCCGCAAAACCAGCAGCTTCAACCAGCGCGTGCAAAGCCACCCCCGCCGGCAGCGATTGAAATTCATACCGGCCCTGAGCGTCCGTCACCGCGGTTTTGAGCAATCGGGGACCGCTGATCGTCACCCGGACTCCCCCCAGCGGCACCGGGCGATCGGCCGCAACAATGGTCCCCGCAAGATCCGCGGCCAAGCTCGGAAGAGCGACGAAAAACAGCGCGAAAAGCCTCATTTCTGGCTCCCGGCAAACTCGCGGTAAAGCGTCTTCAGGTCGATCGGCCCGTCGTGCACCAGCACCCGATACCGCAGCCGGATCGATTCGCCAGGTTTCAACTCCTTCTCCCCAGACGGCGCCGCGAAGTCAAACGATTGGCGGGCGAACGGGTTGCACGCCAGAAAACCGAACGAACGCAGGTGCCAGCGCGCCGGTGAGTTGTAATTGGACGGGTGGTCCAGAATCGCAAAACCGACATGCTTTCCGTCGATCTTAGCCCGCCAATCCACCCATCGCGAAGCCCGCCCACGGATGCCTGCCTCTCCGCGGTAGCCCTCGGCATTCTCGGGGTAAGCCCCCGTTTTTTCGTCGAAAGCCGGACCCAGTCGCACCCCGATAATCGCATCCTGGTGGTCTTCGAACAGAACCGGCTCTGCGGAGCGGGCAGTCAGCGTGAAATCCACATCAATGGCGTTCACCGTCGCGCTGAGAGCGGAGAAGCGCAGCGAGTGGGATTCGGCGACGATATTCTTGCCCTCCGGTGTGATCCAATCCGCCGCGTAAGCCAGCGAGCCCGAATCGGCTCCACCAGCGGCCCGCGTCACATCGCGGAACAGAATTGTGCCCATGCGGGGACGGCTGTAGGAAGGGTCGTTCTCCCAAAAATCAATGCCATTGAGCTGTTCGGTGCCGGTCCACAAGCCCTTTTGGTGCGGATGGTCCGTGGGGTCCCCCGCGTTGGGTTCCAACGGGAAGCCGCGGGTGATCTTCACCCCGGAAGGAGTGGAGAGCGGGAACAGAAACGGCTTCCGGGCGTCTTTGCCGAAGTGCAGGGTCGTGAAGGGGCGGTCCGCGATCGTCACTTGGACGCGATCTTTGGCGTGAGTAAAAACGACTTGGCCCAGGAGCTCGGTGGCCAGAAGAAGTGCAAGGAAGAGCCGACGCATAGAAGTTTTAGGATAACGGTTTGTTATGAATTACTCATGACACGCTTGATTGAGGGGGCAGGCAGTCGGTAGCCTGATAAGCGATGAGATTTTTCTTCTTATTGGTTTCGCTCAGCGCGGCCTGTCATGCCGAGAAAGTTGTCACCATGATCGAGCAGCGGGAGTTGCCGGCGGCGGTTGCGGCAGCCTTGGCCAAGGACAAACCAGCCGGGGCGACCTTCCGCGGCTTTGAGCGCGAGGTGATTGACGGCAAGACCTTCTATGAAGTGCAGATGACCGTCGCCGGGAAGGGGAAGGAGATTCTCTACCGGCCGAACGGCCGTATCGTCGAGACAGAGGAGGAGTCGACCTTGGACGCGATTCCAGCTCCGGCGCGGGAAGCGATTCAGAAGGCCATGGGGACCGGAACCTTGCGGAAAGTGGATATCATTCGCGCGGGCAAGCGGGTTATGTATGAAGGCGAGTTATTGGTGAACGGCGAAAAGCTGCAAGTGCGGTTTGATGGCAAGGGCCGGAAGGTCAAGCCAGATCTGGACTAGTGCTGAATTTCTTGCGCAGATCTCCCGAGCGGCCACGCTAGGAACTGTGCAAGGAGATTCACATGCACAAACCAATCTTCTCCCTCCTCTTCATCAGCGCCAGCCTCGCCTGCGCACAGCAAGTCGACGTGCCTCAGGAACAGAGGCAACAGTACCAGCTCCAAAGTCGGGCCGATAATCTCCGTTCCGGCTACCTCTCCCGCAAGGAGGCCGCCCTACAGCGCACAGGCCGCGCAGGCCCGGCACCAACGGGCGAGGAACTCGCCCATCTTGCCGGGCCGAAGCGAGTCCGTTGTGCGCGGTTCCGCAAAAAGTCCTATCGAAACTGCACGGCCGCCCAGAGATTGAAGAGGCAGCCCAACCCGCACGCCTGCGATTCATTTCTCACCGAAGCCAACTACTACCGCAACATGGCCGCCGCCGTCCGTTCGAGCACCAACCCGCTCACCGGCAGCGTCACCGATCAGCCCCTGCCGCCCCCCGGCGCCACCCGGAATCGCCCCGGCGGCATCATCGCCGGCACCGTCTATGGTCTCTCGACCAACCAGACCCGCTTCAATACCAACCCCGGAACCATCTCCCAGGATCCGGCGGTCGATAGCCGGGATCAAATCGACAACTCCCGCGGCACCGGCGACTGGCGAACCTACGCCAACCGCGGCCGCCGCCCCAACACCGTCGCGCCACCCACTCAAAACCCTTCCCGGCGAACCCCCGGCGTCAACAGCAGCGGATATCGCGAACTGCCTCCTGGCTACTACCATCCTCGCAACCGCCGCTAACCCCCATCGAAAAGGAGAATCAGCCATGTCCAAACCCAGAATCCTCTTGTCGCTTGCTTTCACTCTCGCCGCGCAGACGCTCTGCTTGGCCGCCAACCCATCCCTCCCCGAAGCCTTATCTGCCGCTCGAGCGGGCGACGCCCGCGCCCAGTACATCGTCGGCATGATGTATCTGCAAGGTCAGCGCGCCCGACAGAATCCGCCGGAGTCCGCCCGCTGGTTGGAGCAAAGCGCTCGGTCGGGAATGCCCCAGGCGATGGTCTCGCTGGCGAATCTCTACGACGTCGGCCTGGGCGTCCCCTTTGATCCGGACCGCGCGACCGCTCTGCGCCAGCTCGCGGCGCGCTCTGGCAATGCTACCGCGCAGGGTCAGTTGGCGGATGACCAAAGAAGGCCCGGCCAGCGGGAATTTCGGCGGGCGAGCGTCCTGGTGGATTTGAAGAGGCACGCCGCGGCGATTCCCTATGCCCAACGCGCGGCGGAAGCCGGCAGCGGAAACGCGCATCTGCTTTTGGGTTGGCTAAACCACTTCAGCCAGGGGACGCCCGTGGACTTGGGGGAAGCGGTGCGCCGCTACCGTCAGGCGGCCAACAAAGGGGTGCCCGACGGCAACCGGGCGATGGCGTACATGTACGAGTTTGGCTTGGGGGTCCCGGTCAATCGAGCGATTGCGCTGCAGTATTACGACCGGGCCGCGGCCGGCGGTAGTGACCTCGCCCGGCGCGCCGCCAGCAACCTCCGTTCACCGGACTACGATCGACCCAGGAATTACGCGTCCGAACCCAGCTCCTACTCCGCCCCCACGCCGGATTGTGGAAACGGACGTTATTCAACCTATTTGAACCACCAGTGTGTAGACTCGAATGGCAACCGCAACCCGGATGGACGACACGTCGAGTAAGCACCCCGAGAGGGCCCCGCTTGCCGGACGGGGCCCTCTACAATCGATTGCAGTGGCTGGTTTGGGGTAACCGCCGAGGCCGCGCCGAACACCGGATCGGACCCAGGCGAGACTGGAGAGACCCCTCAAAACGATCTGCCAAAGCCCGGTCGTCCGCCATCGTCCGGGCCCCGACTCTAGTGGTACTGAACGACGGAAGGATGCTGCGTAAACACGACGAGGTCCACTGAATCGTCCGAGTTCACTTTCGAGAAGTTCCCAAAGGGCGCGTCCCACTCCTTTCGGATCACCCGAACTTTAAGGGAGAATCGCCTTCCAGCGCACCCGCGACGATAGGTTTGCCCCAAAACGACGCCGACCGCGAGCATGTGAGCCAAAGAAAGTTCCGTGATCTTCAGGTCTGGCTCAAACTTCGGAACAGCTTTGCTATCCAGACGAAAGGTAAAGGTGAATTCTCGATCACGATCGCTTTTCATTTGATTGGGAGTCATCGTGTTAACGGCTGAAAGGGCTAATGTCTCGACACAGGACAGCCATGATTGCGCCAGAGTGATATTTGCAGAAAGCAGAATTGCGATTGCCAGTCTAAGCATATTTGTTTACCTCCGAGCGAGTCGCGGGGCTGTCCGTCCTCAGCATTGGAAACCCCACCCATTCACCCAAGCCCGGCCAATCCAACTACTCCCATCCCACCACTCCTGCGTCATCCCGCTCGGCCGACCCATCGCGTCGTAACTCATCACAAACGGCTTCGCCTCGTCCGGATACTTCGTCGAAGCCAACTTACCCTCCCCATCAAACGCATAGACGATATCCTTACTAATCACCGACATCCCCCGCGTAATCCTCACCCGCTTCGTCAGCACCGCCCCGGCCGAGTTATACGAATACAACTCATCAATCCGCCCGCCCCGCTGCGCCGCGCAACCCGTCGACACCGCTGCCACCCGCCCCTGCAAGTTCGTCCCCGAAAACCCGCCATCCATACTCTGCGCCCCGTACTGATAACTAACCTTGGCGCAAGTATCTTCCGTCGTATCCGAAGCCCCCGTAAACTTCCGCACAAACTCCGGTTGCCCGGCGGCAGTGTACTCCCACTTCACCCGCTGCCCCTTCGCATCGGTCTTCTGCAGGGTCGAACCGTCCGTATTATACGTGTAACTCATCGTCCCGCTCTCCGGATGCGTCACGGACAAAAGCCGTCCTCCCGTATCATAACTAAAAGTCCGCGTCTGCGTCACCGTCCCCGAATTCGCCTTGTTCGGCCGCGGCATCGTCACCGTCGTCAACTTCCCAAACATCGAGTACGCATACGTCGTCACGAAGTCAGCCCCCGTCCCCGGACCCGGAAACGGCTCCGTCACTTTCACCAAGTTCCCCAAAGAATCGTTCTCAAACTTCTTCCATTTCCCCTTCGGATCAATCGTCTTCACCGTCGTCCCGCCATACTCATAGCTCGTGAAACCCGCATTCCCCGGAGGCGGAATCACCTTCACCGTCCTTCCCAAAGCGTCGTATTCATAAACGGTTTTCTGGCTATCCACCGGAGTCACCCCCGGCCCCACCGGCAGCGAAACCTTCCAAACCTTCCCAATCGGCGAGCAAGCGCAAGGCGTCGTATCCGTCACCACTTTACTAACCGCCGTCTCCGTCGAACCCACCTTGTAGCCACTAACAACCTCCATCGTCCGCCCAAACCCATCGAACACCGTCTTAGTCCACCGGAGGTTAGGCGAAAGTCCCGTCGTCACCTTATGCCAACTCGCCCCCTGCGCCTGACCCAGCCCATACTCATGGTTGATCACCTGCCCACTCGGCAGCGTCCGCGACGTCTCCCGCTTCATCCCGTCCCAACCAAACGTCGAAGTCGCCCCATTCGGCCCCGTATTCTGCGTCAGATTCAGCGCCCCGTCAAACGACGGAGAACTCGTCAACCCGCCCGCCGTCATCGCCGACGGCACCGCAAAGTTTTTCGCCGAGTCGGCCGTAATATCCACTTGGTGGCCGTACCCGTCCAAGGCCTTATTCACGACCCCGCCCGTCGAATGGCTCATACACTGCTGTTGTCCGGTCGCCGACACCGTCCGAGTTACATTGCCCCGAACATACATGGCGATCCCAAAGTTGGCCGAGTCATGAACCGTGGCATTGGGCATATCCGTCAACGAAGGAGCCGGATAAATGTTCTGATTCCCACATACCGCCTGGCCATATTGATCGTAGAAGTTCGTCACCACTTCCACAGCCGCCGTCCCCGGACGGCTGAGCCGCACGGTAGTGACCAGATTCCGAATGTGCCGAGCCAGGTAATTCGCGCCGGTCGCATAGAGGTACTCATACTGCCGAGCCACCGTCCCCACCGACCCGAACACCGATTCCGTCCGCACCGTCAGATTCCCGTTGTTATCGATCGTCTGCGCCGTCCGCCGAACTTTCGCATCCGCATGACCCGGGTCCAGACTTTCATCGACGGAGGATACATAAGGATTGCCATTGCCTGTTAGGGCCCAAACGATCGTTTTGTAGTTAACGTCGGCCCACGCTGGCACCATGCGCCGCTCGGCCAACGCGGTATTCAGCCCCATCGTCGCCGACCCCAGACCCATATCCCACCACCACGCCTTGTGAGCCGTATTCGTCGGGTCAAAGACGACGGACCATTCATGCACCGGTAACTGGGCGTTCGAACCCGGATAAAACGCCAGCGTGGAAGTCTTCGCGCCCTTGCCGTCATTGGCGTTGTAAGCCCGCGTCGCGACCTTGCGGAACTGCCGCCCGCCGGCCAGTGTCCCCACCCCATAACTCCAGCTTAAAGACCCACCGTAATTGATTAGCGGCCTTCCGGCAGGGTTTCAACCGAGCTGATCTTGGAAGCAGAGAACAGCAATCGGAAGGCAGAGGTCACGGAAGTGTTGCCGTTTTTGAGAGCGGTCTGGGCGAGGCTGGTAAAGGCGGCAAAGGCCGCCCGATTGTTGGTCGGTTCGACGAAAGGAGCTGATAGACAGCGCAGTAACCGCCCGCAGTCATCTTGTTGGCCAAGCCCATTGAGCAGCCGTTGATTGTCCCGATCCTTCAAAACACGAGCCCGCAGATGGTAGCCCAACATCTCTTTCAGTTCGTCCGCTTTCCCGGCGAATACTTCCGGCGCGAGACTGTCCCGCGCCCGCCACAGCTCCATCCCATCCTGCAACAAGAGTTTTGCGTAGACACCAAACTCCCGTGCCCGGCCCTGCTTGGTTTCCAATACCTCGGTGATGTTCCGTAGGATGTGCCCCAGGCATTTTTGCTGTTCGACCGCATCGAACTCCCCGGCGTCGTAGCTCTTGCCTCGGTCCGTGATCATCACCCCACCATAGTCGCTGGGGATGATCTCCCGTACCTCTTGGTTCCGGTGCTGCGAGCGGATCTGGTAAACCGCCGCCCGGTCCGTCTCAAAGCCCATCAGAAAGGCCGTCTTCCCGCCGACTCGCCAGCCGGTGTCATCGGTGTGAACAAACGGCGCTCGTCGGACTCCTTCCCGCAGTTGTTGGTACTTGGCACCCACTTCCCGTGCTGCCCGCCGCAGAGCATCCTGAGCCAGCGCAGACTGCGTGATCTTTACCCCGGTCAGTTCTTTCAGCACCCCCGGAACCTTTCGTTGGGGCACCCCCACGCCATAGTGCAACGCGTGCGCCGCGGCCATCACCGACGGCCCAACCCGGTGGGCAGTCGCTCCATACTGGTCCGCCGCCAAGCCCGGTGCCGTTCCTCTCACCTTCTTGCCGCAGTCCCGGCAGTGGCAGACCGACACTCGATACTCCGTAACCTCCGGTTGCGGCTGTTCCGGAACATCCGTCGTCGTCGCGAACTCTACGTCGTCTTCCTCCAGCGGACCGCCACAAAATGGGCAGCAAGGCGGAGGTTCGGCATCGACTTTCGTTTTGGGTTCCCCCGCCGGAGCCGTACGGCGTCCAAATGGGCCTTGCCCCTTCTTCCGGCCCGCCTTCTTCGGGTTCGGCACGGGTTTCTCTTTAGAAAACGGTGCCGCTTGGCGCCGCCCAGATCTCTTCAGCCGGGCAATCTCCTCACGCAACAGCTCCACCTGCCGCCGCAACTCAAGCACCAGCGCGATTAACTCTTCCCGGCTAAGCTCTTCGACTCGCGACTCGTTGGCCACTGTAGTTTCCTAGGGTCCGCCAACAGCAGACTACCAGAATACCTGAAACATTTCCACTACTTTCTGTTTCAACACCACTGTCACCCTCGTCGCTTCTGCCCCAAGGCCGCTAATCAATTACACCAACCAGAAGACCGCTCGCGGCTACTGGTCGCAGGTGAATCTCGCGATCGCCAGCGCGGAGCCGGACCTCAGCGGGGTTGACCTCGCGAAGGGTTACGATTACAACGCGCTCATCTCCCGGACTCCGGACGCGGCGAAGGGGCTTGCTCTTTCCCCGTTGTTCAAGCAGGCTGACTTGTTTAACCCGGGCTTCCAAGGCCGGTTCTTACTCAAGTACATCTTCTAGGGCCGCCTCCTGGCGTTTAACGGCGCAGAATGACTTTCAACGAGTCCTCGTCCATCTGCGCCGAAGTTGGCCGCAAGCCAACCGCGTGGAACATACGAGCATACTCGTCGAGCGAGAAGATCTGCTCGTTCACGCCGTGCTCGAGAACCTCCACGATCTGGGGATGCGGCCGGTCGAACTCGTGGCCGGTGGGCTCGCACATGACGGCTACGAATCCGCCCGGTTTGACCACGCGAACCGCCTCCCGCAGGACGCTCACCGGGTCGGCAAAGTGGTGCAACGCCGCAAACGTCGCAACGAAGTCAAACGTCGCATCGGCAAACGGAAGGTGCAGCGCGTCGCAGCACGCGAAAATTACGTTGCTGTAGCCGCGCTTTTCGAAAACGACATCGGCCATCTGCATCGTTTGGGCGTCAATATCGATGTTCACCGTCAGGCAGCCAAGGTTGCACGTGGCCGGCGAAGAGGAACTGGCGATCTCCAGGCCGCGCCGGGCTCGAGCCAGGTTCACTGCTCGTTCCACAATTCGAATGCCGATCCTATGATCGGCGTCGTAGTCGGCGGGGAGCGGGCCGCGGATGGGGTCAAGCGCCTTGTACGGTCGTTTGACCGTCGGTTGTACCGCGATCGGAAAGCGCTCGGGCGACGGCAGCACGCGACCGTCCGGATGGAGAAGGACGACGGCCAGTTCGAAGCTACCGGGAGCCGTGGGCGCGAGGAGGCGGACCGGAAGGGTAATCTCGCGGCCGGGCAGGACGGTGACAGGAAGGGGCGTCGGAGCGGCTTCCTGACCCCCCAGGCGCAGCGCCAGGCTCCAACCTCCGCGGGCTCGACGGAGGAGCGGCTCCGAGCCCGTGTTGCGGATCCGGACGTTGTGGCTGGTGGCGGCCCCGCAAACGAGCGCGGCCGGGACGTAGTGGCGGACGACGGAAAATGCGGCCACTCCGGAGCCCGGCTCCGCCAACGCCTCCACCGAAGGACGCGCCTCGCGGTTGATCGCCAACCGTTGCAGAAGGTAGTTGTTCTCGGCTTCGAGGAAGGAATCGGCGAATTGATACGTGCGGGCGAAGATGGCCGCGATCCGCCGCCGGGTGGACGCTTCGTCCTTGATGCCAAAAGCGGTGATGACCTGCGTCGTCTCAGCCTCCGTAAGCGGGGCCGCCGCCGGCGACGTCTTTACTTCGGGCAGCAGGATGGGCACGTTGGCCAGTATTGGATACGACTTTCCGCAGCCGCAGGTGTAAGCCTCGGGGCCCTTCCGCAAGACCGCCCGACAAGTAAGACAGCGAAACAGATTGCGCCGCCACCACTTGGAGCCGAGATTCTCCACGCCAAGGCGATCCAGCCACCGAACAACGTCAATCACCGCGATTCGCCCGTGATGTTTATGGCGACTTCGGTGATGAAGATGACCGGTGTCACGCTCCCGCTCCGCGCCCAGGTGGCCGTGATCTTCTCGAAGCTACCCAGGTTGGCCCGATCCCCCAGAATCCGATAGGCCTCGTCCGAGAGCCTCCCTGCAGTATCCCGCTTCTCTTCGATGGAGTCGCTCGCTAACCGGCGAAGCTCCCGGCTCATCTGGTCGCGTCGACGGGCGTCGGTTTCGTAGCGAATGTCGCCTTCGAGGTCGGACTCGCGACGGCTCTTAGACACCGCCCCCAACGAGACGTTGCCTTGGCGGTGGGCGGATTCCGACTGGGCGAGTAAACAAACTACGGTGAGAAGAGGAAGTACGAAGAATTTCGTTGACATTACGAATGGCTTCGTGTGTAATCTTCTCATGAAGGCAACGCCAGCGGAATGGGATATTTTGCAGGTCCTTTGGGAGAAGGGTCCCCGGACGGTTCGGGAGGTGCATGAGGCCCTTGGCGCGGGGGGGTACACGACCACGTTGAAGCTGATGCAGATCATGCTGACGAAGGGGCTACTGACCCGAGATGACGCCGCCCGGGCGCATGTTTTTATGGCGGCGTATCCGCGCGAGGCGATGCAGTTGAGCTACGTGGAAGAAATGTTGCCGCGGGTTTTTGGCGGTTCGGCCAGCGCGTTGTTGCAAGGGGCGCTGGCGGGTGGGAAGCCGACGATGGACGAGTTGGCGGCTATGCGGAAGATGCTGGACGAGTATGAGGAGGGCGCATGATGGAGCGGATCGGAGAGGCGTTGCTCCACTCGCTCTGGATGGGAGCGCTCGTGGCCTTGGGCCTCTGGGTGTCGCTGGGCGTCCTGCGGAGTTCGCGGGCGCGGTACGGCGCGGCGATGGTGGCAATGGTGCTTTTCGTGTTGATGCCGCTGGCTGCGCTGCTTCCCTGGGAGCCGGCGACTCGCCAGCTGGCGGTTTCGCCGAACGGGGAACTGGCCTCGGCAGCGGGCGAACTACCGGGCTCCGATTGGAAGGCGATTCTGCCGTTGCTTTGGGCGGTGGGGGCGCTGGGGTTTGCGGTACGGGCGCTCGGCGGCTGGGCAGTGGTGGAGCGGTTGCGGCGGCAGGGGACGCCGGTTGTGGATCCGGTGGTGCTGCAGGCCGTCGCCCGATGGGCGGAAGAACTCGGGGTCACCCGGCGCATTCAAGTGGTGATCACGGCGGTGGAATCTCCGGTGACGGCGGGCTGGTGGCGGCCGGTCGTGATGCTGCCGATCTCGGCGCTAACCGGGCTCGGCCGGGCGGAACTGGAAGCTGTGTTGGCCCACGAACTGGCGCACATCGCGCGGCACGATTACTTCGTGAATTGGCTGCAGATGGGGATGGAGGTGCTGTACTTCCACCACCCGGCGGCTTGGTGGATCTCGGCGGTGCTGCGGCGGGAACGCGAGCATTGCTGCGATGAAACGGCGGTCCGGCTGTCGAAGGACCGGACGAACTACGCCCGCGCCTTGGTGAAACTAGCGGAGCTGCAGGCGTGCGGCGCGCCGGCGCTGGCGGGGCGAAGCGGCGGCTTGGAGGAGAGACTCATGAAGATATTGGGAAGAGAGAAGCGGACGGCGTTTCCGGGCGTCGCGGCGATATTGACGGTGAGTGCGACGCTGCTGGTGGCCGTAGCCGTGGGCGCGCAAGAGAAGCCGACGGGCTGTGCATCCGAGCCCGCCGGCAAAGACTGGCTGGAGAACAAAGTCCAATGGATCATTCAACCGGCGGAGAAGGCGGCGTATGAACGGCTCTCGGCCCCGGCGGAGTGCGACCAGTTCGTCAAGCAGTTCTGGGAACGGCGCGGAGCGGCGGCGAAAGTGGAGCATGAGAGGCGGATGAAGTGGGGAGCGGAGCGGTATCCGAAGGTTCCGGATGCGCGGCGGGTGTACGTCGTCTATGGCCCGCCGGATGAGATCGAGTCGTACCCGGTCGAAGGATTTGACAAGTGGCGCTACCACGACCTACCGGGCCTGGGGAAGAACTTCGATTTTACCTTCCGAACCAAGTAACCATAGCTATACTGGCGCTATGCCCGAACAAAGTGCCAAAAGCCATACGAAGTGGGATCCGTGGTTCCACTTCATCCTCGCCCCGATCTTACTCGCCAATTTCTTCATCGCCGCCAAGCACATGTGGAGCTACCCGGCCTACACGACAGTAGTCGCGGTGGTCCTGGCGGCAGCACTGGTGGCGATGCTGTTTCGGATCCGCATCTATGCGCTGAAAGTGCAGGATCGTTTGATTCGGCTGGAAGAACGGCTGCGGCTGCAGGGTCAACTGCCGGTCGAACAGATCGCGGCGCTAACCGAAAGCCAATTTGTCGCCTTGCGCTTCGCCTCCGACGCCGAAGTGGCCGGGTTGGCGGCGAAGGCCGTCGCCGGAAAATGGGACCAGAAACAGATCAAGGCCGCCATTCAAGTCTGGCGGCCCGATCACTTTCGCGTCTAAATTCCTTCGCCGACCTCGAAGCGCTCTTTACGCCGCAGCACGTTGCGGTCTTCGAGTTGCTTCATGATCACTTCACTCGCTTCCTCGTCGTGGACAGGAAGCGCTTGCGGATCGACGAGCAGGAAGCGGTTGTCTCGAGCCAGCCTGGCAGCGCGCTCCGCTTCCGCCGGGTCCGGCGATGCGATCGAGCAGATGGCGATCAGGCCGGCATTGTTGAGCACCCGGGCCAACTCCGGGAGTAGATGGCTTTCCCGATCGTCAGCCAGGATGTGCACTTGGCAGCCAAGGTCGAACAGCTTCCGTTCGAGCAGCACGGCCAGGTCCTGCCGGGCGGTGAGCCAGACGGTGGCTGGATAATGCCCGGCCCGCGCGTAGCGTTCCGCAGGGGTCACGGTGGCTTCGGTCTCTCCGGTGAACTCCAGGCTGCCGAGCTTCAACGGCTCGAGCGACTCGGCGGTCGACTCTTCGATCATGCCAGCGGCGACGGTGGAATTCGTCACCGGGTCGATCAGGATGAACGCCCCTGTGATGCGGTTCTGCTGATAGGGATCGAAGAACAGCGGGCGGCGGGTTTCCACCTGAATCGAGGCGATCTCGTTGAGTTCCAGCTTATTGGCCGGTTGCTCGGCGAGGGTGTTGATATCGATGCGGTGGCGGATCCGCGAAATCTGCGCGCGCACCGTTTGCGAGGTGTGTTTGAGCAGGTAGTCACGTTCGGCCTCGCCCGGGGTTTCGTGCATCCAGACCAGCTTGGCGGCAAAGCGGCGGGATACGTGAGGGACGTGGTTCGGGTCGACGATCATGTCGCCCCGGCTGACGTCGACTTCGTCTTCCAGGCAAACGGTGACGGACATCGGCGGGTAGGCTTCGGCCAAGTCGCCATCGTAGGAAGGCAGCGACTTCACCTTTGTGATGCGGCCGGAAGGCAGCGTCATTACGGTCTGGCCCGGGCGCAAAATGCCGCTGGCCAGTTGGCCGGTGAAGCCGCGGAAATCGAGGGTGGGTCGGTTGACGTACTGGACCGGAAAGCGGAGATCGGTGAAGTTTCGCGCTTCGACGAGGTCGACCGATTCGAGGTGGTCGAGCAGTGACGGACCCTTGTACCAGGGCGTGCGGGCGCTGGGCTCGGTGATGTTATCGCCCTCGAGGGCGCTGATAGGGAAGAACGCGACGTTCTTCAGCCCCACGCTTTTCGCGTAGGCCATGAACTCGGTTTGAATCTTGTTAAAGACGTCTTCGCGGAAGTCGACGAGGTCCATCTTGTTGACGGCAACGGCGACGTAACGGATGCCCAGCAGCGAGGTGATGAAGGCGTGGCGGCGGGATTGGACTAAAACACCTTTCCGCGCGTCGATCAGGACAATCGCGAGATCGGCGGTGGAGGCACCCGTCGCCATGTTCCGCGTGTACTGCTCATGGCCGGGGGTATCGGCGATGATGAACTTGCGGCGCGGCGTGGCGGCGTAGCGATAGGCGACGTCGATGGTGATGCCCTGCTCGCGTTCGGCGCGAAGGCCGTCCGTGAGCAACGAGAAATCAATCGGGCCCGTGGAGCGGTTAACGCTCGAACTCTGGATACTGGCCAGTTGGTCTTCGTAGACGCCCTTGGCTTCGTAAAGCAGGCGGCCGATCAGGGTGGACTTGCCGTCGTCGACGCTGCCGGCGGTGGTAAAGCGGAGGAGTTGGGATTCGACGCTCATTTTAGAAATACCCCTCGCGCTTTTTGATCTCCATGGCGCCTTCGGTGTCGTGGTCGATGATGCGGTTCTCGCGTTCGGAACGTTTGAAGTGAACGAGTTCGTCCATGAGCTGGGGGAACGTTTCGGCGTCCGAGCGGATGGCGCCCGTGCAGTAAGTGCAGCCGAGCGAACGCATGCGGACTTTCACCATCTCCGGCTTTTCGCCAATCTGGATGGGGTAATTGTGTTCGATCGGGCTGATGCCGTTGCCCCGGACGAGCATCTCCCGTTCCTTCGCGAAGTAGAGCGGAACGATCGGGATCTTCTCCAGTTCGATGTAGCTCCAGACGTCGAGCTCGGTCCAGTTGGAGATCGGGAACACACGGATCGTCTCGCCCTTTTCGATCTTGGCGTTATAGACGTTCCAAAGCTCCGGGCGTTGATTCTTCGGGTCCCATTGGCCGAACTTGTCGCGGAAGCTGTAAATGCGTTCCTTCGCGCGAGACTTTTCTTCGTCGCGGCGGGCTCCGCCGAATGCGGCATCGTAGCCACCGGCGGTCAGTGCGTCGAGCAGCGCGCGAGTCTTGAGCAGGGCGCAGCACTTCTGCGTGCCAAGCTTGAAAGGGTTGGTGCCCGCGTCCAGCGCTTCCTGGTTCGTATGGACGATCAGGTTCAGGCCGAGCTCTTTGGCCAGGTTGTCCCGAAACTCGTACATCTCTTTGAACTTGTAGCCCGTGTCGACGTGCAGAACGGGAAACGGAATCTTCGCCGGAAAAAACGCCTTTTGGGCCAGGCGCAGCATCACGGAGCTGTCCTTGCCGACGCTGTACAGCATGACGGGATTGGCGAACTCGGCGACGACTTCGCGAAGGATGTGGATACTCTCGGCTTCAAGCGCCCGGAGATGACTGAGGATGCGCGGCTCCATTGGAGTCTTCAGGTTAGCAGGCCGATAGTCCCAAAGTCTATCGGAATTGCGGTGTAACCAACGGTGTGTTCGCAGGAGGGCGTAAGAGAGCTTACACTGAACTGCATGAGGCTCGTACTGGTTGGATTGTGGGCGGCGGCGCTATGGGCGCAAGCCGAGATCTCTGGCGCGCGGATTCGCGAGCATGTGAAGTTTCTGGCGAGCGATCTGCTCGAAGGGCGTGGCGTGGGAACGCGCGGCGGCGACTTGGCGACCGCCTACCTGGCGTCGCAAATGGCGCTAGCCGGCGTCGAGCCTGCTGGAGACAACGGGACGTTCTTCCAGCGCGTCGACCTGGTCGGGGTGGAGCCCCAATCGTCGGCCAAGCTGTCGCTGGGCGCGTCCGAACTGACCTGGGCCGTCGATTTCGTCGGGAACACGATGCAACAGAAGAGTCTGGCCGGATTCGGCGCCGAGGCTGTCTTTGTCGGCCACGGGATCACCGCGCCGGAGTTCGGCTGGGACGATTACGCCGGAGTCGACGTGAAGGGGAAAGTGGTTGTGCTGTTCACGAACGAACCCCCGAGCGACGACCCGAAGTTCTTCGGAGGCAAGGCGCTGACCTACTACGGCCGCTGGACGTACAAGTACGAAGAGGCGGCGCGGCGGGGCGCGGTGGGCTGTCTGATTCTGCATACCACCCCGACGGCGGGCTACGGCTGGGAGGTGGTGAGAAGTTCGTGGGGCAAGGAAGATCCGCAAGTGAAGTTGGACGCCGGGGCCCCGGCGTTGGCGTTTGCGGGTTGGGTAACGCGAGGAGCGGCCGAGAAAGCGATGGGCAAGAATCTGGACGAATTGCTGGCTCAGGCGAATACCAAAGGCTTCCGCGCGATGCCGCTGGGGATTGCCGTCAAGGGCGCGATCCCTACGAAACTGCGGCCAATTCGGGCGGCCAACGTGGCCGGCATTGTGCGCGGGAGTGATCCTGAATTGAGCAAGCAGGCCGTCGTTTTCAGCGCGCATTGGGATCATCTGGGGATGGGCGCGGAGAAGGGAAGCGACGCCATTTACAACGGCGCGGTGGACAATGCGACCGGCTGCGGCATCCTGTTGGAAGCGGCCCGGGCGTGGGGCGCTCTGCAACAGCGGCCGAAGCGATCGGCAATTTTCCTGGCCGTCACGGCGGAAGAAAGCGGGCTGCGCGGCGCGGAATTCTACGCCGCAAAGCCGATCATCGCGGCCGGGAAGACGATGCTGAATGTGAACTACGACTCGTTCTATCCCTTCGGTGCGGTGAAGGACGTGGTCGTGATCGGTGCCGAACGAACCAGCGTTTATCCCACCGTCGAAGCCACGGCGAAGCGGTTTAACCTGAAGATTAAGGCGGACCCGCATCCGGAGCAGGGCCACTACTACCGTTCCGACCATTTCGCCTTTGCCCGTGCGGGGGTGCCGGCGTTTTCGGTGAATATGGGCACCGAGTATTGGGGCAAGGACGAAACCTTCGGCGATAACATCATCTACGAGTACAACGCCAAGCACTATCACCAGCCATCGGATGAGTACAAGGAAAGCTGGGATTTCGCGGGCATGGAGCAGATGGGGCGGTTTGGCTGGACGATCGGCTTGACCATTGCGAACTCCAGCGTCACCACGACCTGGCGGGCCGGCGACGAGTTCCTGCCCGCCCGGCAAAAGAGCCTCAGCGCGCCAATGTAGTAACTTTAATGCCGTGTTTCGAGCGCAGGGTGATCAGCGCCTTGCGCTCGACCACGTGACCGGGGACGAGTCGAAACCGCCACTTCTGCGCGATCACGGCGAGAAGCAGTACGCCTTCCATCCAGGCGAAGCGTTCCCCAACGCAAATGCGCGGCCCCCCGCCGAACGGGAAGTAAGTGAAGTCCCGTTTGTAGAAATCGCCTTCGGCCCAACGCTCGGGTTCGAACCGGTCGGGGTTCGGCCAATACTTGGCGTTGCGATGCATCAGGTAGGGGCTCATGATGACGATCGACTTGGTCGGCAGCGTGTAGCCCCCTAACTCCAAAGGCTCGCGCGCCATGCGTCCCAGGGCCCACGCGGGCGGATGGAGTCTCATGGATTCGGCGAACACCTGCTGCGTGTAGCGGAGTTGCGGCAGGTCGTCGAACGTCGGCAGGCGACCGTTGAGCACCGTTTCCAACTCGGCATGCATCGCCGCCTCGGCTTCCGGGTGTTGCGCCAGCACATACCAAGTCCAGGCGAGCGCGGTGGCGGTGGTCTCGTGGCCGGCCAGAAACAAGGTGAGCGCTTCGTCGCGGACCTGCTTATCGGACATCGCCGATTGGTCGCCATCGGCGTCACGAGCGGCCATCAGCATCGACAGGAGATCGCCGGGGTTCTCACCCGAAGCCCGGCGCTCGTTGATGATCCGGTAGATCGTGCCCTCAACGAGCTTAGCGGCCCGCAAATAACGCCGTGTGGCGGGCAGCGGAACGTACTCGATGAACTGCGACCCGGGCAGCATCAGCAGCGGCATGATGGCAACCAGAGCATTCATCGCTTCGCCCACTTGCGGCGCCTCTTGTTCGACATCGGCGCTGAACAGCGTCTGTCCGACGATCGCCAAAGTCAGCCGCATCATCTCCTGATCGATGTCGAGAATGGCTTCGTTTTGCCAACGGCGGCGGGACTGGTCGGCGAGGGCCACCATCTGCGCGCCGTAGCCGACGAGGTGGTCGCGATAGAACGCCGGCTGAACCATGCGGCGCTGCTTGATATGGGATGTGCCTTCATTGGTCAGCAACCCTTCGCCCAGCAGCGTTTTGGCACGCTGCAGAATGCGGCTCTTCGTGAAGAGGGCGTTGCGCGTGACGAGCACGTCGCGGATCAGGTCCGGTTCGCTCACCAGATAGATATGCTGGTGTCCGGCCCGGAAGTACGCGAGCGGCCCGAAGTCCGCCGCGACTTTCTCAATGTAGCTAAGCGGGTCCTTGCGGAAGGCAAACAGCCCGCCGGAAAAGAGCCCACTCGGCGGGCCAGGCGGTCGAACGACGTCAGGCATTAGCGGCTAAAAAGCAATCGGCATGTTGAACGGTATGATGTTCTCGCGGTCGAAAGTCACGCCAAGGAAGCCAAGGCACATCTCGTCTTCAGTGCCTTCGCCCCAGCGCACCACCTTCAGCGGGTTGCTCGGGTTCTTCGGGTTCTTCTCGGAGTTGTTGAAGGTGCAGGTTGCACGGAGGCGGTCAAAGGCGTTCAACCGGATCGGCTGTTGATACTTGTAGAAGCCCTGCCAGTTAAAGTCCCAATCGTCGACATAGATCAGCGATTCGGTCGTTCCGTTCGGCTTCAGCTTCTCCAGTTTGAACTTCGTGCCCAGCAGGTGCATGTGCGGAGCGACCAGGAACGCCGTCGCGTCGAATAACGGAGGAATCGGGAAGTTAGCCACGACGTCATAGCTCTCGGCGCCAGCCGGAATCCGGAAACTCGTATTTACGACCGGCAAATAAACGAGACGCTTGTTCACTTCCTGCTTCGAAAAGTAAAGGCCGACCTTCGTCTGGTCTTCCTGCTGCGTGCGACCACCGGGGTAGTAGTGCACCTGCATGATCACGTCGACGCCCTTCGGCAGCAGTGTCCCGACGCCTTCGGGAAGACGAGCGGCTCTCGTGCCGGGGACCCAACCTCCCGCCATGCTCGAAAGAGTCAGCGGAATACCATCGCCCGGACCCCCGAAGCAGTCGTAACCGGGGTTGCCGTCTTTGCCATCCATCTGCCGGGCCTTGCCGGAGGTGTCGAGATACAGAATCACATGATGCACCACTTGGCGATTTCCGGGGACGACTTGGATTGCGTCCGTGTAGCGGTCGACTCCGAAGTCGGTGGGGATCACGAAGCAACGGTAGATATCGCCGCGACGGTTCAGGGAGTAAGTCTGCGGCATCGTCAAAACCACGTCGGGATCGCCAAGCTGGAACTCGCCCGTTTGGGCTGTCGGCTCGGGCAGGTCGCGGGCGTCTCCTTCCGGAGCGCCACCGCGATACCAGTTCAGAATCAGGTCGCGCTGTTCATCCGACAAACCGAAGTTGTTCTGGAACTCTCCATGGCCGGCGACGGGTTTCCACGGTGGCATCTGCTTGGTTTCGATCACCCGCTGAATGTCTTCGCCCCATGTCATCGCCGCTTCGTAGGAATCCAGCACGAAGGGCCCAATGTCGCCCTCGCGATGACAGCCTTGGCACTTCTCCTGAAAAACACGCGATATCTCGCGGGTATAAGTCACCTGCCCAAACGCACAAGCAGCAAGAACGGCAAACGACAGCGCAAGTTTCACAGACACCCTCTCTACTTATCAGTATGACGCAGGATCGTGACGATCGCTTGGGCCTCGGCGGACAGTTCCTGGCCAACCGGGCCGACCTTCTCCGCGGTCTTAAACTTCACGTTGACGCGGTCATTCGGCAGGCCGACCAGCGCGGCAAGGTTCGCCCGGATCTGTTCCCGATAGTCTTTGAGCTTGGGCCGCTGCAGGATAACCGTCGTATCCACATTCGAAAGCTCGAAACCGCGCTCGCGCACCAAGCCCAGCGCGTGCTGCACAAAACGATCGGAGGACGCTCCGCGCCATTGCGGGTCCGTATCGGGGAAGTGCATCCCAATATCGCCAAGGGCCACGGCGCCCAGCAACGCATCCGTCACCGCGTGCAGCAAAATATCGCCGTCCGAGTGAGCCTCGAAACCCGTTTCGTGCGGAATCACAATGCCAGCCAGAATCAACAGCCGCCCGGGAGCGAGGCGATGGTTATCCCAGCCGAGTCCCGTGCGGTACTCGGTCATAGCTGCTTTCGGGTCCCCTCTTCAGCCAGGAATGCCTTGGCGAGTTCCAGGTCCGTCGGCTTGGTGATCTTGATATTGCGATCGCTACCGGGCACGACGTGGACATCAACGTTCTCAAGGCGTTCGACCAAAGACGATTCGTCCGTTCCGGTAAAGCTGTCGGCCGTCGCCTGCGCGAACGCCCGCTGGAGCAGCGGCAACCGGAATACCTGCGGCGTCTGCGCCAGCACCAGGCGCTCCCGCGGAATTGTGGTCTCGATCCGATGACGAGCGACGCGCTTCACCGTATCCACCGGTACCACCCCAAGAATCGCGGCACCGCAGACGGCGGCTTCGGCGATCACGGCTTCAATCTGCTCCAGGCTCACGAAAGGGCGCACCGCGTCATGAACGGCCACTAATTCCACCGATTCATCAAGCGCCGCCAGGGCATGTTCGACGGACTCTTGCCGCGAGTCGCCGCCGACCACCAACCGAACCGGCTTCGCCAGCGATTCCTTGTCCAGTAGCTCCTGGAACCATCCAATGTCGTCCCCGCGCAGGGCCACGACGATTTCCGTCACGGAGGCGCATCGAGCGAACTTCCGAATCGTGTGCAGCAGAATGGGCGAGCCTTCAAGCACTAAAAACTGCTTGCGGCTATGGACGGCGTCTGGCTGTGACTTGGCCATCCGGGTGCCCAAGCCCGCCGCTGGAAGGATGACAGCAACTTTCATGGTCAGGGATTATAGTGTAGCGCGGCTGCGACCTTTTCGGCGGTATGCACCCGCTCATCGAACCGACCAAAGATCATTTTGCCAGCGGTGGTTTGCAGAACGCTGGTAACGGAGATCTCGATTGTCTTCGAAATCATCTTCCGGGCGTTGTCGACGACGACCATGGTTCCGTCGTCCAGATAGGCGATGCCTTGGCTCTGCTCCTTACCTTCTTTCAAGATAAAGACCTTCATCAATTCACCAGGAAGTACGACAGGTCGAAGCGAATTGGCGAGCTCGTTGATATTCAGCACTTCGACGCCGTGGATCTGCGCGACCTTGTTCAGGTTGAAATCGTTGGTGACCACCTTGCCGTTCAGGAGCTTGGCCAGTTCCAGCAGTTTCATATCGACGTCGCGCACCTGCGGGAAGTCCTCTTCCACGATACGGATGTGTAAATCGGGGTTCTTTTGGATCCGGCTCAGGATGTCGAGACCACGGCGGCCCCGGTTACGCTTGAGCGAGTCCGAGGAATCGGCGACCAGTTGCAACTCGCGGAGCACGAATTGGGGAATGATGAAGGTGCCCTCGATGAACCCGGTTTCGGCGATGTCGGCAATGCGGCCATCGATGATGACGCTGGTATCGAGAATCTTCAAGTCTTCTTTGGCGATGACGATTTCGTTGCCAAACATCCCACCCAGCGCTTTTAAGTTCAGCATCTCGCCTTTGTTCGCTCCGATGACCATGCCGCAGTAGGTCATCCAAAGTAGAATCATCACCTGCAAAAAGGGAACCGTGTCGCGGTTATCGGGGAACGCCTGGCCAAGGACGAGGGTCATCAGATAAGCCCCCAAAATCGCAAAAATGCTTCCAACCGCGGCGCCCAGCAGACGCTGGAGCGAGATGCGGCGCACCCGCGCTTCGAAGGCCACGATCAGGCAACCGACGATGGCTCCGACCGCTGCCGCGGGCCACGGCTGCAACGCGCCAGGCCGCAGAAAGTAAGCGGCCGCAGCGATCGTAATCACGAAGACAAGACGAACAACCAAAAGATCAGTCACGAAAGTTTCCCAAGGGTGAGCCTGTTTACGCTATCGCAGTACGAAGGCTTGTGCAAGGGGGGAAGGGCAGTTTATGTCAAATTAGGTGGGTTCGTCCTCGCCAACCCGGCGATGGCGCCAACTCGAACCATCGCGTCCGGACTGGTTTGCATAGCCAGTTCCTGCTTGGTCCAATCGAGGACCCGATTCCTGGCGTCGACGTCCCAATCGGGGTCCAAGCCAAACATCGTGTTCAGCAGCGTCCAGCATGCGTCGTCGTCACTGAACAAGTTCATCGGCGGCTTCGGAACGATCCACGTGTCCCCCGACCCGAAGGTGTGTTTCACCGTGTGCAATATCTTTTCGACCCGAATAGGAGCGAGAGCCCGAAGCCGAGGGGTGTTCTTCAGATAGAACGGCAACATCCCCTTTTCGTGCCATTCGCCGTAGTATTTGCCTTTGTGGGTCTCCGGCAGGCCGTCGTAGTACTCGTCAAACGCCATCGGAGCCGTCTTCGTGGAATTCATGGACGAAGCCTTTTGACAGACAGGCGCCTGCCAGTAGTCTTTGCATCGGTTATAGGCATTGATAACGTACGTGACGCCGCCCAGGTACTCGAGTCGTTCCGTCTCTTTGACGTATTCCTCCAGACCTGCATCGCCCTTCTGCATCCGGTAGTCAAGATCAAAGAAGTCGTAGCGCTTTGTGAGGTTGCCCAGCTCCATAATCAGAATCTGCACCCCGACCCAGTCGCCGATGAATTGAACCAGTTCCTCCTTCGTATCGGTCACCCGGAATTCGCCGCCCAAGCTAAGAAGCTGTTGTTTTTCTGTCTCGCTATGGAATTCCACTCGGGCTATGGTGGGGAACGCAATGATAGCCGGGATGATCTGACACATACCCGTGCCAGTCGGGCCCGAATTGCTGATCTCCGGCTCAGCCCCTCCATTTACGTCGAGCGCGAGATCCCAGACCTGTTTTCCAACCGGACAGTTCAGCAACAGTGACATGATGTCATCGGCGTCTTTCGCCGGTTCGGGGGCCGCCAGCAAGGGGGGCTCGACGTGCTTCTTTCCTGCCGGGGTGTCGATGTCGTCCTGGGCCGAAGTCAGCGCGGAATCGTTCTTCACGTACGAGGTGCCGTTCCAAGTCCCCAACCGGGCATCGCTCGTGTTGACGCCCATGAAAGCCGCCACGCACTTCCCGCACAGATCGGACTCGTTCTTGCCGTAGCCCATCATGCAGTTGTCGAACATGTCGTGAAGGTCGGCGCGAGATCCGCCCCCGAACGGATTGCCGGACGGGAAATGGTTCAGGTAGAGACAGTGGCTCATCTCGTGCAGCGAGAGTTGGTCGAACGTGTTCAGGTCATCTACCGGAGCATTGCGCCAACGATTGCCGTAAAACACGAAGAAGCCATTGCAAATTCCTTTGCCTTGATGGAGCCCATTGGGGTCGTAGATCGATGACCAAGTATCGCGAAGCGGAGCTTGCAGCCCGATCAGACCCGGCATGAATCCGCCGTTGTCGCCGTCGATGGCCCGGATCAACTTGATCATCAGATAAAAGCTGATCATCTTCGATAGATGCGCATCGAGTTGGCTTCCCGGCTTGCCCAATCCGCCCGCGACCGGCTTGGGCGTTGTGTTGTCGTAAACCTCAGCCGCCGTGTAGTCGATCGTCAGCTTCTGTCCCGCCGGAAGCGCCTTGGGTTTTGAATATTTAAGCTTGATCGCCGAGACTTTGTCCGCGCCTTCCTGCGCAAATGTAACGGTTAGTTTGCGGGTCGGCCCGTCCCATGTAACGGACAGGCCCCGTTGGGTGCCGGTAATCTGGGCTACGCCAGTCCGTCGCACAATCGCGAGGCCGTCTTCCTTCCGGTCCTCATCCTTATCTGCCCTGCTGAGCGATGAGACGACGATCATCATGCTCGTTGCGGCCGGGTCTTCCGTCAGCGTGGCTGTAAACGTGCCGATCACTGCTGCCTTCGTGTCGAAGCCAATTGTTTTAACAACCTCTTCCGTATCGGAGATCGTGAGCTTGGAGGTGGGGCTTAGCGTGGCGACCACCTTGTCCTTCAGATCGGCGCCGTCGAGTTGGACTTTATACGTGACCAAGCCGGCCGGAAGCTGCTTTTCAAAGTTGATAATCGTATCGTCGCCCGTCCCCAGGAGTTCTTTCGTCACCGAAAATTGAGTCGGCAACTTCGTGAATTCCGCCGGGTCAATGATGCTGTTGTAAGCCTGTGGAGTATGAATGTTGAACAGGAACGGCGAGTTATCGGCCCAGTAGATCAGGCTCTCCAGGTCCAGCGCCACCCCTAGTTTGTAGAAAATCTTGACGGTAGCCTCTGTCGGCACCCCCTCCTGGAATGTGATGTTGAAGGCCCCTGTCGCGTAGTCGATGGTGCCGATGCCCCGAAATACCTGGCCGGATATGGCCTGTTTGCCGGTGCCGGTAAAGTTGCCGTTACCGTCGTCAATCAGCACGATCGAGGTACTGCCGCCTTGATCCACCATGACCTTCACGGTCTTGGGCATAATGGTCCCTTTGCCCTTCAAAGAGCCCACCACCGTACCCGCGTTCTGTCGGAAGGATTCGTTCCACTCGACGATCCCACCCTGCTGGTCGCCGTTCTCCTGCTCTAGTTGCAACGCCGCGACAGCCCGGTCCAAACACGCCTTGTCGATCACTTTGTGGGCCGGCTGCACGGCCGTCTTGTCGACCAGAATCTCGCAGTAAGACTTCGAAAACTCCTTCGTCAAAAAGCCTTTGAAATCCATCTCGACGACGGTGCCCTCGCGCAGCAGGCACTCCCCGCAGTAGCGCATCTCCTTGTGGTCGCACTCGCCGTAATAGGCCTCCAACTCACTCTTAATCGAGGCGTGCAGACCCGCCTTCGCCCCGGGCGGGGTCACCGAAAGACTCCGCGCCACCCGCATCGTCCGCCAACGTACCATCGTGCCCGTTTTCGCCTCGGCGCGCGGCTTCTTAGACGTGTCGAAATAAGCGCGCAGCTTATACCGATCGCCGCCAATCAGAGACGGCGCAAAGATTACGCCCGCCACCCCCGCGGCATTCGTGCGCATCTCCACCGAATACGGATCGGCCTTCAAGTCGCCCGCCGCCGCCGGAGCCGTCAAGGCATTCTTGGTCCGAAACTGACCAAGATCGTTCAGGCTGAAAATATTCTCCGCCGCCCCAGCCGTCGTGACATTCCGCATATCGGTCGCCATCCGGCGCTTCCCGCCAAACTCAACCCACACATTGTCCTTCTGCGGGTCGTTCTTGTTCGGCGACGCAAACCCGGGGTCGCCCTTTCGCTCGGTCACATGCCGCTTCAGATAGCCCAATGGCCCCGGACCACCGTGTTTGGCCTTCCGGGAGCTCTTCAACGCCTTTCCGGCGACCGCCCGGATCGGAGCACCCGTCACCTGAGCCGTCCAGGTATTAGCCCCTACCAACTCCTTGGGTCCCCCGGGCCCGCCGTAGGCAGGCAGCGTATCCGGCGGGAGAAGTTGAACCCGCACCAGCTTGTTCGGCGCGGCCTTCCAAGGGTCGGCGCTATTCTCCTCCCGACGCTCCAGAACCACCGTCAGCGGAATCTTGCCCAACGCCGGATTGGCCTGCAGGAAACGCTGCTCCACATCGTAGCGAACTCCCCGCGCCAGCGTGAACTCCGGTTCCTTGAAGTACTTCTCGTCGAAATCGCGGTGGAATACCCGATAGTCGCCGGAAGCGCGAATCTTGGCAAACGCTCCGGGGGCGGGGAACTCGGAGTTCTCCACCAGGAACTCCGGAAGCCATGTCTCAATCGCCGTATCCATCGCGCCATCGTCGATGCCCGCGTGCACTAACGGGTCGTCCGAGCCGGAAACGAGCCGCTTCATATACGTTCCCCAGACGTAGTCGAAGCACGCCCCGACCTCACTATGGTCGAGCGGGCGGGGCAGCAACCCGAGCACCTGAAGCCGCTCCATGCGACCCAGCCGGGTATTCTTCGCGTTCGCAAAAATCGAATCCACATCGCCCAGCTTGAACTTCATCTGGTACTCGTACTGGTGTAGCCAGATTTCGACCTGCGCCGTGCGATAGTCAGTCTTCCGGAAAGTACCGAATTTCTGCGGCGGCCCGAACGGTCCCGTCTTCGTCTTCGACGATCTCCCGGTCTTCATCACGGCCTTCACCACGTACTGCTTGGTCGGGTCGATGTTGGTATCGAACACCGCGCAATCCTTCTTCCCCTTTGACTTGGAAGTCGCCAGGACCGTATCATTGCCCACCTCGCGGAGTTCCAGCGCGATATCGGGCAACTGCTTGCCGATAGTGCCTTTCTTCTTGCTTGGGTTGCGCCGCTTGACGCGGACTTCGATTCGGCCCTTAATCACATTGGCTTGGCAGGGGAGTACAAGGTTCGTGGCCATAGATGGTTATCCATTGGGAGGCAGGGGAGCTTTAGCGGCAAGCAGAAACGGGTGGTAGCGGCGGATCCGCCACATCGCTTCAAACAGGGACAACATGCGGGTTTCGGGCGAACTCGCCTGGTCGTCCAGAAAGTCCGCCATCCATTTCGTCTTTTTCGCCGTCAGAAAATCGGGCTGGAATACAACCGCTAGAAAGACGAAGTTGCGGATCGCAAAATCGTCGTCCAGTTGCAGCTTCTGAGCAGCGGCCATGGCCTCGTGAACCACCACGGGCAGATTCGAAGGGCCGAGGCCGGCAACCTCGGCCGGAAACAGAGTCTTGACCGTTTCTACCAGGGTGGCTTCGAATCGCGCGATGCGGTCGGTCCGCAGAGCGTCTAAATGGGCAGGGCGTAGCGTCAGCATCGAGATATCAGGGGATGAAGTTTTTCAGGTACCGGCCACTCTGCACGAGCGACGCCTTTCGGTTCTCCAGCGAGCCTTCAAACGCGCGATCTTCCACTTCAATGCACACCGCGCCGTTGTAACCGGTCTCCGTCAACACGCTAAAAAACTTACCCCAATTCACGTCCCCCATCCCCGGCAGCTTCGGCGTATGGAACAGGTTCGGATGCGCGAAAACACCCACGTCATTCAGCTTCTCACTGTCGATGCGGGCATCCTTGGCATGCATATGAAACAGCTTCGGCGCAAACTCGCGCATCGCCTTTAGATAGTCCATGTGCTGCAGAATGAAGTGCGACGGATCGAAATTCAGCCCGAAGTTGTCGCTGGGAATATCACTAAAAGCACGACGCCAAATCGCCGGCGACGAAAGCAAATTCTTGCCGCCGGGCCACTCGTCTTTCGTGAAGGACATCGGGCAGTTTTCAATTCCGACTTTAACCCCTTGGTCTTCGGCGTACTTGATGATCGGGCGCCAAGTCTTGAGAAACCGGGGCCAGTTCTCGTCCACCGAAAGGGTATGGTCACGGCCCACGAACGTGTTCATCACCCCCACGCCCAGAAGCTTCGCGGCCTTGATCACGGCCTTAATGTGATTGCAATACAGCTTCGATTCTTCCGCGTCGGCCGTCAACGGGTTCGGGTAATAGCCGAGCCCACTAATCGAAACGCCGTATTTGGCCGTCAGGTCCTGGACACGTTTCGCGTCGGCCGCAGTAAAGCCCGCCACGTCGATATGCGTGATGCCCGCATAGCGGCGCTCCGCCTTGCCCTGCGGCCAACACATCACTTCTACAGCCGAAAAGCCATTTTGGGCCGCGAAGGCTAACACTTCCTCTAGCGACAGATCGGGCAGGATCGCCGTGACAAATCCGAGAGTCAACATATTCTCTAGTAAATCACGAAAGGAATTGAACTTCCTCTTCGATCTCCAGGCCAAACCGATCGAACACCCGGCGCTTGAGTTCACTTAGCAGCGCGACCAAATCGGCCGCCGTGCCCCCGCCCGTGTTGTAGACAAGGTTCGCGTGGTAGTCCGCCACGCGCATCGCACCCACGGCCAGCCCCTTCGCGCCCACCTCTTCGAGGAACCAGCCCGCCGGAATCTTGCCTTCCCGGATGACGTTCGCCGGCACCTGCGCCGCCACGGCCGGGGACAACTCGCGGAGCAGTAGGTTCTTGAAAATCGACCCCGCACACTGCATCGTGGGCGGGAACTTGGCATCGCGCGTGGCCCGGATCGAGGCGGATTTGGCCTGCAGCACCCCCGCTTCGCCCACTTCGAGCCGCAGCCCGGCCGAAAGGATCTGCCAGCCTTTGTTCCGTTTGAAGATGCTTTCCCGGTATCGAAACTCACATTCGGCTCGGCCAAACTGTCGCACCTCGGCCCCGTCCGCAAAACGAACCCACTCGATCCGTTCCGCAATCGATTGGCCGTATGCCCCAGCGTTGCCGTAGATCGCCGCCCCTACCCAGCCGGGAATTCCCGCCATGGCTTCCATCCCGGCCAAGCCGTGCGCGTTCGCAAAATCGACGAGATCGTTCAGATCGGCACCGGCGTCCACTCGAACGCCCGCGTCATCCACCGTGATCGTCTTGGCGTTATATTGCAGCACCAGCCCGGGGTACCCGGCATCACTGACGATCAAATTCGTCCCCCCGCCGATCGTCGTCCACGTGACCTCGGAGCCGGTCAGCACCCCTAGCGCGGCCAAGTAGGCGGCCTCGCTCGTCGTCGAAACCAACGCCTGGCATGCCCCTCCCAAGCGAAAGCGCGTATGGTTTCCGAGGAGCGCGCCCGTCTGGACGGTCAAATCAGGGATGGTCTGGAGCCGCTCCAGCGCCGCAAGGGCCAAAGTCATTTTTTTGATTATGGCTAACCCAAGCGGTGCGTGTCAGTCTAATCGTAAAAATGCACGAGATTGATCTGGCAACAGTGAGCCGGGTGCAGGCGGGCGAGGCGGATGCCTTCGCCGAGCTGGTGGAGCGCCACAGCCGGAGTGTGTTCCGGCTGGCGTTTCGAATCACGGGCAGCGAAAGCGACGCGGATGAAATCGTTCAGGAGACGTTTATGCGGGCCTATCGGGAGATCCATCGGTATGAGTCACGGGCGAGTTTTGCCACGTGGATCCATACGATTGCCAGAAACCTTGCGCTCGACACCCTGAGAAAGAACCGCCCGGGTACGACCGAACTCGAACTGGTATCCCCGGCTCCGACGCCGGAACGCCTCGCCAGTTCCCAACTCCTCGGCGAACGAATCGCCGAAGCCCTGAAGGGACTCAGCGTATACGAACGGGCCGCCTTTACCCTCCGCCACTACGAAGGCGTCCCGCTGGTCGAGATCGGCGAATCGCTCGGCCTCAGCGAAAACGCCACCAAGCAAAGCATTTTTCGCGCGGTCAAAAAATTGCGTCGGGCCCTTTTGCCCTGGATTACCCTCACCTGGATTACGCACAAATGACCCATCCCACCGAAGACCAACTCATCTTGCACTACTACGGCGACGGCGGCGCCGACGACCTGGAACCGCACCTCGTCGCATGCGCCGATTGTCGGCAGAACTATCAGAGCTTGCAACGGGTCCTGAATTCGCTCGACGCCGCGCCGCTCCCGGAACGTGGGGCCGACTACGGCCAGCAAATTTGGCGCAAAGTGCAACTCTCGACCGCGCCCCGGCGGAACACCCGGCACGGGGCCTTTGGATTGGCCGTGGCGGCAGTCGTGGTCGTCGGAGCGTTTCTCGCCGGCACCGCCTACGAACGAAATAAGCCCCTCGCCATCGCCGACGATCCCCGCGCCAGGCTCCTCCGCGTCGCGCTCGACGGACATTTGGCCTCCAGCCTCATGGTCCTCGCCGAAATCGAAAACGCCCCCGGCCGGACGATGGATATCTCCTGGCAACGCCAGTCCGCCGAGCAACTGCTCGATGACAACCGACTCTACAAACAGACCGCCAGCGGAACGCACGAAGCCCGGGTGAACCAGTTGTTGAGCGATCTCGAAGAAATCCTGCTCGAAATCGCCCACAGCCCAGCGCAGTTGAGCGGCCCGCAGTTGCAGGAGCTCCGAACCAGAATCGCCCGAAAGGGCATTATTTTCGAAATTCGAATTGTGGCCTCCGAGCCACCACCCATAAAAGGAATCTTATGAATTCAGTTACTTTCTTTGAACTCACCCGTAGCACCTTACGTACCTGCTTAACAGGAATGAGCCTGACCCTTCTCAGTTTCGGCCAGCCCGCCGCACCCCCCGCGCCAGCCGCTCCCCCGGCTCCGCGAGCGCCGCGGGCTATGAACTACGCCTGGGCCTCCCAGGATGCCTACCGCCAAGCTGCTCGTGAAGTAGACCAACGCCAGTATGAAAAGGCCGTCGAGCACTTCGGCAAGGTCATCGAGATGAAGGAAGCCCGCGCCGATGGTGCCCTCTATTGGAAGGCCTACTCCCTGTCGCGCTTAGGCCGCTCCACCGAAGGCCTGGCCGCCCTCGCCGAACTCGAAAAATCCCACCCCAAAAGTGGCTGGCTCAACGACGCGAAAGCTCTGGCCGCCGAGATGCGCCAAGCCGCCGGCCAGCCCGTTCGGCCCGAAGCCGAAGAGGATGAAGAACTCAAACTCCTTGCCCTCAATGGCCTGATGCACTCCGAGCCGGAAATCGCCCTCCCGCTGCTCGAAAAAATCCTGAACGCCCCGAAGAACCCTCCCCGTCTCAAAAAACGCGCCCTCTTCGTCCTGGCGCAAAGCCGCAGCGCCCGGGCCCGCGAAATCGTCACCCAGTACGCCAAAGGCGGCGCCAACCCCGACCTGCAACTCGCTGCGGTCGAATATCTTGGCGTCCTGAATTCACCCGAATCCCGCCAGAGCCTGGCCGATCTCTACGCCTCCGCCACCGACGTTTCCGTCAAGCGCGCCGTCCTCCGCGGCTTCATGATCAGCCGCGACAAAGAGCGCCTGCTGGCCGCGGCGAAGTCCGAAACCAACCTCGATCTCCGCCGCGAAGCCCTGCAAATGCTAGGCGCCTGCGGCGGCCACGCGGAACTGGCGCAGCTCTACCCCACCGAAACGGACAAGAACACCAAACGCGCCATTCTCGACGGTCTCTCCGCCTCCGGCAAAGCTGGCCTACTCGTCGAAATCGCCCGCAAAGAAACCGACAAAGACTTAAAGCGTATGGCCGTCGAACGCCTAACGACCATGAAGAATAAAGAGGCTACAGCGTATCTGCTGGAGTTGCTCGGGAAGGAATAAATGCAAGAGATCATCAAGCTTTCAAGTGTCAGCAAACGGTTCGTCACCGATGAAGTCGAAACCCACGCGCTCGCCGGGATTGAAATGGAGATTCGACGCGGCGAGTACGTCTCGATCTCCGGGCCCTCCGGCTGTGGCAAGTCGACGCTGCTCGCCATCCTCGGCCTGCTCGATTCGGCGACCGACGGCAGCTATACGCTCAACGGCCATCCCGTAACCGACCTGAAACTCAGCGAGCGGGCGCGCATCCGCAATCGTGAAATCGGCTTTATCTTCCAGGCCTTCAATCTTATCGGCGACCTCACCGTTTACGAAAATGTCGAACTGCCCCTGACCTACCGCAACATGCCCGCCGCCGATCGCAAAAAGGCCGTCCGCGAAGCCCTCGAACGCGTCGGCATGGGCCACCGCGAACGGCACTACCCCTCCCAACTCTCCGGCGGCCAGCAACAGCGCGTGGCCGTCGCCCGCGCCCTCGCCGGCAGTCCCGCCATCCTCCTGGCCGACGAGCCCACCGGCAATCTCGATTCGCAAAACGGCGAACAGGTGATGAACCTGCTCGAAGAACTCCATCAAGGCGGCGCCACCATCTGCATGGTCACCCACGATCCGCGCTTCGCCCGCTTCGCCCAACGCAGCATTCGCCTCTTCGACGGCCGCATCGTCGAAGAGTCCATAGCCGCAACCGCGTAATCTAGAGGAATGCCCAACCTGTTCCGCGGCTTCCCGGCCCCCGGCCAGGAGTTCCTCCGCGAACTCAAAGACAACAACCAACGCGAGTGGTTCCAAGCGCGCAAGGATATCTACGACACCGCCGTCAAAGCTCCCATGGTGGAGTTCGTCGAGGTCCTCAACGCCGAGTTCGCCCGCTTCGCCCCCGAGTACATCACAGACCCTAAGAAGGCGATGCACCGGATCTATCGCGACACCCGCTTCAGCAAAAACAAAACGCCCTACAAAACCAACTCCTCCGCCTCGTTTCATCAATCGGTCACCGACAAGGAAGCCATGGCCGGCTTCTATGTCTCCGTTTCGCCATTCCAAATCGAAGTCGCCGGCGGCGTCTACTCTCCCGAGCCACCCCAGATGCTGGCCATTCGGAACGCGATCGTCAACGACCTCGACGCCTGGACCGCCCTCGTCGAGAACAAAAAGCGAAAGAAGTTCCTCGGCGAACTCCAAGGCGATTCCCTCACCCGGCCGCCCAAGGGCTTCCCCAAGGACGACCCCGCGGATTTCTGGATTCGCAAGAAACAGTGGCTCTACTTCGATCTCACTCTCGATCCCGCGATGGCCTTAACCCCCAAGCTGGTCGGTGAAGTCGTCCGCCGATTCGAAGCGATGTATCCCGTCATTCAGTTCCTCAACGCCGCTTTGGCCCAACAGAAACCGAACCGTTCGGACTTCTTCTAGCCCCCCCCAATCCCCCCAGTTGCCATTCGGTTGCAGCTCATTGACCGACCGGAAAAACCCCTGCATCCTGGTAGGGATTACACTAAAGGGTTAACTCTTCCGTGTTGAAAGCTCTCTTCATCGCCACCCTTCTCTCCCTAAGTTCCCTTTGGGCCGAGACCCCCCGCGCCGGGCACTCCCATTACGGGGAAGCGCTCGACTCCGGACCCCGGCAAAAGCCATGGGAGATCCGCGCCATCGGGAATACGCCCTTCCCGATCACCCACAAAAACCCGGAAGTGCAGAAATGGTTCAACCAGGGCAACGCCCTGCTCCACTCGTTCTGGTATTACGAAGCCGAGCGGGCGTTTCGGTGGTGCCTGAAATTGGAACCCGACAATGCCATGGCCTGGTGGGGCTTGTCCCGCGCCGCGCAGGGCACCCGCGGTAAGGAGTTCCTGGCTGAAGCCGTCAAACACAAGGCCACCGTCACCGAGCGCGAACGCTGGTACATCGAGTCCTCGGCCGACGACACGACGCAAAACCCCGACGATCCCGGTTACCGCGAAGCCAATCGGAACCGCCAAAGGCGCATCCTCGAACGGATCGCCATGAAGTACCCGGATGATGTCGAAGCCCGGGCGCTTCTCGCCCTGACCAACATGATGGAAGACCGCTTCGGAACCGAGTTAATGGTCCAGCAGGTCCTCGCCAAGAACCCCGACCACCCCGGCGCTCATCACTACCGCATCCACAATTGGGACGGTAAGGATCCCGAGTTCGCCCTCGAAAGCTGCCGCCGTTACGGCGCCATCGCCCCCGCCATTGGCCACGCCCACCACATGCCCGGCCATATCTACTCCGGCATCGGCATGTGGCACGAAGCCGCCATCGCCATGGACGCCGCTACCCGCGTCGAAAAGCAGTACATGCGCGAGCGGATGACCCTGCCCTACAACAACTGGAACTACGCCCACAACAAAAACTATCTCGCCTATATCCAGGGCCAACTCGGCATGTACGAAGCCGCCGTCAGCGCCGGACGTCAGTTGCTCGCCGCGCCGCTCGACCCTAAGGAGAACAAAGCCGAAGCCTTCAGCCCCCACTACCAGGGCCGTCTCGTGGTGAACCGGACGCTGGTTCGTTTTGAGCGCTGGAAGGAAATCCTTGACGGCAAGGCGTTCTACTGGAACGACAAACTCCTGCGCGATAAAGAAGAGCGGGCCTTTCTCGAAGCCCTCGCCCACCTTGGCCTCGGCGATCTCGACAAGGCCCGCAAAAGCACCGAAAAGCACAAAGCCCTGCAAGCCGAAATCGAAAAAGAGAAATACGCCAAGCCCCGTTGGGAGTTGATGCAGGCCGAACTCAAAGCCAAGCTCCTCCTCGCCGAAGGGCAAACGCTAGCCGGTCTCACCGCCCTCGGCAACGCCGCCGCCAAGTACGAAGCCCTCGTCGAAGGCCAGAACGATCCGCCCTTCTACCCCTCCTCGCTCTACCTCGATCTCGGCCGCGCTTACCTCCAGGCGAAATCGCCCGCCCTCGCCGTCAAGGCCTTCGAAAAGTCCCTCGAAATCACCCGCAACGACGGCTCCGCGCTCGCCGGCCTCGCCGAAGCGTGGCTCGCCCTCGGCGACAAGGCCAAAGCCACCGACCACTACGCCCGCTTGCTCCACGTCTGGTCCGACGCCGACCCCGGCTTCGCGCCCCTCGCCAAAGCGAAGGCCCTCGGCCTCACCGCCCAGCCCAAGGACGTCTCCCCCGCCCCGCAGCGCAACTACGCCAAAACCACCCTCGAAAGCCTCGGCCCGAACCGCTGGGAACCCTATGGCGCCCCTACTCTCGACGCCCTCGATTCGCAGAAGAAGCGCGTCACCCTCGAAGAGTACAAAGGCCGCAACGTCGTCCTGATCTTCTACCTCGGTCAGGAATGCCCCCATTGCCTCGAACAACTCCAGGAAGCCGCCAAACGCAACGGCGATTTTGAAAAACACAACACCGCCGTTCTAGCGATTTCCAGCAATGGCCCCGAAGACAACGCCGACTCGCTCAAACTCAAACAGGTGCCGTTCCGTGTCCTCTCCGACACCGGTTTCGCCAACGCCAAGCGGTTTCTCTCCTACGACGATTTCGAGGAAATCGAACTCCATTCGACCATCCTGATCGACGCCAAAGGCCGCGTCCATTGGGCTCGCCACGGCGGAGACCCCTTCGCCAATTTCGACTTTTTACTCAAGGAGATTCAGCGCATCAATAGTCTCGCCGACTAGTGCGTGAACCCCCGCTGTTCGATGGCTGAAGAACCTAAACCCGCAAAAGCTCCGGCTGTCATGGCGACCGTCCCGTGGGACGGCGCTATCCCGGAACTCCTCCGCGAGCACCTCGGTGCCGCCGTCCTCGACACGCATCTGTACGTCGATCAACCCTTCGCCGTGTTAACCCTCGCCGCCATGCTCCCGGCGCTGGAACTGCTCCACGCCGAAGCCGACTTCGATTACCTCGTCGATATCACCGCCGTCGACTACCCCAAACGCGAGTGCCGCTTCGATCTCGTCTACATCGTCTACAGCCACTCGCGCAACCAGCGAGTCCGCCTGAAGGCGCAAGTGCCCGCCAATCAAAAGCCGCTCTCCGCCGTGCCCATCTTCCTCGGGGCCAACTGGCTTGAACGCGAAGTCTTCGACATGTTCGGCATCGAATTCGCCGGCCACCCCAACCTCACCCGCATCCTTATGCCCGATGAATGGAGCGGCTTCCCCCTCCGCAAAGATTACGGCATCATCCAAATGGATAACACTTGGGTCAAGAACAACCTCGGCATCGAGAGCGGCCAATGACCACCTCGCCCGACGCCAATGAACTGGTCCTCAATATGGGCCCGCAGCACCCGTCCACCCACGGCGTGCTCCGCATCGTTTTGAAGCTCGACGGCGAGCGCGTCAAGAGCACCGAGTGCATCATCGGCTACCTCCACCGCGGAGTCGAAAAAATCGCCGAGAATCGCACCTACGTCCAGTTCGCCCCCTACGTCGACCGCATGGACTACCTCGCCGCCGTCTCCAACGGCCTCGGCTACTGCCTTGCCGTAGAGAAGTTGATGAACTCCGTCGCCCCGCCCCGCGCCCAAGCGGTCCGCGTGATTCTCACGGAACTCAACCGCATCGCCTCGCACCTGCTCTGGCTCGGCACCCACGCCCTCGACATCGGCGCCATCACCCCGCTGTTCTATACCCTCCGCGAACGCGAAGAGGTCCTCAAAATCTTCGAAAACTACTGCGGAGCGCGCCTCACGACGCACGCCTTCCGCATCGGCGGCCTGCAGTACGAACTCTACGAAGGCTTCGAACAGCAAGTGAACGCCTTCTGCGACCAATTCCCCGCCAAAGTCGACGAGTACGAAGAACTCCTCGGCGGCAATCGCATCTGGCGCGAACGGCTCCGCGGAGTCGGCGTCCTCGACGCCGCCACGTGCAAACGTTACGGCGTCACCGGCCCCATGCTCCGCGCCGCCGGCGTCCCCTGGGATCTTCGCAAGGCCCAGCCCTATTCCGGCTACGAACAGTACGAGTTCGAAGTGCCCACCCGCTCCAGCGGCGACACCCTCGACCGCTACTTCGTCCGCCTCGACGAAATGCGCCAATCCGTCCGCATCGTGCGCCAAGCGGTCGCCAACATCCCCACCGGCCCCATCATGGCCAAAATCGCCAAGGTCATCAAACCGCCCGTCGGCGAAGCCTACGTCTCCATCGAAGCGCCCAAAGGCGAACTCGGCTACTTCATCGTCAGCGACGGCTCCACCCACCCCTACCGCCTCCGCGTCCGTCCCCCGTCCTTCGTCAACCTCCAAGCGCTGGACCACATGGCCAAAGGCGCTTTGGTCGCCGACGTCGTCGCCATCATCGGCACCATCGACATCGTCCTCGGCGAGGTCGACCGATGAAGCAGTTCCTCCGCCGGTTCCTCCTCCTCGACCTCCTCGAAGGCCTCTGGGTCACCTTCCGTCATCAGGATACGAGGCTCATCACCACCGAACAATACCCCAGCCAACGGCCCGCCGTCAGCGAGCGCTACCGCGGCGCGCCACGCCTGAATAACCACCCCGAAACCAACGAAACGCTCTGCATCTCCTGCAACCTCTGCGCCGTCGCCTGCCCGGAAAATCTCATCGTCGTCGGCAGCGTCCGCAACGCCGAAACCAAGCGCAAAGACCTCGTCACCTTCACCTACGACCTCTCCCGCTGCATGTTCTGCGGCCTCTGTGAAGACGCCTGCCCCGTCGACGCCCTGGAACTCACGCAGGATTTCGAAATCGCCAGCTATACTCGCGAAGGCCTCATCTGGGATCGACAAGCCTTGGAGGAAGGGCCTCGGCCCACCCAATATCGCCAATGAACCTCGACGTCTTCTTCTTTTACGCGTTCACAACGCTCGCCCTCGGCGGCGGCCTCCTCGCCATCACCCGCCGCAGCGCCGTCCATGCCGCCATCGCCCTCATGGTCTCCCTGCTCGGCGTGGCCGGCCTCTATCTCCAACTCCAGGCCGAGTTCCTCTTCGTCTCCCAGATCATCATTTACATCGGCGGCATCCTGCTGCTCTTCTTATTCGTCATCATGCTCGTCAACCTCGACGCCGGTAAAGGCCTCCGCCAGTTCCATAAAAACTGGCCCCTCGGCGCTGCCGTCACGGCCCTCACCGGCATCGCCCTCGCCGTCCTCCTCAGCCGCGCCCAACTCCCACCCGCCCAGCAAATGCCCTCCACCGGCAACGTCGAACTCGTCGCCGACACGCTCTTCCAGGACTACCTCGTCCCCTTCGAAGTCGCCTCCCTCCTGCTCCTGGTCGCGGTCGTAGGCTCCGTCCTCCTGGCAAGGAAACGCGCATGATCTCTACCATGCACTACGTCGCCGTCAGCCTGGCCATGCTCCTCATCGGCACCGTCGGCCTCCTCACCCGCCGCAACATCGTCATCATCCTGATGTCCATCGAACTCATCCTCAACGCGGTGAACATCAACCTCGTCGCCTTCTCCAAACACCACGGCAACGCCGCCGGCCAGGTCTTCGCCATCTTCGTCATCGCCGTCGCCGTTGCCGAAGCCGCCGTCGGCCTGGGCATTCTGCTCGCTCTTTACCGCAACCGCGAAACGGTGCAGGTCGACGAAATCGACCTGCTCAAATGGTAGCCCCCTAGATGAACTTTCTCGAAACCATCTGGCTCATTCCCGTCTTCCCGCTCGTCGGCGCGATCCTCATGATGCTGCTCGGTCGCTATGAGTTCCTCGACCCGCAAGACGAATGCACGGCGCTCGAAAATCATCACCACCACGACCGCGGCCACGACCAGGACCTCCGCTCCCCCGGCGGCCTCCGCTGGGCCATCGGCCCCCTCTGCTCCGGCTTCGTTTTGCTGTCGTTCCTCTGGAGCCTCGGGGCCGTCCTCGCCGGCCGCACCGAGCAAATTCTCTTCACCTGGGTCGCCGGGCTACCCTTCCCCACCTTCGATGGCCGCCCCGCCGTCCTCGCCGCCGACTGGGGCTATCTCCTCGATCCCCTCAGCGCCGTCATGATCCTCATGGTCACCGGCATCGGCTTCCTCATCCACGTCTACTCCATCGCCTACATGGAGCACGATGGCGGCCTCTATCGCTACTTCGGCTGCCTCAATCTCTTCGTCTTCTTCATGCTCATCCTGGTGATGGCGAACAACTATCTCCTGTTGTTCATCGGCTGGGCGGGCGTCGGCCTCGCGAGCTATCTGCTCATCGGCTTCTACTTCAAACGCAAGCCCGCCAGCGACGCCGCCATGAAAGCGTTCCTCATGAACCGCCTCGGCGACGCCGGCTACCTCATGGCTCTCTTCTTCCTCCTCGGCATCTTCGGCACCCTCCGGTTCACCGCCATCGACGCCTCCGCCGCCCCCTGGCTCCCCTGGGCCACCCTCCTCCTCCTCGTCGCCGCCACCGGCAAAAGCGCGCAGATTCCGCTCTTCACCTGGCTCCCCGACGCCATGGAAGGCCCCACCCCCGTCTCCGCCCTCATCCACGCCGCCACCTGCTCGCCTACTCCACCATCAGCCAACTCGGCCTCATGTTCATCGCCCTCGGCGTCGGTGCCTACTGGGCCGCCCTCTTCCACGTCGTCACCCACGCCTTCTTCAAAGCCCAACTCTTCCTCGGTGCCGGCTCCGTCATCCATGCCCTCGACGGCGAACAGGATATCCGTTTCATGGGCGGCCTCCGCCACCGCATGCCGCACACCTTCCGCACCATGTTCATCGCCACCCTGGCGCTCGCCGGCTGGCCCGGCCTCGCTGGCTTCTTCTCGAAAGACGCGATCCTCTCGAGCGCCTGGGCCGCCTCCCCCGCCCTGTTCGGCGTCGGCCTGCTCACCGCCCTGCTCACCGCCTTTTACATGGGCCGTCTCCTGTTCCTTACCTTCTTCGGCCTCTATCGCGGCCACGTCGAAATCGAAGAGTCGCCCAAACGGATGATCATCCCCCTCTGGATCCTCAGCCTCGGCTCCATCGCCGCCGGTTGGTTCGCCGGGCCCTTCGCCCATCATCTCGGTGCCACGCCCGCCCCCCACTCCTGGGGCGTCATGGCCGCCTCCGCCGCTGTCGCCATCGGCGGCTTGGCGCTGGCCTATCACTTCTATCTCAGCCGCCCTGGCACGGCCGACCGCGTCGAATCCGCCGCCGCCCCCGTCGCCAAGCTCCTCCGCGCCGCCTGGTACTTCGACGATCTCTACGAATGGGCCATCGTCCGCGGCTTCGCCCGTGGCGGCGGCTCCGCCCTCTCCACCCTCGATCAAAAAATCGTCGACGGCGGAGTCAACGGCGTCGGCTGGCTCACCCGCCAAACCGGTGCCCTCAGCCGCTGGGCCGATACCTGGATCATCGACGGAGCCGTCAACCTAACCGCCCTCACCGTGAAGCTCTCGTCCTTCCCCGTCCGCTTCCTCCAAACCGGCTTCGCCCAAAGCTACGCCCTGGTCATCGTCATGAGCCTCGCCGCCCTCGCCGGCTGGTACATCCTGAGGAGCGCCTAACCCATGTCCTGGCTCTCTTCGCTCATCCTCCTCCCCCTCCTCGGCGTCCTCGTCCTCCCGTTCCTCCCGGCCTCCCTCATCCGCTGGTGGGCCAATGGCATCCTCCTCGCCGGGCTAGCCCTCGCCGCGCCTCTCTGGCAGCACTTTGATCGCGCCGCCACCGGCTACCAATTCGTCGAACGCCTCCCCTGGATTCCCTCCCTCGGTGCCCAATATCTCCTCGGCCTCGACGGCATCAGTCTCCTCCTCGTCCTGCTCACGGCCCTCCTCGGCCCCCTCGCCTCGCTCGCCTCCTGGAACGCGATCGAAGACCGCACCAAAGAGTTCTACGCCATGCTCCTGCTCCTCCAAGCCGGCATGCTCGGGCTCTTCCTCGCCCAGGATCTCCTGCTCTTCTTCGTCTTCTTCGAAGTCGTCCTCGTCCCCATGTATTTCCTCATCGGTATCTGGGGTGCCGAACGCCGCCTCTACGCCGCCATCAAGTTCTTCCTCTACACCCTCGCCGGCAGCGTCGTCCTCCTGCTCGGCATCATCGGCCTCTACTGGCTCGGCACCCAGCAACTCCCTCGCCCCACCTTCGAACTCGCCGAACTGCTCAAACTGAAGCTCTCCCTCGACGCCCAACGTTGGCTCTTCTGGGCCTTCTTCGCCGGCTTCGCCATCAAGGTCCCCATGGTGCCCTTCCACACCTGGCTGCCCGACGCCCACACCGAAGCCCCCACCGCCGGCTCCGTCCTCCTCGCTGGCGTCCTGCTGAAAATGGGCACCTACGGCCTCATCCGCTTCTCCCTCCCGCTGTTCCCGGAAGCCGCCCGCGAAGCCGCCCCCTTCCTCGCCGTGCTCTCCATCCTCGCCATCCTCTACGGCGCCCTCATCAGCCTCGTCCAAACCGATTGGAAGCGCCTCGTCGCCTACTCCTCGGTCAGCCACATGGGCTTCTGCACCCTCGGCATCGCCGCCCTCAACGCCAACGGCTTAGCCGGCAGCGTCCTCCAGCAGATCAACCACGGCATCTCCACCAGCCTCCTCTTTCTCCTCGTCGGCTTCGCCTATGAGCGCCGCCACACCCGCAAAATCGCCGATTACGGCGGCCTCGCCGTCGTCATGCCCCGCTTCGCCTTCGTCTTCGCCGTCGCCGTCTTCAGCTCCGCCGGCCTCCCGTTGCTGAACGGCTTCATCGGCGAGTTCCTCATCCTCCAAGGCGCTTTCACCGCCAACCGCGCCTGGGCCGCCTTCGCCGTCCTCGGCGTCGTCCTCGGCGCGGCCTACCTCCTCTGGCTCTATCAACGCACCATGCTCGGCGAACTCCGCCACGAAGCCAACCGCGGCCTCGCCGATCTCTCCGTCCGCGAATGGGCCACTGTCCTCCCCCTCCTCGGCCTCGCTCTCGCCATCGGCGTCTATCCCAAACCCTACTTCGCCGTCCTCGAACGCCCCGTCCTCGAACTCGTCGGGAGGCTCGCCCGATGAGCCACTTCTACACCGACGTGGACCACTTCGCCCTCCTCCCCGCCATCATCCTGGCCCTGTTCGGCTGCGCCATCTTCCTCTTCGATTCCCTTCTCGAAGCCCGCAGCCGCCGCTGGCAACTCTGTCTCATCCTCCCCGGCCTCGCCATCACCGGCTGGCAACTTTGGAAGCAGGGCCAAGTCGGCACCTTCACCGCCTTCCACGGCGCATTAACCATCGACCCTTTCTCGCTCTTCTTCAACTGGCTCTTCCTCCTCACGGCCGTCCTCGTCGCCCTCATCAGCTACCGCTACCTCGAAATTGAAAAAGAGCACCAGGGCGAATACTACGGCCTCGTCCTCATGGCCCAAGCCGGCGCCTATTTCCTCTCGACCGGCACCGAACTCATCACCCTCTTCATCGGCCTGGAAACGATGTCCCTCAGCTTCTACGTCCTCGTCGGCTTCCTCCGCGAAAAGCGCCGGTCGAATGAAGCAGCCCTGAAGTACCTCCTCCTCGGCGCCTTCTCCAGCGGCATCCTCGCCTACGGCTTCTCCATCCTCTACGGCATTGCCGGCACCACGTATCTTTCTGACATCGCCGTCGCCGTCGCCGCCCGCCCGGCCTTTGACCCGCTCACCGTCATCGCAATTCTCACGATCTCCACCGGCGTTCTCTTCAAGATCTCCGCCGCGCCCTTCCACATGTGGGCCCCCGATACCTACGAAGGCGCTCCCACCGCCGTCACCGCCTTCCTCGCCGTCGGCTCCAAAATCGCCAGCCTCGCCCTCCTCCTCCGCCTCTTCCTCGGTCCTCTGGCCAGCGCCCGCGAAGCCTGGGAACCGCTCATGGTCCTCGCCGCCGTCGCCAGCCTCACCGTCGGCAACCTCGCCGCCGTCACCCAAACCAGCGCCAAGCGCCTGCTCGCCTATAGCTCCATCGCCCACGCCGGCTATCTCCTCCTCGGCCTCATCGCCGGCAATGCCACCGGCCTCCAAGGCATCGCCATCTACACTGGTGCCTACGTCTTCATGACCATCGGCGCCTTCCTCGTCTTAATCGCCGTCCACGGCGACGACATCGACGATCTCAACGGCTTCGCCCGCCGCCATCCCGCCTACGCCATCCCCATGGTCGTCTTCCTCCTCTCGCTCGCCGGCCTTCCGCCCACCGCCGGCTTCCTCGGCAAATACTACATTTTTCTAGCCCTCATCGAATCCGGCCGCTACGCTCTCGCCCTCGTCGGAGCCGTCTACGTCGCCGTTTCACTCTTCTACTACTTCCGCCTGGTCCGCTCCATGTTCCTCCTGCCCGCCACCTTAACCGTCCCGCCCCTGCCTACCAGCCTAGGCCTCCGCCTCGCCCTCGGGGCCACCGGCCTCATCACGCTCGGGGCCGGCATCTACCCCGAACCGTTCCTCCAACTCGCGGCGAGGTCGCTCCTCAAATGATCGATTTCTGGCTCATCCCCATCTCGCTGATGTTGATCATCGTCGGCCTGTTCCCGCCCCTCGCCGGCTACATCGTCCTCGTCGAACGCAAAGTCCTCGCCGACATGCAGGTCCGCCTCGGACCCATGCGCGTCGGCCCCCACGGCCTCCTCCAGCCCCTCGCCGACGCCCTCAAGCTTCTCCTCAAAGAAGACATCATCCCCTCCGCCTCCGACCGCGGAGTCTTCTACGTCGCGCCCATCATCTCCATGTTCACGGCCTTCGTCGCCTTCGGCATGGTCCCGTTCTCAGAGAAATTCCGCATCGCCGACGTCAACGTCGGCCTCCTCGTTATCAGCGCCGCCGCCAGCATCGGCATCCTCGGCATCGTCCTCGGCGGCTGGTCCTCCAACAGTGTTTACCCCCTCCTCGGAGCCCTCCGCAGCTCCGCCCAACTCGTCAGCTACGAAGTCGCGATGGCGCTCGGCCTTCTCTGCGGCGTCATGTCCGCCGGCAGCCTCAGCATGGTGCAAATCGTGAAGAACCAGCAAGCCCAAGGCCTCTGGTATGTCTTCGATAACTGGGGTGCCATGGTCCCGGCCTTCCTGCTGTTCTTCATCGCCGCGGTCGCCGAAACCAACCGCTCCCCCTTCGATCTGCCGGAAGCCGAATCCGAACTCGTCGCCGGCTTCCACACCGAATACAGCGGCTTCCGCTGGGCCCTCTACATGCTCGCCGAGTACGCCAACATCTTCGTCGTCTCCGCCGTCTCCGTCACTCTCTTTTGGGGTGGCTGGCTCCGGCCTTTCCCCAGCGTCGGCTGGCTCGAAATCCCGTTAAACTACGGTGTCCCCGTCCTGCTCTTCGCCGGTCCCGGCCTTCTCTCGGCCATCTTCCTGGCCCCTAAACTCAAGTACACCCCTCACCGCCTGGGCATGTACGCCGTCGCCGCCGGCCTCACCTTCATCGGAGCCATTCTCGCCATACCCGCCGTCAACGCCGTTGCCGCCGCCCCTTTCTGGTTTCTGTTGAAAGTGTCCTTCTTCCTCTACACCATGATCTGGTTCCGCGGCACCTTCCCGCGTTACCGTTACGATCAGCTCATGGACATCGGCTGGAAGCGGCTCATCCCCTTGGGGCTCGGCGCGGTTGCCGTCAACGCCGTCCTCGGAATGCTCTAAAAAAGTTCCGGAACCACGGAACGTTTTCTTGCGACGTCCGTATAAATGTTCATCGGTAACGTCTCCGCTAGAGATTACTTTCCCCAACGACAACCACTTTAGCGGAGACGCCCGATTTTGAGTCAAAAACTGGATCTGGCAATTCAGGAGCCTGGACTGTTCAAATTTCCCAGTTACGGACAGAATATCACCGCCGGTTTGTAACGCAATCGAAAAGATGTTAATTCTAGCCGTCTCTCTTGCTGCGTCCCTCGCGGAGATCGCCGCCACTCTCCCCGGCCGCGTTGGTGCCTGCGTCCAGACCCCCTCGGGCCTCGAATGCACCCGCGGCACCGAGCGTTTCTCCCTCCAAAGCGTCATGAAGCTTTTTGTCGGCATCGCCGTCCTCGACGGGGTCGACCAGCGCCTCTGGAAGTTAACCGACGAAGTGCTCGTCGAACGCAAGGATTTGAGCCTCGGCGTCCAGCCCATCGCCAAGCTCGTCGGCGAGCAAGGCTATCGTACGGACATCGGCGACTTAGTCCGCCGAGCCGTCATCGAGAGCGACAGCGCGGCGACGGACATCCTAATCGCCCGCCTCGGAGGCACCGCCAAGATCCAGGCCCTGCTCCTCAGCAAAGGTCTAACCGGCCTGCGTTTAGATCGCGACGAACGCCACCTCCAAACCGACACGATGGGCCTCAAATGGCGCCAGGAGTTCGTCGACCCCGCCAAGCTCGAACGAGCGGTCGCCGCCGTCCCCGCCAAGCGCAGGGCCGCCGCGTACCGTCACTACCAAACCGACCCCCGCGACACCGCCACCCCGGAAGCGATGACCAAGCTGCTGATTGCCTTAGCCGAAGGCCGCCTGCTCTCCCCTGACTCCACCGAGTTCCTCCTCCGCGCGATGCGCGACACGACGACTTTCCCTGACCGCCTCAAGGCCGGCCTCCGACCCGGCTGGACGTTAGGCCACAAGACCGGAACGAGCGGCTCCTGGGACGGAGTCACGGCCGCCACAAACGACGTCGGCATCCTCTTCGGCCCGAACGGCGAACGCATCGCCGTCACCGTCTTCATCGGAGATTCCACCGCCCCGCCCGCCGACCGAGCCAAAGTCATGGCCCGGATCGCCGCCGCCGCCATTCGATAGCTAGCTTCTCCTCCGAACTGTGGATACCTTCTTGTTCTGTTCAGACTGGTTCGTTTCCAGGGAGGACAGACCGGCCAGCACCACCGGCTTCCGATTCGGAAACTCGGCGACGATGGACAGCGTGCCGCCCATGGCCTCTCCATAGCTTCGCAACGTCGAGAGGAGCAAGTCGCTCCGCTGCTCCAGCCTCGAAACCCCTTCCTGCCCAATGCCGAGTTCAGAAGGGTAGCGATGACCCCCTGGCACAGTAGAACCCATGAAATCCCGCTAGTCGCCGCAAACGGGGTGACGGCTAGCCTTGACCTTCCAGCCCTTTCTCGCCGCTCGCCTTGTTCGACCCAGCTACGAGCGGTATGATGCGCGTATGACTAGGTCAAAGATTGCTATCAGTTTGCCCAAGGATCAACTGGCGAGAGTCCGGCGGGAAGTTCGAGCCGGACGGGCCGATTCGGTTTCAGGTTACATGGCCCGCGCCCTGGAAGAGCAAGGGAAGCGCGAGTCCCTCCAGGTGCTACTCCGGGATCTGACCGAACAGTATGGCAAACCTGCCGCTAAGGACATCAAATGGGCGGAACGCGCACTCGAAACGCCCCGGTGAGGCGGAAGTGCGCGCGCAGAATCGCGTTGCCAGTATTCGATTCGTGAAAGAGTACGACGCTGTAGTGTCATTCCGGCTCGGCGACAGGCGAGCCGAAGGCGCCCTTGAGTTCGAACGAACCGTCAAATCGACCGACGCCTACTTCCGCATATTCACCTTGCTGAAGGATGAGGGGCAGCTCGACCGGTTCCTGTTTCTCGTGCCAGACAGCAAGTCGCAATTGCTGCTTCGCGACGCCGCACCAAGTCACTGCCCGCGCATCTACGTTGGGCTGACCCGCGAATTCCAGAGCCAACCGGCGACGGCACCGCTGCTAGATTTGCGGTCCAGCAGTACGGTGAGCCTCGCAGCATGTCTTCATTGACCTGATTGCATGTAAACGGTACAGAACTGCGGCCCAACTTGCTTGAGTCGATCTGTCAGATAGGGGGAGAATCAGTGGAAATCCCATTGACGATTTGGTCCTCGCAATGGACGCCATAATGCGTAGTCCGGCCGGGGCAATCCCCGGATGCAAATGACACTGCTGCAAAGTGATCGAGAAATCGCGACAGCGTGAAAACGCGAAACCGCCCCCCAATGTACTGCTACTGCCCAACCGATGCGTACGACTCGTTCAAAACCAAACTCGCGATGTACTGATTCCAATCCAACTAAAAGTGTCGCTTACTTGGAGAGATTGGAATTCGAGCTGCATGCCGTCTGCGTAACGTCCTCAAGTTCAGTATTTTTCGTTGCGAGGCTTCGAACCAGCCGTGTTGGCTGTTTTATTTTCCTTGCACGTCCGAATGCGATCGGCCTCACAGCGGGTTATCGAATACGTTCATCGGAACTGGGGGAAGCAACTTTTTCCAATACCGCAGTCAGAGTCTCGATGCGGTCACTGGGCCGACATTGCGCCGTCATCGCCATCGCCTCCCAAGCAGGGCGAGTCTTTACCCATGCGGATCCGAGACGGCCCATTAGCCGCGACCATACGTCGAAGTCTTGAACCAAGGCAACCGCTTCGCGCGCCTCCGTCAAAAACCTGCGTCCCTTGCTCGCAAGCGCCATCTCGACCGCTAATCCAGCCTTAATCGCTAATGGCGCGCGCTCAAGTTGTAGCCAAAGCCTACTGTCAAGATGCCGTTCCACCGCTACCTCGGCCACGGATTGGATCTCCATGTTGACATCAACTCCGACGCCTGAAGCAAATTCGCGCTGCATCTCATTCAACCATGCCACCGCTTGCGCAAGTTCTCCAAGTTTGACCCATGTAGTGGCGCAATCTTGTTCCAGCGCCAACCCTTTGTTACTCACCAGCCAAAGCGCTGAATCGCGGTCCAAATCGGCCCCCGCACTGGCCAGCCCACAGTAAATCTGGGGTCCAGCCTTTGCCCCACGCTTAATCAAGCCAACTATTTTTCGGAATTCTGATCTGGATCTATCTGCTGACGTAGCTTCACCGGAGCGGGCACCTGAGAGAATCCGGTACTGTTCAATTGTCAATTCATCAAACCACTCTGGGGCTGCTCCTTCACACGCTCTTGCTGCGAGGGCATAATTCTTGGCCTCTGTAGCACCTTTGCAGATACTACGCCTAAGCCCATTCTTGACAGTTGGCGTCAAGCCTTGAAGCTCAAGAAGCCGTGACTGGACCTCTGGAGCAAAAAAACGCGCGGCAAACGCCTCTCCGAACATGCGTGTCTCCGAGGAAAGTTGACTGGCCAGCTCCGAGTCCGGCCGGTTCCTGAACAGCAGCGAGCTTAGTGGGAAAGCTTTCGTCGGCACCTTATAATTCAGTTTCGCCGCAACGTCAGTCTGCCGACCGGACGCGTGCAATTCTGTCGTAAGTACCAGCCAAACTGCTTGCGGAAACTTTTCTTTGTCGAGCACAGTCCGGAGTCTTTCCCAACCGACGCGTTCCCATTCGACCCAAGATCGTAGGGCTCGATCCAAAGCCTCGACGGAAGGTCTCCCTTGAAGCCGAAAGCTGCGCGCCAGCTTTGACAAAGTCACAATGCGGACATCTAACTCGTCGATTGACTCCGCAAGTTGCATCGCGCGTTCTGGTCCCCTAAAGTTGCTCGCCGCAACAAGGAAGCGATCGATAGCGTATTCGTTAGCGTTCACTTTGCCGATGTAAGGCAACCGCCGAACTGGGGCGCTATTCAGGGCTATTTCAGCTTGCGCACGATCCGTCAGCGGTTCATTGATCCTGTAAAAGATCCATCCGCTAGCCACGCAAACAATGGAAAGCAACACGGCGGTCCATAGACTGTTTAGTCGGCTTGGAAGGCCCGGCTGCTCTTGTTTTGGTCGCCAATTGTCTTCGCTCGAAGGGATCTTCGGTTCATTGATGAATTGCGCGATCACTCCGACAATTTCTGTGTCGTCGAAGTACTGGCAATGCACCGCTTCTTTGGCAGTGACAAGATCGACCACAAGTCGTTCAAGATCAGTTAGCATGAGCCGCTGCGCGGATGACATCGCAAGAGCCTGTCTGGCTCTCTTCAAGAGCCCATGTGCCGCACGGTCAGCCTGTTCGTTGATTCGTTGATTGATTAATGCTGGCAGCACAGTGCCGCGACTTTCTGGCAATGGCCCTGTGGTGACATCGGTGATTTCAGCCCAAGCGAGATCGCAACCCTGCGCCTTGCGCGCGAGAGTCGTCCAGATGAACTCGTCTCCCCGGGAAGCGAATGAATTTGCGACTCTGTTGAGCCATGAGGTTCGCGGCAAGAGATTCCCCTCGAATCGCAGCGTCTGCGTCAGCCCGTTGATGGCTTCGTCCTCGGGCGACGCGAGAAACAGGCAGCGATCGCGGATTAATTCCAATGTGCGGCGCATTGCCGCAGCGCGCCATCGCTGCAAGACGATAAGGGGCAAAAGACCGAGCGCCCGGACGCAGATCAGAAGCGTAGCGGCTAGAAGGGTCATGCAAAAGAGAGCAACGAGAGACGACGCGTTGGACCATTCAAAACTTGATTGAAAGGAACTGACACTGTCGTTTGCGTATCCGAAGATCCAAAGCAGGATCATCACCGAGATAGCCAACGGCAGCAACTGCCAAAGCTTCGACCGCATAATTCGGACGTGAAGGAATGGAGTTCCCACGGTAACAAGTGCATGGAGATTGTCCAATTTTCCATTCTGGCTGCGGGCCTCATTCAGCGCGTGCCAGGCCACTGAACCGCCGTGACTATGGCAAACCAAAACATACTGTGTCTGTGTAGCCTCATACGATTTGATGATGCGGGCCAAACGTCGCGCAGCATCACGGCGTTCAAGCTCTGAATTTGCTCCGGACCAATGAAACACCGCTTCGCTCGGCTGCACGTCCGCATTCCGGCTGAGCCGCGCGGAAAGTCCTCGCTGAAACTCACTGCTTCGCTGCCACCACTGATCACCGCTGTCTGCGGTCGCGGACGCAAAGGTTCCATGAATCAACAACACTTGGAGCGGGCGATCCTGTGAAGGTGGGACACCTGAAGACATAGTGAGAGTGTAGCGTGGAGCGAGCTCTCGAACAGGCCTATTCCGGGAGTTTTCGGATACCGGCCCAAGACATCACCTGCCGCGCGCCGACCGAGAGTATCGGATCGATAGACCCTCATGCCTTACAAATCCCCGCCCGTAGGGCGGAATCTTCTCTCTTCCGCCAATTCTCCACCCTCATCTTCACGCTGAACCAAAACACCTCTGGTACCGCGATGACCACCCGCGGTAACCTGCGTACCCGCGACGCGGGCCTTCCCCAAGCTACCGCCCCAGCAGATGGCGGCGGAAGAACCCCTCGGCCCGGCGGCGGGCGTCGTCGTTGGCCGCGGCGTTGGCCGGATTCTTCTGTTTGGCCGCGCCCGGATCGTCGAAGTTGTGTTCGGCGCCTTGATAGGCCGTCAGGCCAATGAGCTTGGAGCGCTTGGCAACGGCGGTCTCCCACTTTTGGCAGCGCTGCGGGGAGACCTCTTCGTCAGCAAGGCCAACGAAGAGGTGGAGCGGCGCGTAGGGGACGTAGACCCCCTGAATTGCCTCCATGCCGCAGCCGGGATAGAAGGCCAGTGCCGCGCGGAAGCCCGAGCCGGGAGCTTTGGTCGACATGGTAACCAGCGCGGTCATGCCTCCGTTCGACCAGCCCTGCAGGCCGATGCGGTCGCCGATCACTTCGCGCCGGCGGCGCAGGAAGTCGAGCGCGCCGTAGGCGTCGAGTGGGCGGACGGTCTGCTCGCTGACGGCGGCGGGTCGATCTTCGTAACTGCCGCGGCCAAAGCCTTCGGGGAAGCCGCGGGGTCCGAAGCTATCGACGAGCAAAGCAGCGTAGCCCTGTCCCGCCCAAAACGCGCCCCAGAATTTGTGGCGCTTGGAAAGCGTCTTGGCGTTGAAGACTCCCTTGGCGACCGACGAATAGGGGCCGCCCCGGCCGTGGAGAAGCACGACGGCCGGATAAGGTGCGGGGACCGACGGACGATAGAGGTAGCCGAGAAGTTTGGTTTTGCCATCCGCACTGAGGAAATGCACGGTCTCGGGGACGGGTTGTGCCAAGGCGACAACGGCGGCGGCAAGTACGGCGATCAGCAGGATACGCATAACGGGCTCCTATTATCGTCGAGAGCGTAACGAACTGTAGTGAATCCCAGGGAGCTATGACTCTGGCGCTCGTCCACAATCGGAAGATTATCAGATCTGGACACACCAGGGGCCGGACAGGCTTCGACCACGTTTCCGATGAATTGTCCAAAGGCGAGTCGAAGCGATTGGCAAAGCCCCGGCCCTTAAGCCCCGGCTACGACCCTACGGACTTAGCCAAATACTCCGCCGTCACCCCCTCATGCGACGTCGAAGCCACCACCGCCCCCCGCCGCGGCATAAACACCTGCGGCGACTCATGCCGAATCCCCGTCCAGCCCACCACTTCCTACGACAACTCCCGATCATCCTGCACCACCAGCGTATACACCAGAATCTCCGGATCCGCCGCCGAGAACCGCCTCACCTGCACCTGCGCCATCAAACTCACCAGGCAAGTCCGGCTACGCTTGAACGGAACAGCGCAACGCTCCCGCCGAATCGCCGCCAGTTCCGACGACCCGCTCGCGGCTCCTCATCCGCGTCACCACTCTTCCACCATTGCAACGAGGAATCACCGCCCTCCAGTCTCCCAGACTGCCGCGCCTCTCCAATTACTACATCTGTACAAGGACGGTCATCACAAGCAATCAGGATTTATTTTTCCCTTCTTATCAACTACTTGCAAAATTGGTCCCCAAATTACCCCCCTCCCGCAGCGTAAATTCCAAACAGAACTACCCGACGCGCCAACCCATCCGGCCCGTCGGGTTTTTCACTTTGAATACCCAGGAGACATCGCCATGATCCACACGCCCTACGACCAAATGACGCCCGAACAGAAGTTCGCCTTCGAAGCCGAAGCCCGCGCCCATATGCCGCCCCCCATCGATCTGGCCCGCTACGGCCTCTACATCAGTAGCCCCCAGGGCTCCACCGGACCCCGCACAAAAGAAGGGAAAGCCCGCTCCAGCAAAAACCGTCTCGCCCATGGTCTCTGCTCCACCGCGCTCCTTCTCGATAGCGAATCGCCCGACGAATTCGCCGAAGTCAAAGCCAAAATCTTCACGGCCTACGCCCCTGCCAATCCCGAAGAGGAACTCCTCGTCGAACAACTCGTCGAAGCCCAATGGCGCCTCCTCCGCGCCCGCCGGGTCGAAGCCAAAACACTCAATGACTTTGACCAACAAGAATGCAATGACGACCTCGCCGACGCCCTCTGGGTCGACGAACACGCCAAAGTCTGGCAGCGCCTCCAACGCTACCTCACGACCGCCGAACGCAGCCATCAGCGTGCCCTGAAGAATCTGCGCGACGCCCGGAAGAACCGTCCCCAGACCGCGCCGCAGCCCCCGGCCGTCGCCCCGGCCGTAGAAGTCAAGCAGGCCGAGCCCGCTCCGGTCCCCATCCGGCCGGAACCGGCCGTCCCGCCCACCGAGTTCGAATCGCAAAAACCGCTCACCATGGCCGCCGGGGTCACCGCGACCGCCTTCACGCCGCGCTGCTGACCCCACTTCGAATCGCAAAATCGCCCCGCCGCCTTCGAAACCCAATCCGTAAGAAAGCGCATCGCAGATCTGGGACCTAACCCGACCCTCAACGCAATAGACGGGATTCTAGGGCACCAGGACCTTGGCCACAGCCACGTTGTCCGCATAGTCCGTCGAGCGGACGGCGATCACCATCTCCTGGCCCGCCGTGCGCGGCACGGTCAGCGAGTACTTATGCTGCTTGGCGTCGTGCAGGCGGGTCAGCGGCTCCACGATGGTCCAGTCGCCGCCGTTGATCGAGTACTCGGCCTTCTGCAGAATCGAGGCATCATCGGTGGCGGTCCAGGTGACGGTGCCGCCCTGCGCCCGCAATTCGCTAATGCGGGGCACCCCGTTGTCGATCAGGAACCACTCGCCTTCCAGTGAGTGCGACAACGCCTTGGCCGGCACGTTCGACGGTGAATCGGAAGCGGTCACCCGCAGCTGATACTCGCCGTCCGGAAACGCTTGACTATCCCAGGAGAGATTGCGAACCGTGACGTGCTCCTTCAAAAGCTTCCATGCCTTCTCGCCGCGCCCCCGGATCTCCACCTTGTACTCCACCGTATCGCCGTTCGCATCGCCCGCCTTCCACCGTGCCGACTGCGAACCCTTCGAATAGTTCAACGTCGCCGCACCCGGATCCGACGAGGCAACCGACGTCGAAGCCGAGCTCGTCGAAGACATCGCCGGCAGCGAAAGCGAGGTAGACCGCGTCACCCCCGGCACCCCAATCGGGAACCGATAGTTCGCCTGCGTCACTTCGATCGCTTCAACGAGCGGGGCGACATTGCGAGGCAGGTAGGCAAGCTCTACGCCCGCCAGTTCCGCGCCACCCGCAAGCGTCACCCGATACTGCAAGAAACGGGCTGCCGGGGAGGCGATGCGCTCGCCCACTGCTGCCCACGGACTCCAATTGCTCTGCGCCCGATCCACGTTGCCGCTGCGCGTCTCCCACTTGCCGGCTCCCCTGTTGGCGATGATCTTCGGCTCCACCCGGCCCCATTCTGAGAACAGTCCGGCGTCCATCACGTCGCTTTCCAACGTGCCATCTTTCTCCAGTTCCGGGCCGATCGCGTACACCTTGCCGATGTTCCCGGTTACGGCCACAATCGAGCCCCGCGGGCCGCCCACCAAGGCCGTGATCTGCGTCGGCGGCAGCGTCAGCAGCTTGGTCGAGACAAGCTCGGAATCAATCCGGTAAACACTGCCGCGATTGCCGGTGCCGACGACGGGCTTACCGTTCGCGTCCAGGCAAATGCTATAGATCACTTCGGAAGCATCCGCCCACAGCTTCGTCGGGAAGCCATCGGCGGCAATCTGCATCAACTCCGACCCACCGCTCACCGAACTCGGCGTCGTCGAAGGCGGGGGCGCGGCCAGCCGCGGTGCGGCCGCTACGTTCATACCGGTAACGGCGACCTGCGGAGGCGGAGCCGCCAGTGGCGCGGGCGGCGGAGCGGGCGCGGCGGAGGCCGCCTTGTTGCCCACCCCAGCCGCGAAGATCGTGCCATCAGCCGCCACGGCCAACGCGGTGATCTCACGCTTGCTCGACTGATGCAGCACGAAGCCCCCGGCCGCCGTCACCCGCAAAATCAGCCCGCTCGGCTCCGTACCCACAATCACGTCCCCGTTCGGCGCTACGGCCAACGAGCGGATGTGCTCGTCATCCGCCTTGAAAAACACTTGTCCGGTGCCAGCCGCGCTCACGCGATGCACCTCGCCACGGTCGCCCGTGCCGACGAACAGGTCCCCCGACTTGGCGAACGCCATCGCCCAAATGTACTTGGCCTTCGGGTCATAAAACACGGTCGACTTCCCATCGGCCCCAATCTTGTAAACCTTGCCGTCCGGCGCCGTCGCCACATAAAGCTGGTCGCGCGCATCCACCGCCAGCGCCTGAATCTGCAAGCCCGGCACTTCGCCCAACGTGCGGCCTTGGCCCTGCGCGTTCACGGCGAATACCTTCGCGGACGTGCCGCCGGGGTTGCCGCCGCCGGTATAGATCGTCCCTTTCGAATCTCGCGCCACCGCCCAAAGGTAGGACGTCGAAGGGTCGAAAAGCTCCTTCGACAAAGGGGCCAGCATCACCCGGCCATCGCTGCGCAGCGCCAGGCGTTTCAACGTTGCCCGTTCATAGTCTGCCTTCGCGGAGTTCGTCCAGAACTGAGTTTCGACGCCGAGCGCCATCGTCACGAGCAGCGCGGCAGCAGCGCCCGCGCGCAAAAGAGGAAACGAAGAGAACATGCGTTATTTCACCGTCACGCGCAGCGAATGGCTGCCGCTGACCATATAGTCAAAAGGAATGGATACTTCAGCCAGCGCGGTTTCCGGCGCGGCCAGGTAACTACGGGCCGAACTGCGGCCGTTCTGCATCACGTTCAGAACCGACGACGGCAGGTTCGGCATCGTCTTGTCGTCGACAAACATCGTCGGCCGATTCTGCACGAGCGTGGCGTAAAGCCGGTTGTTGGTGCGCTCCTGCCGGATGAGCGAAACAATCTCCGGCACGTCCAGAAACCGATTCATCTGTCCGGCCATGTTCTGCATCCGGTTCAACGTATCGGCGTCGCTCAGCACCACGCGATACTGTCCGCCCGCCATGCTCTTCGGCACTTGCAGCTTAATCTCGCGTTCCAGCCGACCGCCCCGGTACGGCCGCAAATACACCTTCACCGGCAGTTCCGCCCCGGGCTCCACTTCGCTTACCGGCAGCCAGGCGCTCTCAATGGTCGCCGTCCGCCGCTCCGGAATCAGATCCACCGAAACGTCCACCCGCTTCAAATCGGGCATCGAAATCTGGTTCAAAAATAGACGGTTGAACTTATCGCCCCACCATCCAGCCAACTGCATCGAAGCCGGCACCGGCGCTTCGCTCGGCGACTGGATCGTCGACAGGTCCAGCTTCTGGCCGTTGCTTAACTCCACCATGCCGTTAAACCGGTACGACGTATCTTCGGCGAAATCGTTCATCCCGGAAACCGAATTGAACAGCGTCACCATCATCAGGTACGGCGTCCATTTCTGCTGCACGAAGACGTTGAAGTTCAGAACCTTGTTCTTCACCGCGTTGCCGTTCTCGCCCAGCGAGTTCACTTTCACGTTGACCGGAATCATCCGCGCCTCTTCGCCGAGCACGCCCATAATGCCGCTGTGCCGATCCTGCCGCAGCGCTCCGACGATCTCCGTCGCGTTCGCAAATTTGTTCGGCTGAAATGCCGACGAAAGCACCATCAGCACTTCGCCCTTGCTCATCGGCATGCTCACCGGGCCCAGGTTGAAGAACGGATGGCCGAAGCCCAGCACGCGTTTGCCGTCGTTGTAGGTCACCGTCCCCAGGCCCGTCATGCTCATGTCGCCGCTCACCAGCACGCCCGCAATGGCATCACCCGGCTGCAGCGCTTTCTCCCAACCCAACGCCGGCTTGGCCGCCTGCAACGCGGCCGAAGCCCCACCCTGCACCGGATTCAAACCCATCTGCCGAAACATCGGGCCGAACTGCGTCAGCACCTCGGTCTGAAAGCCACTCAACGTCAACGGCGTTTCAATCGGCACCATGTACGGCGCGCTCATCACCTGCTGCATTTCGCTCGGCACCGAAAGGCGCGCCTGCTGCGAACCGCCCTGCGGCAGCCGCGCGTCGGAAGGCCGCGTCTGGTCGAAATCGTTAATCTCCAGCATCAGCTCAATCGGCGTGATGCCGCAAATCGCATCGGGAGAGAAGACACTGAGCCGCAACGAAACCGCGCCCATCATCTTGCCATCGATATAGACAGGGCTGCCCGACATCCCACCGGCCACGTTCGTCCGCTGGGCCTTACCGCCCATCTTGCCAATGATGATGTCCTGCTTCGGCCCCCAGGCGTTCTTCCAAACGCCAATGATCTCAATGGGGACCGCCTCCGGCTCGGTGCCTTCGAACACAGTCCAGGCGGTGGCCTGCATCCCCTTCTTCACCTGACCAATGGGGAGGATGTCGACGCGACCCGCACGGGGCCGGGGCATCTCCGCGGCCTGGGCCAAGCTGGCGCCAGCGACCGCTCCGAGCAACTCTCGTCTTGTCATAAAGCTAGTTACTAGTGTAGACGCCGCGGAGCCTACGCTTGGCGGGTAAACTTCTTCCCGGAAAACAGAGCCAGATTGGCCATGTGCGGACCGGCCACCGCCGCGGCGGCAATCTCCACCGTGCAGTTCGGATCCTGCCGCGTCTTCATGCAGTCGAAGAAGTTCTGAATATGCGGCTCCATCGGCACCGGCGCCTGCGCCTGCTTGATCGGAGCGGCGTCACGCTTCCACGGTTCTTTGTAAACGGCGTAGCCGGAATCATCCAGCACCATCGTCGCCTCATCGCCCTGAAAAGTAATCGACCAGCCGTTCTGATACGCGTTCGCGTAGTCCAGCGTCCACGTCACCAGCATCTTCGGATACTCGAAAATCGACGAAAAAACATCCGGGTGCTCGGCCCCCTTCATCTTCGCCACGTAGCCCGCCGCTTGCGCCGCCAGCGGCGACGTGTTCTGCGTGAACCACTGCGTCACGTCCATCAGATGGGTCCCTTGGTCGGTCATGTTCCCGCCGGCGTAGTCGAAGAAGTAGCGCCAATTGCGAAAGCGCATCGGTTCCAGTTCCCGCTTCGGCGCATCGCCCAAGAAAGCACGCCAGTCTAACGAGCCGGGCAGCGGACCGTTATTGAGCTCCTTCGCAATGTTCCAGTTCCACTGCGGCTTAACGAGCGTGATCTGGCCCAGCGTCCCTTCGTCCACCAACCGCTTGGCTTCGATCAACGCCGGGGCGCTGCGACGTTGCATCCCAATCTGCACCACTTGCTTCGAAGCCCGCACCGCGTCCACCATGATCTTGCTCTGCTCGAGCGACTTCGACAGCGGCTTTTCGAGATAAACGTCCTTCTTCGCTGCCAACGCCGCCTGCAACATCGGCCAATGCTGATGGTCCGGGGAAGCGATCACCACGCAGTCCATCTTCTGCGCCAGCAAGTCCTGATACGCCGTGAACCGTCGCGCCTCCGGCGAAATCGCGGTGGCCTTGTCCAGATTCGGCGAATAGATATCACAGATCGCGACGCATTGCGCGCCGAGCTTCTGAAATCGCTCCTGCAGATAGCGGCCCCGGCCGCCCGTGGCAATTACGCCGAACGTAATCTGCTCATTGGCCCCAAATAGAGACGTGGCGGCCAAGGCCCCCACAAACTCCCGTCGATTCGACATAGCGGTTACTCCTTGCGGCAGCAGAGCACGCGAGAGGGATAGCAGCTTTGCCAAGAGCTCTGATCACCGACGATCGTAAAATCCAGGCTCTCAATGATGGCTGGCATGCTGGCCTCCACTTGTCGGCCCCAGAAAGACGGTATCACGCTCGCCGCCACTTGGTAAGCCTTGTTGAATACGTCGGAGTTCTGGCCGATCAGAATGGTCGTGAACATGCCCTTCGGCCGTAGCACCCGTCGAATTTCTTCGAGCGTACCTTGGACGTCTTCCGTTCCCAGCAGCTCAAACAAATAGCAGCAAAAGATCGCGTCGAAAGATTCATCGCGAAACGGCAGATGCCGCGCGTCCACCGCATGGCAGTGCGTCTTGGCCGAAGGATACTGCGTCCGTACGCTCCGTTGCGTCTTCGCCGCCATGCGCGGTGAAATATCAATTCCCAGGGTCTGCCCGCTCCCGTTGTTGCCCGCCAGCCGACGGAACATTTCGCCAGAGCCGGTGGCGATCTCCAAAACCCGCATCCCGTCCGTCACCCCGCTCATCTTCAGGGCCGATTGGTGGGCGTTGGAATGAAAAAAATACGTGGAAGCGGGGTAAACTCCCGCCAGCAGGTCGTACATCCGCCGGGTACGATCCGCGATCGTTTCGTGCAGGCGAGCGTTAGGCTCGGCCCGCGGCACCCTGAGGGGTCCAAATTCCAGTTCGTCAACAGGAGGCTGCATGCAGAGCGTTCGTAGCTTCATCCTAGCAACTTCAGCGAGAAGCCGGAAACTCAATCTCCGTTTTAGTGCCTTCGCCCTCCCGACTGTCAATCACCATCCGGTAATCGTCCCCGTACAAAACCTTCAGCCGCTCGTTGACGTTGCTGACTCCAATGCCACTTTCGAACATCGTCGCCAACTTCGCCTCCGGCACCCCCACCCCGTCATCTTCGATCTGCAGCTTCATCCGGCCGTTGACGAACTGAGCCGCCAACCGGATCCGGCCGCCGTCGATCTTACCCGCCAGCCCATGCTTAATGCTGTTCTCAATAATCGGCTGAATCAACATCGCCGGCACCAACTGGTCCAGCGTCTCCGGTTCCACAATCCGCTCAAACCGCAGCTTATCGCCGAAACGCGTCATTTCGATCGATAGGTAATCGTCGATGAACGACAGCTCATCCCGCAACGGCGTCATCGCGTCACTCTTCTTCATCAGCCGCCGCAGAATGTTCGATAGCTTCACCACCACGCCCCGCGCCTGGTCCGGATTCGTGCGGATCAACGCGTTCACCGTATTCAGCGTATTGAACAGGAAATGCGGATTGATCTGGCTGGTCAACGCGTGCAGCCGCGCCTCGGTCACCAACCGCTGCTGCTCTTGCAGTAATAGATCGGTCCGGATGGTGTTCCAAATCTTCAAGGGCAGCGCCACCGCGAACACGGTCGTCGCGCAGATCAGCGCCACCGAGCCCCAGTCCGGATCGGTCCAACTCGCGTAGATCGAATAGAACAACCGATCCTCCACGATACGGTCGATCAACCATCGCAGCAACTCCGCGAACAGAATCGTCAGCAGAAAAACCAAGTGAAAGGCGGTCACCCGCGTATCGTACTTTCGACGAAAGAGTCGCGAAATCGTCAGGTCGAAATACGGCGAAAAGCTCCACACGCTGTCCGGTGTCGGGGCCAGATCGCGCAACAACCCGCCCAACACCCCCACCCCCGCAAACAGCAGAATGCTCAAATACTCTCCGGTGATCATCGCCGGCAGCGACATCAGAATCCCGCCCACCAACCCCGTAAAGTAGCCGCCCAACACCCCGGCCAGTAGCGCCCCCTCCAACCCCAGGTCCAACGCCAGGTACGCGTTATCGGTCAAAACCCGCCCCGCCACGCCCACTCCGAACAGCAGCGCCAGAATCGCCGCGAAGCGAAATTGCTGTTCCATGGTTCTTTCTTCGCGCAGCAGCATCCTAACAAATAGGCTTGATCGGCCGAGAATACTCGCCAGCGAAGCGGCCACCGCCAGCTTCATCAGCAAGACTGCTAAATGTTGTTCGAGCATTCAACCCTATAATATGAGTGTGTTTCGTTTGGAAAAAGTAGCCGACGCCCGGTTCCCGACCCGCTTCGGCGACTTCCGAATTTTCGGCTTCGTGGGGCATTTCGCAGACCGGATTGAAGAAGCCGTGGTGCTGGTGATGGGAGACCTCGACGGCGAGCCGCCGCTCGTCCGCATTCACTCTCAGTGTCTCACTGGCGATGTCTTCCATAGTTTACGCTGCGATTGCCGCGAGCAGCTCGAAATGGCCCTCGCCAAAATCGGCGTCGCTGGCCGCGGCATTCTGCTCTACGAGCAGCAGGAAGGGCGGGGCATCGGCATCATGAACAAGCTCCGCGCCTACGCCCTGCAGGACGCCGGAGCCGACACGATCGAAGCCAACGAGCAATTGGGCTTCGCCGCCGATCTGCGCAACTACGAGTTGCCCGTGGCCATTCTCCAATACTTCGGCCTGAAGTCCGTGCAGTTCATGTCCAACAACCCGGACAAAATGTCCGCCCTCGAGGCCGGTGGCATCGCCGTCTTCGAGCGCGTGCCCATGATCGCCGAACCCATGGAAGAACGCGACTTCTACCTCAAGACGAAGCGCGAGCGGATGGGCCACCTGTTCGACGCGGTGTTGTCTGAATCTCCAGTAAAGTAAGCCGCCGCAGCGCATCCTCCGCGTCCGCTCCACACATGCCCGGCTCCGGTTGCAGACCCACACAGACCGCCGGCCGCGTCGGTAGCCCAAACAGCTCGCACAAATTCTCCGCCGTCAGGTGCGCACACCGCACCCCGGCCGGCTTCCCCTCTGGCATCTTCGGCAGCGGCGTCGAAATGGAGGGCGCGATGCAACAAGCGCCGCATCCCACCCGGCAGGTCACGGCTTGTACACCGCGCTGCACTGGTCCATCTCCCAAACCTCCACCCGCGCAATCCGCACCGTCGTCTCCGGCTGCAGCCCCGGCAGATCCTGACTCAGATCCTCGCAAATGAAGCGTGCCACGTTCTCCGCCGACGGGTTAATCACATCAAACGGGCTCACCTCATTCAAAAACTGGTGGTCCAGCCGGCCAAGCACCCGCGCAATCGATTTCTTCAGCCCGATGAAGTCGACAAGCAAACCCATCGAATCCAGCTCCGGCCCCTCAATCGTCACCCGCATCTTCCAGTTATGGCCGTGGATCGGCTCCGTCTTGCCATAGTAGTTGCGCAGCGCGTGCGCGGCGGGAAACACCGCTTCAACATTCACTTCAAACACGGAAGAACTCCTCTACATCTTTGATCTCGGTCGTAAACGCGTAGTCCGGCAGGCTGTCGAAAAAAATCTGTCCATACCGCTGCCGCGTAATCCGATGGTCGAGCAGCGCCAGCACCCCACGGTCGGTCCGGCTCCGAATTAACCGCCCGAACCCCTGCTTCAACGCGATCGCCGCCTGTGGAATTTGATAATCGCGAAACGGTTCGCCGCCGCCTTTTTTGATCGCGTCCGTCCGTGCCGCCACCACCGGGTCCGAAGGCACCGCAAACGGCAGCTTGTCGATGATCACGCAGCTCAACTGCTCGCCCTGCACGTCCACGCCCTGCCAAAACGACGACGTCGCAAATAGCACGCAGTTTTTCGTCCGCCGAAACTCTTCGAGCAGCGCGCTCCGTGGCCCCGTGCCCTGCAGCAACGTCGGGAAAAGGATGTCGAGCGAAACCCGGTCGTACAACTGCCGCATCGATTGGTAGCTCGTGCACAGCACGAACGCCCGCCCCTGGCTGCATTCGAGCAGCTTCACAATCTCCTCCGCCGCCCGCGGCATGAAGTCCAAGCTCCGCGGGTCCGGCAGATGTTGCGGCACGTACAGCAACGCCTGCTCCGGGTATTGAAACGGGCTGCTCACGATCAACTGCCGCGCGTACGAAATCCCCAGCCGTTGCTGCACGAAATCGAACCCACCGGCCACCGCCAGCGTCGCGCTCGTCAGCGTCACCGACGGCACCTTGTCGAACAGCTTCTCCGTCAACAGTCCCGAGACATCAATCGGCGTCGCCTGCAAGAAAATCGCCCGATTCCGGCGCTCAATCCAGTACACAAAGTGCGCCACCCCGGCTTCCATCCAACTCTTCAGGTTGTCCGAAAGTCCCCTCACCCGCGTCGCCAGCGGGATCACCTCGCCCAGGTTCTCTTTCAGCAATTGCAACTGCACATGCACGGCTTCCAGCGCGCTCAGCACGTCCATGTAGGCGTCCGCGTTACGCTCGCGGAACTGCGCATGGTCCGCAAACCCCCGCCGGCCGTCCTGCGGCGGAAACAGCGAGAAAAAGAAATTCGCCGTCTCCTCCATCCCCGCCAACATGCGGTCCAACTCCGGCCGCCCCATCTCTTTCCGTCGACACAACCCCGTGATATCCCGCCGAATCTCCCCAAACTGCAGGTTGCTCACCGACAAGCCAAAGTACTGCCCGGCCACGTCCTCGATCTCGTGCGCCTCATCGAACACCACCGCTTCATACTCCGGAATGATGCTCCCGAACTCGCCTTCCTTGATCGCCAAATCGGCGAAGAACAGATGGTGGTTTACGATGATGATGTCGCTCTCCGCCGCCCGCCGCTGCATCTGCGTGATGAAGCACCGATCAAACTGTTGACACTTCTGCCCCGTGCAAAGGTCCCGCCGCGCGTCGACCTTCGCCCACGCCGAGCTCGTCTCCGGCAGCGTCTTGATCTCCGCCCGGTCCCCGTGCTCGCTCGTCTTCTCCCACTCGCGGATGATCTGGAAATCCGCCACCTCTTCGAGCCCCGTCAACACCGGCTCTTTCTCGGCGTCGTAGATCCGCTGCCGGCACGCGTAATTCGACCGGCCCTTCATGTAGCAAACCCGCAACTCTTGCTCGAAGTGCTGTTGCAGAAACGGAATGTCTTTGAAGAAAAGCTGCTCCTGCAGATTCTTCGTCCCCGTCGAAATCACCACCCGCTTGCCCGAAAAAATCGCGGGCACCAGATAGGCCAGCGTCTTTCCCGTCCCGGTCCCGGCCTCGACGAGAAGATGCCGCCGATCCGCCAGCGCCGTCTCCACCGCCTCGGCCATTTCCAACTGCCCGGCCCGATACTCATAGTGCGGATGCCACTGCGAGAGGGTGCCATTGCGCGAAAAAAACTTTCGCACCGACAACGAACGCGTCTTTTCCGGCGTGCCGTTCAACTCTTCAGTGTATCGGCCAGCGCGGCGAAAAGAGCACGGTGCGGCGCATGCGTCGCGACCAAGTCCTCGGGATGCCACTGTACCGCCAACGCAAATCGCTTCCCCGGCATCTCCGCCGCTTCGATCAGGTCGCCCGAACGCGCCGTCACCACCAACCCTTCCCCCAACTCGTCCAATACCTGATGGTGCCGCGAATTCACCTCGAAATGCGTCTCCCCCGTCACCTGCGCCAGCCGCGACCCCGGCTCCACGTCCACCGTGTGCATCACGTTCCGATGGTCGTCCACGTGCTGCTGCAGCGTCCCGCCGCAAGCGATGTTCAAAAGCTGCATCCCCCGGCAAATCGCCAGAATCGGCAGATCCCGCTGCAACGCCGCCCAGGCCACATCGAGCTCATAGACGTCCCGTGCCGGGTCCAACTCGCCCAGCTGCGCGTCCGGCTCCTGGCCATAATGCGCCGGGTCAATGTCGTTGCCGCCGCACAAAATCACGGCGTCGTATTCGTCCGCCCCCGGCCCCACCGGCTCCAACCCTACACTCCGCACGGCGTCGTAGTAGGGCTGCACCTTGTGCGCGTAGGCGTCGCTATAGGTCAATAAAACGCGCTTCATTTCTCGTCCGGCGCGATGATGCTGCTCACCTCGGCATCCCGCACTCCATACACTCTCTTCACCACCCGGCAAATCTCCCGACCCAGCCGTTGCGGCTGCTCTCCTTCCGGTAGGTCCACCACCACTTTGACGTAAATCTGCAACTGCGGCATAAAGCCCATGATACTCTGGCCCTAATGCAGCGCCGAAATTTCCTTGCCGCCGCGGCGCTTGCCCCAGCAGCCAACGCCGCCCCCGCTAACCCCTACCGCCTCCGCTACGCCCCCCACGTTTCGAGCCGCGACGTCTCCTACGAACGCCAACTCGAAGTCTTCGCCGAGCAAGGCTTCACCGCTTTCGAGTTCAACGGCCTCCCCAAGCTGCCCGACTCCGAAATCATTGCTCTTGCCAAAACCAAAGAACGGCTCGGCCTCGCCATGGGCGTCTTCGTGATGAATCGCGGCGGCTGGAAGCCCAGCGCCCTCGTCGACCGTAAGTTCCACGCTGACTTCCTCGCCGACGTCAAACGCGCCGTCGAAATCCATAAAATCATCGGCAACGAATGCGCCACCGCAACGAGCGGCCTCGGCATCGATACCCTCTCCTACACCCAGCAAACGACCAACTGTATCGAAGCCCTCAAACGCGCCGGCGAGATCGTCGAAAAAGCGAAAATGGTCATCGTCCTCGAACCCCTCAACGTCCGCGTCGACCACGCCGGCTACTTCGTCGTCACCTCCAGCCACGGTGCCGAAATCATCGCGAACGTCAACCACCCCAACGTCAAACTCCTTTTCGACATGTATCACCAGCAAATCTCCGAAGGCAATCTCATCAACCACATCCGCCAGCACTACGCCCAAATCGGCTACATGCAGGTCGGCGACGTCCCCGGCCGCAAGGAGCCCGGCACCGGAGAAATCAACTATTTGAACGTGTTCAAATCCATCCACGCGCTCGGCTACGAGGCCATTCTCGGCATGGAGCACGGCTGGACCAAGCCCGGCATCGACGGCATGGTGGAAGGCTTCGCCCAATACCGCAAGGCGGATAGCTGGACGTGAGCTGCCCCGTTTGTCGCATCCGTAAACCCAAGCGCCCCTGCCCCGCGCTCAATGCCGATATCTGCTCCCAATGCTGCGGCGAGGGCAGGGAACACACCATCTCCTGCCCCCTCGATTGCGAGTTTCTGCTCGAAGCCCGCCAGCACGAAAAGCTCGTCCCCATGACCGCCGCGGAGTCGCCCCACCCCGACGTCGAAGTCACCGAGCAATTCCTGCTCCAATACCAAACCCAGCTGATCCTGCTCACGAACGCCGTTTTTGTCAGCTCCGTGAGTACCCCGAATTCCAACGACTCCCACATCCGCGCCGCCCTCAACGCAATCATTCTCGCCCGTTGCGAGGAACCCCTTCCCGCGATCTCCCCCGAAGCCCAAAGCATCGTCGCCCACTTCGCGGAAAACCTCGAAAAGCTCCGCAAAGGCCTCACTGACGACGCCCGCGCCCGTTTTTGGAACGATGCCATTCTGCTCCAACTCCTGGTTTTTTTGCACCGCCTGGCCGTAGGGCGCGACAATGGAAGAATCCGGGGACGGGCCTTCACCGCCTTCCTCGAAGATCACTTTAAAAAGACAATGGGAGGCGGATGAACGACGTAGGAATCATTCTGTTTGGTCACGGATCGCGGGTACCCGAAGCGAACCAATCCGTGATGGCGGTCACCGAAGCGATGCGTGAACGCGGCGGCTACCCCCTCACCGGGACCGCGTTCCTCGAACTCGCCGAGCCCGACCTGCCCCAGGCCGTCGCCGCCCTCGTAGCGCAAGGGGCCCATCGAATCCTCGTCATCCCCTACTTCCTCACCCTCGGCATCCATCTCCGCCGAGACCTGCCCCGCATCGTAGAGGATCTCGAAAGCATCCATCCAGGTGTGACGATTCAAGTCACCGAACCCCTCGATGGCCATCCGGCGCTGCTCGACATCGTCATGGCCCGCACCGCCGCCGCTCTCGCCTAACCTGCCATGAAAGCCGAACTCATCAACTCCGTCGCCCTTGCCCCTGATATCCGCCAGTTCCACTTCTCCGTTCCTGAACTCGACGCCCTCAAATTTCTCCCTGGCCAGTTCGTTTCCCTCTCGGAGACTTTCGGCGAAAAGAAGGTCACCCGGGCCTACTCCATCGCCTCCCTCCCGGACGGCAGCAAAACCTTCTCCATCTGCCTGAACCGCGTTTCCGACGGCATCTTCTCGCCCCATCTGTTCGCGCTGAAGCCCGGGGAAACGGTGGATATGAAGGGCCCGCTCGGCGTTTTCGTCTGGAAGCCCGAACGCGCCTACTCCGTCATGGTCGCCACCGGCACCGGCATCGTCCCCTATCGGCCCATGCTCCTCGAAGCCCTCCGCCAAGGGGCTACCGAAAAATTCACCCTGATCTACGGCACCCGCCACCCGGAAAATCTGCTCTACGTCGACGAGTTCCGCGCCCTCGCCGAGCAGCACCCCAACTTCACGTTTATCCCCACCGTCACCCGCCCCACCGAAGCCTGGTCCGGCGCCACCGGTCGCGTCCAGTCCCACGTCCTCGAAGCCATCGGCGACCGCCGCGACATCCACCTCTACGCCTGCGGCCTCAAAGAAATGGTCGACAGCGTCCGCGAGATCGGCAAGGAACTCGGCTTCGATCGCAAGCAGATCGTCTTCGAGAAGTACGACTAAGTAAGATAGAAGAACATGAATTCGCGCTTCGCCATGGCCGCCGGCGGCGTCGGGATCGTTTTCCTGGTCACCCTGGCTCTCGCCTTTGCCTTAATGCCCGGGCCTCACACCCGCACCGACTATCTCGTCATCGGTGCCATCGCCACTTTCGTTTCGATGTTCGTCCTTTTCTTCGTCCTTATCCACGGATGGGTGAAGGGCGGCCAAATCTTCTCGAAAACCCGCCCTCCGAACAAAACCGACGACTAAGCCGACAAGACCCGCAATTCCACCCGACTGTAGATCTGTTGCGTCTGGTGCAGATTCGCAAACGAAATCCCCGGCAACGCCGCCGAGGCCGTCCCCGCCGCCACGCCCCAACGCACCGCCTCTTCAAACGGCTTGCCTTCCGAGATCGCCCATGTAAACGCCGCCGCCAGCGCATCGCCCGCGCCAATCGGACACACCGCGTCGATCAGCGGCGGCACCGCCTCGACGAGCACGCTCTCCGATGCGCCCACCGCCCCCCGGCTACCCAGCGACAGCACCACCCACTTGGCCCCCATCGCCACGATCCGCCGCGCCGCATCCTGAAAATGCTGCCGCGTAATCAACGCCCGGTTCAATAGCCGCTCCGCCTCCGCCTGATTTGGCGCCACCGCCGACGGCCCCACTTCCAGCCCATGCAATAACGCATCGCCATCGGTATCCAGCAGCGTCGGCACGTTCCGCTGCTGCGCCTGCCGAATGATGCGAGCGTAAAAATCCGCCGGCACCCCCGGTGGCAAACTGCCGCACAGCATCAGCCACCGAGCGCCGTTCAGGTTCTCGACGACTGTCTTCTCGAACTTGGCCAACTCCGCCGCGTGAAACAGCGGACCCCGCTCATTCAGCTTCACCGCCAGCCCTTGCTTGTCCACAATCGTCAGGTTCCCCCGCAGATTGTTCTTGATCTTGACGTACTCCACCGGAAAGCCTTCCTGCTGCATCAGCTCTTCAAAGCGTTTCCCGTTCTTCCCGCCCGAAGCTGTTATCGCCTTTGTCTGGGCCCCAAACGAGTGCAGCACCATCGACGCATTAATCCCCCGGCCCCCGGCCGTTTCATTGGCCGAAAGGATGTAGGCGCGATCTTCAAACACCAAACGGTCCGCCTGGACGTTTTGGTCAATTGCCGGATTCAATGTCAGCGTTAGAATCAAACTCCTATTCTAAAGCCTTTTCGCCCCAACTAAGCTACGGTAGAAGATGGGCTCCCGTTCTCATTTGCTCCCTTACGCCGCCCTCGGAGCCGTCTGCTTCTTCTGGGGCACCACCTATTTGGCCATTCGCATGGCCCTCGAATCGTTCCCGCCTCTCATCCTGATGGCGTCCCGGTTCCTGCTCTCCGGCTCCATTCTGCTCCTGTGGGCCTGGCATAAGGGCCTCGCATTCCCCACGGGGGCCGCCCTGCTCCGCACCAGTTGCGTAGGGTTGATGCTCCTCGGCGTCGCCAACACCTGCCTCACCTACAGCGAAACGCTCATCCCCAGCGGCCTCGCCGCCCTCTTCCTCACGACGGCCCCCTTCTGGCTCGTGGGCCTTGAGGCCCTCGTCCCCGGCGGCGACAAGCTAACCTGGGCCACCACCATCGGTCTCGCCATCGGCCTCTGCGGCACCGCGCTCCTCGTGGTCCCCGGCTCCGGCGACCTCGCGATGTCCGCCGCCGTCGGCACCGGATTTCTCATTCTCCAGGTCGGCAGCTTCTTCTGGAACGCCGGGTCCATCCTCCAGCGCCGCTGGAAAACCGATACCCACCCCGTCCTCACCGGCGCCATCCAACAAATGGCCGTCGGCCTCGTCTGCCTCGTCTTCGCCCTCGCCGTGCCCCAAAAGCCCATCCACTGGACCTCGAACGGCGTCGCCGGCGTCGCTTGGCTCGTCACCTTCGGCTCCATCGTCGCCTACAGCGCTTACATCTACGCGCTCGAAACCCTGCCCATCTCGCTCGTTTCCATCTATACCTATATCAACCCCGTCGTCGCCGTCAGCCTCGGAAGCCTGTTCTACGACGAACCCTTCGGCTTCAAGGAGCTAACGGCCATGCTCGTCATCTTCCTGGGCGTCGGCGTCGTGAAACGCTTTAGCCATCCTTCTCAAACACCTTCGCCGCCAGCACCCCGCCCAGCGACGGAAGAATTGTCGTAACCCCAAACAAAATCGCGATCACCAGCAAAATCAGCAACGCAAAGCTCGTCGGCTGCTTCATCACTTCCACCGCCTGCTCGATCCCCGGGTCGTTCCCGCCCTGCAGTCGCATCTGTTCGGTCCAAGCGCTGATCAAATCCCCATTCGACGAAATCGCCACCATCGCCATCGTCAAAACCACCAGCGTCAGTACAAAAGCGAACACGCCCGTGATCCAGCCAATCCGCGCGCCGCTTTTTACCGTCATCGGCTGCCCCGTCCAGCGCCGATAAAATACGACAGAAAGGAACCCGCCCGCCACCAGGATCACCACCCGCCACAGCAGCGCCGCCGCAAACGGCAGCGGCACCGTCGAAAAAAAGAAAATTAACGAGGCGGTAAACAGCGACGCTCGTATCGCCTTCCCGTTATGGAAGTCGATCGGCAGCACGGCTTCCACGACCGGCGGAGGTGGTGGGGCCGCCGCTATCGCCGCGGCCTCCACCTCTTCCGCCGCAACCTCTTCAAACAAAGGCTTGCCGCACTTATGGCAAAACCGCGCGTCCGTGGGCAACTGCGCGCCGCAATTACAAAATTCTGGCACTGCTTTAGTTTCCGCCACATTTACTAGATGCCGCAACCGTCATGATACGGTGTTAGAACATGTCCCCACTGACCCTGCTGGTCGTATCCAACCCGGCCGCCCCCTACCTGAAGGTCCTGGACCAACTTCCCGCCGGCATCGAAATGGCTATCGGCAACACGCTCGAAGCCTTCGCCCCGCTCGGCGACCGTGCCGACGTCGTTCTTTATTGCATGAACGCCGGCATGAAACTCGAAACAGCCTGGCCCCTGGCACCTAACGCCCGCTGGATCCATTCCATGTCCGCCGGCCTCGAATCCACCCTCTTCCCCGCGCTTGTCGAAAGCTCGATCCCCATGACCAACGCCCGCGGCGTCTTTAAGGAATCGCTCGGCGAGTTCGCCATTGCGTCCATCTTCCATTTTGCCAAGGATCTCCGCCGCATGGTCCGCAACCAGGAAGCCGCCCGCTGGGAGCAGTTCGACGTTGAAATGGTCACCGGAAAAACGCTCGGTGTCGTCGGCTACGGCGAAATCGGCCGCGCCGCCGCCGTCCGCGCCCAGGCCCTCGGCATGAAGGTCCACGCCATCCGCCGCCGCCCCGAACTGTCGAGCGACGATCCGATTGTGGCAAAGAGCTTCGCCATCGCCGACCGCGCCGCCATGCTCGCCGACTGCGACTACGTCCTGCTCGCCGCCCCGCTAACGGACGAAACTCGCGGCCTCATCGGCCCCGCCGAAATCGCCGCCATGAAGCCTTCCGCTGTCGTCATCAACTTGGGCCGCGGCCCGGTCATCGACGAGGCCACCCTGGTCGCCGCCCTCAAGGCCGGCAAGATCCGTGGTGCCGCTCTCGACGTATTTGATGTAGAGCCATTGCCCGCCGACCACCCCTTCTGGACCATGGAGAACGTGCTGATCTCGCCCCACTGCGCCGACCATACGGCAACGTGGACCGAGGAAGCCATGGAACTCTTCGTCGAGAACTTCCACCGCTTCAGCAAGGGCGAACCGCTCCACAATCTCGTCGATAAGCGCAGCGGCTACTAGCCTTTGAGCGTGGCCACGAAGGCGGCGATGCGCCGAGCGCGCGTTTCCGCCTTCTTCGCCGTCTGCAATCGAAACAGAATCGAGTACCGATTCATGCTGCTTAACGCCGCATAGGCCGCGGTCGCTTTGGGGCTCTCCACCAACGCCGCGAGTAGTTCGGGAGGCGCAGCGGCCGTCTTCGGCGAGTCGTACGCCGCATCCCAACGCCCGTCGGCTTGGGCGCGCTCCACCTCGGCCATCCCCGCCGGCCGCATTCTTCCGGCGGCGATCAACGCGGCGACCTTCTCCCGGTTGATCTTCGACCAGATGCTCCGCTTCCCTCGTGGCGTATAGCGTTGTCGATAGGCGGTCTCCGATTCACTCATCACTTTGCCATCGATCCAGCCATAACAAAGCGCGGCATCGACCGCTTCCGGGTACGAAACGCTCGCCAACCCCGAGCCCTTCTTTGCGAAACGAAGCCAAATCCCGGTCGAGGTGGTTCCGTTCTCCTCTAACCAATCCAGAAACGCCTGCTGCGTCGAAAAGCTATTGACAGGAAAATCCACAGGACTAGAATAAGGCCATGGTGCGTATCCTGCTACTCGCGTGCTCCTGTTTGCCGGTTCTCTTCGCTGTCCGCCCTCTGCCGCCCCATGTCACGCTCGTCCGTCCTCTAGGCAAAGCACCCCGGCAGGCGATTGCCGCCAATCGTCCGCCCGCTCAGCCCACCGCCTGCGGACATATCATGACCGTCCCAGCCGATCCCGCCATCGACCCTGGCATCATCTCCCGCGACCCGACCAGCACCCCGACCCAGATGCCCATCTTTAATGGCTACCCGCCCTGCTCTTCAGGCGCCTCGCAACAGAACCTCCTGCCTCCTCAATAGTTTACGGAGGTGAAACGATTTGTCTATCGCGCTGTGACTTTGATAGGCTATAGCCAGCCTTCGCTTCGTAAGCGAAAATTTGGTCAATCGAGGTTCCTCTATGAAGAGGTTGTTATCGCTTTGTTCTATCCTTGCCCTACTGTCTCTGCCGATTCTGGCTCAGACTTTCGGCGAAATCACCGGTGAAATCCGCGACTCCTCCGGAGCGCTTGTCCCCGGAGTTAAAGTCACCATCATTAGTGCTGCCACCAATGCCACCCGCCGTGTTGAAACCAACGACGCCGGCATCTACAGCGCTCCTTCACTCCCCCCCGGCATCTACTCGCTCCGCGCCGAAAAGCAGGGCTTCAAATCCGCCACCGCCGCCAGCATCCAGGTGCAGGTGCAGTCCACGGTCCGTTTGGATCTCGATCTGCCCCTCGGCTCGGTTACGGAAACGGTTGAAGTCTCCGGCGCTGTGGCGCTCCTGACCACCGAAAACGCCACCGTCGGAACCGTTATCGAGAACAAGCGCATCGTCGAGCTTCCGCTTAACGGCCGCAACTATCTCCAACTCGTTTCCCTGTCGCCCAACACGTCGACGGGCTTCCCGTCCGCCGGCCAGGCCCGCTCTCGCCAAGGTGCCTTCCGCGCCGAACAGAGCATCGCCGTCGCCGGTCAACGCAGCTCCTTCAACCACTACTCCCTCGACGGCATCGAAAATACGGACCCGAACTTCAACACGTTCGTCATCCAGCCTTCGATCGACGCCTTGCAGGAGTTTAAGGTGCAGACCGGCGTTTATCCCGCCGAGTTCGGCCGCGCCACCTCCCAAATCAACGTGTTGACCAAGTCCGGTGGCAACCAGTTCCACGGCACCGCTTTCGAGTTCCTCCGCAACGAGAAGCTCGACGCCAAGAACTACGCCTTCCGCGCCGCCCGCCCCCCGAAGGATCCCTTCAAGTGGAACCAGTACGGTGGAACCCTCAGCGGTCCGGTCATCATCCCGAAAGTGTTCAACGGCAAAGACAAGCTCTTCTTCATGGCTAACTATGAAGCGTTCCGTCAGCGCCGCTCCACCCAGTCGCTCTACACCGTCGCCACCGCCGCCATGCAGGGCGGCAACTTCGACGGCATCGCGAACATCTTCGATCCTCGTACCCGCACCGGTACCGGCAACGACATCACGTCGCTCCCCTTCCCCGGTAACGTCATTCCCACCAACCGGATTGACCCGCTCTCCACCAAACTGCTCGAGTTCTACCGCAAGCCCAATCTCGGTGGCGTTGCCCGGAACTTTCAACAGTCCCAGGGCGCTCCGATCAACCGCGACCAGTTTATCCTCCGTATGGACTTCGTCGAATCGTCGAAGTCGCAGTGGGCCGGTCGTTATAGCTGGGGCGACGAAGTGCAGTACAACGAAGGGTTCCGTCTCAATGGCGCCCAAGTGCTGACCAACGTCGAACAGTACATGGGCAGCAACACCCGCACCTTGAGCCCCAATATCGTCAACGAAACCCGTTTCGGCATGACCCGTTTCTACAACTCCACCGCCCGCGAACTCGCCGGCGTCCGCGACGTTGTGAAGGAACTCGGCATCACCGGCCTCAACACCGGCGCACCCATCACCTGGGGCATCCCATCCGTCGGCATTACCAACTGGCAGGGCCTCGGCGACGACTCCGAAGGGCCGTACGAAAACAAGAACCGCTCCATGCAGTTCCTGAACAACACGTCCTGGATTCGCGGCAAGCATAGCTTCCGCTTCGGTGGCGAAATCCGTCAGGACCAGTTCAATCAGGATGGCAACCAGTTCGCGCGCGGTTCGTTCGGCTTTGAGCCCAACGCCACCCGCCGTGGCCCGGCCGGGACCAACCTCGGCGGCGATGGCTTCGCAGATTTCCTCCTCGGTGAAGTTCGCCGTGGGGAAACCGCCGTCGCCATTGGCAGCGCTCGCTTCCGCGCCACCAGCTTCGTCCTCTACCTCGACGATTCCTGGAAGGTGTCCAGCAAGCTAACCCTTTCGCTCGGCCTCCGGTACGAGAATACCCCCCCGTGGACGGATACTACCGGCAAGCTCTTCACCGCCGCGATTCCCGCCATGGACTCTACCCCGAACGTAGCGGACCGCAGCCGCTATCCGGTCTTTGTCCGTCAGGGCAACGGCACCAACCCCTACGACGGCATCCTGGTCCGCTGGCCCGGTATCGACGTCGTCCAGGACGGCCGCCTCGGCAATCGTCTCGTCAAGCGCGATAACAACGATTTCGCGCCCCGCATCGGCATCACCTACAACCCTTCAGAAAAATGGGTCATCCGTTCGGGTATCGGCATGTTCTACGCGCAAGATACCGGCAACCCCCGCTTCGATATGGCTCGCAACATCGCTGGCCGCTTCCGGCAGGAATCGAGCAGCGATCGTCCGGACCGCCAATGGGGCAATGTGTTCCGCGAAATCTCCGGAGCCGTCGCCCAAGTGCCGAATCCGTACACCTTCGCTAACCTCTACGACCGCCGCACCCCCTACGTCATGCAGTATCTGTTTAACGTGCAGCGCGAGTTCAACAAAAACCTCGTCCTCGAAGCCGGCTATCTCGGTTCCATCTCCCGGAAACTGGAGTCGCTCCGCGCGGTCAATGAGTCCATCCCCGGCACCACCGGTTCGGTCATCAGCCGCGCTCCGTACCCCAACTTCGGGCGCATCCAGCTCGTCGACAACGGCGGCCGTGGCAACTACAACTCGCTCGGCATGAAGCTCACCAAGCGGTACTCGAGCGGCTTCAGCGCGCTTGTCTCCTACACCTACGCCAAGTCGATCGATGAAACCAGCGGCATCCGCGTCAACGATGGCGACACCCTCTTCCCGCAGAACAGCTATTGCATGCGCTGCGAAAGAGCCCTGTCGACGTTTGATACCCGCCACCGTTTCGTAACCTCGCTCCTCTATGACCTGCCCTTCGGCAAGGGCCGCAAGATGAACATCGCTAACCCGGTGCTCAATGTGGTGGCCGGCGGTTGGCAAGTCGGTTCCATCGTCACGGCCAGCACCGGCTTCCCGTTGACGGTGGTCAGCGGCAGCGACGTCTCCAACACCGGCGCCGGCTTCGACCGTCCGAACTACAACTCGGGCGTCGATCCGAACCTGTCCAACCCCGACCCCGCCCGTTGGTTCAACGTCGCGGCCTACTCCGTCCAACCTCGCGGCACCTTCGGCAACGTCGGTCGGAACACCCTCATCAGCCCCTCCATCCTCTCGTGGGACTTCTCCGCGTTGAAGAACTTTAACCTGCCCTTTGCCGAGGGTCACTCTCTGCAATTCCGCTTCGAAGCCTTCAACCTGCCGAACCACCCGAACTGGGGCAATCCGGATACGAACGTTGGTAACCCGACGAACTTCGGCACCATCGGCGGTACCCGGACCAACATGCGGAACCTCCAACTCGCTCTGAAGTACAACTTCTAAGCGAAAACGAACCCAACCTCTACGGCCCGCCACCCCATCCACCCTGGAGGGGGTGGCGGGCCGTAGTTTTTTTCATCCGCCCTAAACCTTACGCCCGGCCCGGTCGATACCTAAGGTGAGGTCCTTAGCCCATGGCTCTTTCCCTGATCGCGTTACCCGGCTCCAGTTTCGAATTCATCCTCGGTCCCCCCACCCTAACCTCCAAATCAGCCGATGGCTGGAGCGCCCTCAGCGGCAACCTCGCCGCCGCCCTAACCACAACTGGCCTCGCCCGCCAACGCCTCCAGTTCCCCTGGACCTGGCTCGCCCGGCTCGAAGATCTTCCTCTGCCCTCGGCGATGATCACTTCGCTCACCGCCGGCGGGGTCGTCTATGCGATCGAACTCGCCGCCATGCTCGGCCGCAATATCCCCCTGGCCCCCCGCGTCCGCCACGATCTCGAAGCCTGCTGCCGCCGACTCGGCATCGAACCCGGCCTTCCCTTGCCGGAATGGTGGTCGACGAACGTCGACGTCCTGGAGACCTCCTTCGGCGACCAGGTAAAGTTTAAGGTAGCCGACCACATCTCCTGGCAGTTGCCGCTGAGTATCCCCCAGCCGCCCCATCTTATGCCTGTCGGCGCCGCCCCCCTCAACCGTTCGACCACCGAACCGAGCTGGACCAGCGCCCCCGTCGGTCTCGCCGTCCCCGCCGTCCAACGTCCAACCGTAGCCCTTGAAAACCCCCGTCCCGTCGATCCCCTCGTAACCTTCACTGTCCCCCGCCCGGGCCAAGTGCAGCTGATCCTCGCGCACCCCGTCCCCCTCCAACCCGACGACTGCGTCTGGCTTTGGCAAACTGAGGAAATCGAACCAAGTTGCTACCGCATCGCCCGTGAAGAAGGGGCCGCCTGGACCGTTGAAGGAGTCCCCGGCGCCGATCGCGTCTTCGCCGCTTCGCTCGATCGCGGTGGCATCTGCCTCGGCTCGGCCTTCCGTTCCTCCTCCGACATCGCCGTTGCCATTCTCTCCTCGGAAGGCTGGGAATGTACCGCTTCCTGGCTCCGCTGGTGCCGGGTGCCCGTCGCTGACGGCGTGGTCCGTCGCTCCGTCGCTCGCCGCGTCAAAGCTGAACCCGAGTCCTCCCTGGCCGCCTGGCTCTCCCCCACCGGCCCCGACGGACTTGCCTACCCGGATGCCTCGTCCTCCTCCGAACTTCTCCACGAATTTTTCGCTGACTGGTGGGCCAGCGCCGACGAAGCCGATGCCATGCTCCGCGCCGCCAACCTCCAAGGTGACGACCCCGACGCCTGGGTCCGCCTCACTGCGGCTAATCCCATTCTGCTCGGCCAGATCCTCGCCGCCGGTTGGCGGTACAAGCCCGCCCGGCATCGCAAAGTCCTACTCGCCGCCGTCTGCGACCGCCTCGCACTCGACATCGTGCCCGACGGCCAAGGCGGAGAAGCCCACTGGGAACTCGCCGAACACACCGCTCTCGTCCACGCCGCCCAGGAATGGGGTGTCGGCGAGTGGATGTTCACGTCTCAAGGACAGGTCAGCGCCCTCATCGACTGGGCCAACGGCAAGCCCGTCCCCCCGGAAATCCGCCGTCGGTGGCTCAGCGCCTGGGCCGGACGCCGCACGTGCCAATGGACCGCCCTTCACGTCGTACGCGAGCTAATCGCCGAAGTCGGCGAAAAAACCCGAAGCGCCTCCTCTAACGGCTAACCCCCGTCATCGGACTCGAAGCACTCGCATACAGCCGCCGCGGCATCCGCCCAGCCAAAAACGATAACCGGCCCGCGATCACCCCGTGCTTCATCGCCTCCGCCATCCTCGGAGCATCGCCAGCCTCGGCAATCGCCGTGTTCATCAGGATCCCGTCGTAGCCCAACTCCATCGCAATCGCCGCGTCGCTCGCCGTCCCCACCCCCGCGTCCACAATCAGCGGCACGGACGTAATCTTTTCCCGCAAAATTCGCAAATTCGTCATATTCTGGATCCCCAACCCCGATCCGATCGGCGCCGCCAGCGGCATCACCGCCGCCGCCCCCGCGTCTACCAAACGTCGCGCGTTAATCAAGTCGTCCGTCGTATACGGCAGAACGACAAACCCCTCTTTCACCAGCACCCGCGTCGCCTCCAGCAACCCCTCGTTGTCTGGAAAAAGAGTCTCCGGGTCCCCTATAACCTCCAGCTTCACCCAATGCGATAACCCGACCTCCCGGCCCAAGCGGGCCGCCCGGATCGCCTCGTCCGCCGTAAAACACGCCGCCGTGTTCGGCAATAGAAAATACTCATCCCGCGGAATGTAGTCCAGCAGCGACTCCTGCGTCCGATCCGTCAGGTTCACCCGTCGCACCGCCACCGTCACCACCTCCGCCCCCGAGGCCTTGTGGCACTCGGCCATCTCCTGGTTGGAACGGTACTTCCCGGTTCCTACCAGCAAACGCGAACGGAACGTCCGCCCAGCAATCGTAATTCCATCCGGCATCCCTTAATTCTACGCCCCCAATCGCTTTTCTGGTGATACGAATTCCCCGCTCGCGCCACTTCACTTCGGGACCGCGTTCTGCCTGCCGAGCAGTAACTTCCGAGAAAAAAGTCTAAGATTTTACATTGGCGATGATTGGTTTCGCTTGCGGAATACGCGTTTCTACATAGCAGTTGCCGGAAAGAATCTTAGCGATACTTGGGACGCACCTATTTCACTTGACTGCCCTTCAACACACAGATATACTCCAATCGGATCAGTACGAATAGCTGGATTCCGGCGCCGTGTGTCGAAGCGCCCAATTGTTGTCTGTTGGAAGAATTTTACCGAGCATCGCCTCAGGAGAATACGAGGACCATATGGCAAGAGAGAGCACGCAGCATAAAATTGATCGTGTTCGGCCGCCCAGAGTGCAGATCACGTACGATGTCGAAATCGGCGACGCGATCGAACTCAAAGAGCTGCCGTTCGTGATGGGCGTCTTGGGCGACTTTACCGGTCAGCCCGTAGAGCCGCTTCCCCGACTAAGGGACCGGAAGTTCGTCGAGGTCAACCCCGACAACTTCGATCAGGTGCTGGAGGGAATGAAACCCCACCTAGCCTTCTCGGTCGAAAACAAACTGAGCGAAGATTCCGACGCCGGACAGCTCAAAGTAGATTTGAAGTTCTCTAGCCTAGATGACTTCAACCCGGAAAACGTTGCCAAACAGGTGAAGCCGCTCAAAGAGTTGCTCGACCTCCGCACCCGTCTCTCCGACCTCCGTGGCACCCTCCAGACCAACGAAAAGCTGGAAGAAGCGCTCATGGACGCGATCAAAGACTCCGGCAAGATGGATAAACTCAAGGCGGAACTCGGCACCGGAGGCGAAGAGCAATGAGCGACGCACAGAAGGCGCAAGCTTCAGCCCAGGAACAAACCCTCGAACTCGGACTGCTCGACCAAATCGTCGAACAGGGTAAAGTGGGCACCGACACGGCCAGCAAAGAACGCGGCAAGTCGCTCATCAAAGAGTTCGTCCAGCAGGTCCTCCAGGGGCAGATGACCGTTTCGCGCGACACCGAGGCGATGATCAACGCCCGCATCGCGCAGATCGACCATCTCATCTCCATCCAACTCAACGAAGTCATGCATCACCCCTCGTTCCAGAAGCTCGAAGGCTCCTGGCGTGGGTTGAAGTACATGATGGACCAGAGCGAAACCAACGACATGTTGAAGATCAAGGTCCTCAACGTTTCGAAGAAAGACCTCCTTCGCGACCTCCAGCGCGCCCCTGAGTTCGATCAGAGCGCGATGTTCAAAAAGGTGTACGAAGAAGAGTTCGGCGTCTTCGGCGGCGCGCCTTTTGCTGCCTTGGTCGGCGACTACGAATTCGGCAAGCACCCGGAAGACATCGAACTCCTCGAACGCGTCAGCAACGTCGCAGCGGCCGCCCACGCGCCGTTTTTGACCGCTGCCTCGAACGAACTCTTCAACCTCGAAAGCTACACCAGCCTCGATCAACCCCGCGACCTCGGCAAAATCTTCGACACCACCGAGTACGCCAAGTGGAAAAGCTTCCGCGCCACCGAAGATTCGCGCTACGTCGGCATGTGCCTGCCCCGCATTCTGGGCCGCTTGCCGTATGGCCCGGATACCAAGCCGGTCGAAGCCTTCAACTACCAGGAAGGAGTGGATGGGACAGAGCACAACAAGTACCTCTGGTCCAATGCCGCTTATGCCCTCGGAGCTCGTCTTACCAACAGCTTCGCCAAGCACCACTGGTGCGCGGCGATCCGCGGCGTCGAAGGCGGCGGTCTCGTGGACGGTCTCGCCGTGCATAACTTCCGTACCGACGATGGCGACATCGCCATGAAGTGCCCCACCGAAGTGCCCATCACCGACCGCCGGGAAAAGGAATTGGCCGACCTCGGCTTCATTCCGCTGGTCCATTGCAAAGGCACGGACTACGCCGCGTTCTTCAGCGTTCAGTCGGCCCAAAAGCCCAAACTGTACGACAAAGACGCCGCTAACGCCAACGCCCGGCTCTCCGCCCAACTGCCCTACATTCTCGCCGTCAGCCGCTTTGCCCACTACCTCAAAGCCATGATGCGCGACAAGATCGGCAGCTTCATGTCCCGTTCGTCCTGCGAATCGTTCCTCAACCAGTGGATCTCGCAGTACGTGCTCCTCGACGACGATGCGTCGCCGGACATGAAAGCCAAGTACCCCCTCCGCGAAGCTCGTATTGATGTCAGTGAGATTCCCGGCAAGCCCGGCGCTTACCGTGCCGTGTCGTTCCTGAAGCCGCACTTCCAGTTGGACGAACTCAGCGTTTCGCTCCGGTTGGTGGCAGACCTGCCGCCTCCGTCGAAGGGCTAAATTTGTTCGCGGGGGTTGATGGGAAATCCCGCCCACCCCCGCGTTACTTAGTGAACCGGCTTTTACAGGCTGACTTAGTGAAGAGCTTGCGGTGACTAACCCGAGAGACTTCATTCACCCCACAACATAAGTTTCTAAAGTAAATCAGGAGAATACTCAAATGCCAATGGACATGTTTATCACGCTCGACGGAATTGTCGGCGAGTCGACCGACGACAAGCACGCAAAATGGATCGAGGTCCTCAGCTTCACCCACGGGATGAGCCAGATCATCGGCGGAAGCCGCTCTTCGCAAGGTGGCGCCACCGGCGGCCGCGTCGACATCCAGGACTTCAACTTCCACAAGAGCACGGACGCGACCACCCCGAAGCTCCAGCTGTTCTGCTGTAACGGCACCCACATCAAGAAGGGTACCTTTGAAGTGTGTAAGGCCACCGGCGACAAAACCGTGTTCTACACGATCGTAATGGAAGACATCCTCATCTCCAGCTACGGCGCCACCGGTGCCCGCAACGGCGACGGCGTCCCGTCCGAGTCGGTAACCCTCAACCCCGGCAAGTACGAATGGACCTACACCCAGACTGACCAGAAGACCGGTAAGGCTGGCGGTAAGATCGCCTCCAACTGGAGCCTGATCACCAACAAGGGCGCCTAGTTCGGCCCCCTGCCCTTCCGCGGCATAGCCTTTCAAAAATGACAGCCAAGGATCTTTATCAGGCAGGAAAGCTGAAAGAAGCGATTCAGGCGCTGAACGTCGAAGTACGGGATAACCCGTCCGACGTTCGGCGCCGAACGTTTCTATTCGAACTGCTGACCTTTGCGGGCGAATACGATCGCGCGCAGAAACAGCTACAAGTACTCGCGAGCGAAAGCGGCGAAGCGCAACTCGGTACCGTTCTGTACCTTTCCGCCCTCCACGCTGAAAAAACTCGCAAAGAAACGTTCGCCAAAGGCGACTATCCCACCCATGCCGGCGACGGCACTGCTCCGGATGTCACCGGCGTACTCAACAAAAAACCCTTCGCCTCCGTCGTCGACGCCGACCCGCGCATCGGGCCGCGCCTCGAATCAAGCACATCGAAGAGATTGAGTGCCTGCCGCCCAAGCGCGTGCGCGATCTCATTTGGATTCCCGCCATCGTCCGCACCGGGCCTTCGTTCAAAGCGATGGAACTCGGTGAGGTCCTGTTGCCCGTGCTCACGTGGGATGCCAGCATGAATGAAAGTGATGACGTCAAGTTAGGACGCATCAGCGAATGGTACGAGACCGAAAAGGGAGAAGTCTGCCCGGTAGGCCAGAAGATGCTTCTCGTCGATGGAGAGGAGTTGCCGATTCTCGAATTGCGCAAGCTCGTATTCAGCCATCCCGCCGAAGAACTGACCCCGGAAGCCGCCGACGAATAAACGATGCCTCTCCGCGAAGACCTGCTGAATCCGATCCCCGGAGACAATCCGAGCGGAGAGTATCTTTACTATTCCCCTGTCTACGACAAGATAAAAGAAGCCCGTCGCGAAGACGACGAGGGCCCTGTTGGCGATTGGCAACGCGAACGCAAGATGGCGGATTGGAACACCGTCATCAAGCTGGCTGGCGAATCGCTAGCCACTAAAACCAAGGATCTCCAACTCGCCGTCTGGCTCACCGAAGCCCACCTCCGCAAGGAAGGCTTCGGAGAGTTCCAGAAATGTCTCGAACTCCTCAAAGGCATTGTCGAAACCTACTGGGACACGCTCTATCCAGAACTCGAGGACGGCGATGCCGAATTCCGTGCCACGCCCCTGCAATGGCTCGGAAACTTCGACCTCCAAGTCCAGTGGATCCCGCTCGTCAAAACCTCCGCCGGATACGGCGACATCAAGTATCAAGAGTCCCGCAAGGTCGGCTACAAGGCCGACGCGGAAAACGATAGCTCCAAGCTCGAAACCTATCTCGAAAAGACCAAAGAAGGCAAGATCAGCGCCGACGACTTCGATAAGGAGTTCAACGCGACGCCCAAGGTCTGGTACGTCAACACCCTCGCCACTCTCGACCTCACGCTCGAATCGCTCGAAGCCCTCCAAATCACCTGCGAAGATCGCTTCAGCGACATGGCCCCTGGCTGGACAAAACTCCGCGGTTCGCTCGAAAAAGTCCGCCAAACCGTCAATATCCTCCTGATTCGCAAACGCGAAAAGGAACCCGACGAACCAGTCGCCGGTGCCGAAGTCGAAGAAACCGTCGAAGAAGAAGCACCACAGGAAGAACCCTCCTACGGCTCCGTCCCGGTCGCCAAGGCCGTCCGTAAAGGCGGCTCCCTCTCCGCCGAACCCGCCGACCGCGACGACGCCATCCAACGCGTCATCTCCGCCGCCAAGTTCCTTCGCAAAGAAGACGCCTACACCCCCGCCCCCTACCTCATGCTCATGGGCCTCCGCCACGGCGAACTCCGCGCCGGCGGCGAAACCCTCGACCCTCGCCTCCTCGAACCCCCGCCCACCGAAATCCGCCAGCAGCTCAAGCAGCACTCCCTCGACTACAACTGGCAAGGCGTCCTCGATACCGCCGAAGAAGCCATCGCCCTCCCCTGCGGCCGCGGCTGGTTCGACGTCCATCGCTACGCCGTCCAAGCCTGCGCCCAACTCGGCTACTACTACGCCGGGCTCCAAACCGGCATTCGCTCCGGGCTCCGCGGCTTGCTCACCGACTACCCCGCCCTCCTTGAAATGACGATGATGGACGACACCCCCACGGCCAACGCGGAAACCCTCACCTGGATTAAAGCCGAGGTCCTCACCGCCGGCTCCGCCGCCGCCGCGGAAGAAACCTCCTACGCTCCCCCGCCCGTCGAAGAGGAACGCACCCAAACCACCGGCGAGCCCCTGCCCCCCGACACCTGGGAACTGGCAATCCAAGCCGCCCGCGGCGGCCGCGCCCGGGAAGCCATCGATATGCTCGCCCGCGAAGCCGCCATCGAACGCAGCGGCCGCGCCCGCTTCCTGCGCAAAACCCAGCTCGCTTCCATCTGCATGGAGACCGGCAACGAAGCCATCGCCCAGTCCATCCTCGAACAACTGGCCGCCGAAATCGACGCCCGTCACCTCGACGAATGGGAGCCCGCCGAATCCATCGCCCATCCTCTGCTCCTTCTCTACCGCTGCCAACTGCGAACCGACCGCGAAAGCCCCGCCACCAAGGCCCTTTTCGCCAAACTTTGTCGGCTCGATCCCGGTCAGGCCCTGGGCGTTAGCCGACAATAGGTTATGGCAAAAGGTGACTTCGATCAGATCGTAACCCTCTCCGTACTCGATCGGCTGATCGACCGCGAGCCAAAGAACCCCACCGTCGAACCTCGCATGACCCGCGCCCAGTCCGTCCGGCTCATGAAGGCCGCCGTCAAACGGGATCTCGAATGGCTCCTCAACACCCGTCGCATCAAGGAAGAGTCCGTCGACGCCGCCTCCGAACTCACCCATTCCCTCTACAACTACGGCCTGCCCGACCTCACTAACTTTGGCCTCCACTCCTCCCGCGATCAGAACCGCCTCACCTGGATGCTCGAATCCACCGTATCCGTCTACGAACCCCGCCTCATGAACCCGAAAGTCTTCATGGAACCCGTCGAACCCGGCTCCAAAAAATTAAAATTCCGCATTGACGGCCTCCTGAATATGGATCCCGCTCCCGAACGCGTCACCTTTGACACGACTCTCGACCTCACCAGTCAGTCCTACGTCGTGAAGGGAGAAGGCGGTGCGTGACGAACTCCTGAATTACTACGAACGCGAACTGACCTTCCTGCGCCAAATGGGCGCCGAGTTCGCCGACAAGTACCCGAAAATCGCCCGCCGCCTCCTCCTTGAGCCCACCCAGTGCGAGGACCCCCACGTCGAACGCATGATCGAAGCGTTCGCCTTCCTCGCCGCCCGCGTTCATCTCAAAATCGACGACGAATTCCCCGAAATCACCGAGGCGCTCCTCGGCGTCATCTATCCCCACTTCGTCCGGCCCATCCCGTCCATGTCGGTGGCCGAACTCTCCTCCGACCCCGAAAACGCCGCCCTCATCACCGGCTTCCCCGTCCCCCGCGGCGCCGTCCTCAACTCCCGCCCCATCGACGGCCTCCCCCTCCGTTTCCGCACCTGTTTCGACGTCACCCTCTGGCCCATCATGATCAGCGGCACCCAGTGGAAAACCCCCGATCGTCTCTCCCCCGCCCCGAAATCCAGCGGGGCCACCGCCGCCCTCCGCACCGAAATCCGCTACGCCCCCGGCGTTCTGCCCGACAAGCTCAACATCCGGTCCCTCCGCTTCTTCCTCAACGGCGAAGCCGCCCTCATTCATTCCTTCTACGAGCTTCTCTGCAACAACACGATGCAGATCCTGCTCCGCGACCTCACCCCCGGCTCGCGCAAACCTCCCATCACCCTTCCCGCCACCTGCCTCCAAGCCGTTGGCTTCCACGAAAACGAAGCACTTATCCCCTATCCCCGCCGCTCCTTCGAAGGCTATCGCATCATCCAGGAGTTCTTCCACTTCCCCGAAAAGTTCTTCTTCATGGAGCTTTCCGGCCTCGAAGAGCTCATCGGCTCCGGCTTCAAAACAGGCTTCGAAATCGTTGTCCTCATCAGCCGCTTCGAACGCCCAGACCGCATGCAGCAACTCGAAGTCGGCATCGGACCCAACTCCCTCAAACTCAACTGCACGCCGATTATTAATCTTTTTAAACAAACCGCCGAGCCGATTCTCCTCTCTCACAACAAAGCCGAGTACGGCATCGTCCCTGACGTCCGCCGCCCTCTCGCCATGGAAATCTTCTCGGTCGAAGAGGTCCTCAGCTCCAACCCCTCCAGCGGCGATATCACCTACTTTGAGCCTTTTTACTCTTACCGCCACGGAGCCATCCGCGACAACAAGCAGACCTTCTGGCAGTCCATGCGTCGGCAAAGCACCCGCCGCAACGACGACGGCACGGAAGTCTCGCTCTCCCTCGTCGACCTCTCCGGCCGCCCCATGCGTCCCGACTTCGACGCCATCACCGTCCGCACCGTCTGTTCCAATCGCGATCTGCCCTCCCGCATGCCCATCGGCAACGACGCCGGCGACCTGGAACCCCAAGGCCTAGCCCCGATCCGTAAAGTCACCATTCTCCGGAAGATGACCGCCCCCGTCCGTCCACCCGTCGGCAAGGGCGCTCTCTGGCGCCTGATCTCCCATCTCTCGCTCAACTACCTCTCCCTCGTCGAAGACGGCAAAGAGAGCTTCCAGGAGATCCTCCGCCTCTACGATTTCGAAAACTCGCCCGCCCTCCAAAAGCAGATCGTAGGTATCTCGTCCATCTCCAGCCAACGCCACTTCGCCCGGCTCGTTTCGGAAAACGGGATCTCGTTCGCGCGGGGTTTGAAAATCGAAATGGAACTCGACGAAGAACAGTTCGTCGGTGCCGGCGCCTACCTCTTCGCCAGTGTCGTCGAGCGCTTCCTGGCCCTCTATGTCACGATGAATAGCTTTAGCCAATTGACCGTGCGGACCAAGCAACGGAAGGAGGTGTTAGGCGCATGGCCCCCGAGAACCGGTCAGCAGATTCTGCTCTAGATCTCCCGCCCATCGAAGCTCCTCCCGCCTACCGCCCGGGTATGGCCCTGCTCCAGCAGCGCCTCGCCGAACGCGGCTATGAGTTCGAGTTCTTTCAAGCCGTGCGTCTGCTCGAACGACTCTCCCCCCAACGTTCCCCCGTCGGCCGCTTCAACGTCCCCGGCTCCGAGGTCGCCCGCTTCGAAGTCAACCAGGAAATGGGCTTCCCCGCCAGCCCCATGGAAGGCATCGAGTTCGTCGAAGGCCAACCCACCCGCATCAAAATCAACTTCATGGGCCTAACCGGGCCCCAGGGCGTCCTGCCCCTCTATTACACCGAACTCATCCGCGAACGACTCCGCAGTCGAGACCTCTCCGCCGCCGCCTTTCTCGACATTTTCAATCACCGCATCGTCTCCCTCTTCTATCAAGCCTGGGAGAAATACCGCTTCCCCATCGCCTACGAACGCGGCGACCGCGACCGCTTCTCCCACCACCTCCTCGATCTCATTGGCCTTGGCACCTCCGCCCTCGAAAACCGCCAACCCCTCCCCGACGATTCCCTCATCTACTACACCGGCCTCCTCAGCCAAAGCGCCCGTTCCGCCTCGGCCATGCGCAATCTCATCGCCGACTACTTCAACGTGCCCTGCGAAATCGAGCAATTCATCGGAGCCTGGTACCCCCTCATTGAAGAAACCCAGTGCTGTCTCGACGCCCAGGATGTCACGATCTCTGAGCAATTAGGCTTCGGTGCCGTCGTCGGCGACGAAGTCTACGACCAACAATCCGCCGTCCGCATCATCCTGGGGCCCTTGTCGTTGCGCCAGTATTGTGATTTCCTACCAGACGGTGTCGCCCACGAACCACTCAAGGCGCTCGGTCGCCTGTTCGGCGGGCCCACTATCGACTTTGAAGTAAAGTTAATTCTCGCCAAGGATCAGGTGCCCGAATGCCACGTCGGCGTTCGTCCCCCCGCCGTCCGCGAGGAAGAAGAATTTACCCTCGAACAAATCCAACTCGGATGGACCTCCTGGGTCAAAACAGTGCCGCGCCACATCGATGCGGCCGATGCCATACTCCGTTTCTAGGTGAGCAAATGAGCGTTAATCTAAAAAGCCTAATCGGCAAACTGAACCAGACGACCCGCGCCGCGCTCGAAGGCGCCGCCGGACTTGCCCTCTCCCGGACCCACTACGACATCGAGATCGAACACTTCCTCCGGAAGCTTCTCGATGCCACCGATAGTGACGCCGCCCATATCCTGCGCCACTTCGGCGTCGACTCCTCCCGCCTCACGCAGGAACTCGACCGGAGCCTCGACAAGATCAAAACCGGCAACGCCCGGACCCCGGCCATCTCGCCGTCCCTCCTCAAGATGTTCACCGAGGCCTGGACCATCGGCTCCATCGAATTCGGCGACGGTCAAATCCGTACCGGCCTCTGCCTGCTGGCTTTGCTTAGCAATGAAGAACTCGCCCGCATGGTGCGAGACATTTCGAAGGAACTGCAAAAGGTTAACGCCGACGGCCTCAAGAAAGAGTTCTCGGCCATCTCCGACGCCTCCAATGAATCCGTGGCCCCCCTCGCCGCGGCTGGCCCCTCCGGCACCGGTGGCGGTGGCACGGCCAAAGCCGGCTCCGGCAAACAGCCTAACCTCGACGCCTACACCGAAAACCTCACGGAAAAAGCCCGTAAAGGCAAAATCGACCCCGTCCTCGGTCGCGACGCCGAAATCCGCCAGCTCATCGACATCCTCCTCCGTCGTCGGCAAAATAACCCCATCCTCACCGGCGAACCTGGCGTCGGTAAAACCGCCGTCGTCGAAGGTTTCGCCCTCCGCCTCGCCCAGGGCGACGTCCCCGGATCGCTGAAAAACGTCGAACTCCACTCCCTCGATCTTGCCCTGCTCCAAGCCGGCGCCGGCATCAAAGGCGAGTTCGAAAACCGCCTGAAAGGCCTCATCGAAGAGGTCAAGTCCAGCCCCAAGCCCATCATCCTCTTCATCGACGAAGCCCGCACCATGATCGGGGCCGGTGGCCAAGCCGGCCAAGGCGATGCCGCTAACCTGTTGAAGCCCGCCCTCGCCCGCGGCGAAATGCGCACCGTCGCCGCCACCACCTGGGGCGAGTATAAGAAGTACTTCGAAAAGGATCCCGCCCTCGCCCGCCGCTTCCAGGTCGTCAAGGTCGAAGAACCCACCGAAGCCGTCTGCATGGTCATGATGCGCGGCATCGTCGGCATGCTCGAAAAGCATCATCAAGTCCGTATCCTCGATGAAGGCCTCGAAGCCGCCGTCCGCCTCTCCCATCGTTACGTCGCCGGCCGTCAACTCCCCGACAAAGCCGTCAGCGTCCTCGATACTGCCTGCGCCAAACTAGCCCTCGGCCAGAACTCGACGCCCGCCGCCATCGAAGACCTCGGCCGTCGCATCGACGACCTCGAAGTCCAACATCGCGTCCTCACGCGCGAACAAGCCGTCGGCACCGACCACGCCAAGCGCCTCGCCGCCATCGCCGAAGAACTCGCCACCTCCAAGGTCGATCTGGCCACCATCAAAGCCCGCTACGAGAAGGAAACCGCCGTCGTCCTCAAAATGCGGGAACTCCGTGGCCAGATTGAAGACAAAGCCGCCGAAGCGAACGCCGCTGAAGAACTCGGCCCGCTCCGCGAAGAACTCGCCAAGATGGACGAAGAGCTCAAAGGCCTCCAAGGCGAAAACCCGCTGATGGGTGTCTGCCTCGACGGCCAGGCCGTTAGCGAAATCATCTCCTCCTGGACCGGAATCCCGGTCGGCAAGATGCTCAAGGATGAGATCGAGAACACCCTCAACCTCACCGCCCAACTCACCCAGCGCGTCATCGGTCAGGATCACGCTCTCGATACCATCGCCCAGCGCATCAAGGTCACCAAGGCCAAGATGGAAGATCCCAACAAACCCATCGGCGTCTTCATGCTCGTCGGCCCCTCCGGCGTCGGCAAAACCGAAACCGCGCTCACCCTTGCCGATCTTCTCTACGGCGGGGAACGCAACATGATCACGATCAACATGAGCGAGTTCCAGGAAGCCCATACCGTCTCCACCCTGAAAGGCTCGCCCCCCGGATACGTCGGCTACGGCGAAGGCGGCGTGCTCACCGAAGCCGTCCGTCGTCGGCCCTATTCGGTCGTTCTGCTCGACGAAGTCGAAAAAGCCCACCCCGACGTCCTCGAACTCTTCTTCCAGGTCTTCGACAAGGGGCAAATGGAAGACGGCGAGGGCCGCGAGATCGATTTCAAAAATACGATCATCATCCTCACCACCAACGCCGCCACCGACCAGATCATGAAGCTTACGGCTGATCTCGAAACCGCCCCCACCCCGGCCGGAATCGTCAAGATCATCAAGCCCGAACTCGACAAGGTCTTCAAGCCGGCCTTCCTCGGCCGCATGGTCGTCATCCCGTACTACCCTGTCCGCGATGCCGCCCTCAAGCAGATCATCCGCCTCAAACTCGGCAAAATCCAGCGGCGTCTCAAGCAGAATCATGCCATGGCACTTGTCTATGACGACGCGGTGCTCGACGCCATCGCCGCTCGCTGTACGGAAGTCGAAAGCGGCGCCCGCAACGTCGACAACATTCTTACGAACTCGCTGCTACCCGACATCTCCAACCAGATTCTGTCGATGATGGCCACCGGCGAGCAGAAGGAAAAGATCTCCGTCACCATGGGCGAAGACGGCGCTTTCCTTTACTCCTAACCCCCCCCCCGCCCTCACGCCAGGACCGCAACCCGCTCCTGGCGTGAGGGTTTTTGCTCCCGGTTCGCGCAATAACTAGAGAGAACGGAAACTCAGTATGGCTGATAAAATTACGCAGAAAGATCGACGACTAGTCCTTACTACCCCACTCGGCGAGGACGTCCTGTTGATTCGTTCCATCCGCGGTCGCGAAGCGATTTCCACCCTCTTCTCCTACGAAATTGAAGCCTTCACCGGCAACGACAACACCGTCGATTTCTCGAAACTCATCGGCCAGCCGATGTCGGTCTCCCACACCCTCGACAACTCCGGCTTTCGCTATTTCCACGGTATCGTCAACCGTGCCGCCCGCGGCGCTCGCGGCTTCGACTACACCGCCTATCGCTTCGAAATCGTCCCCCAACTCTGGCTTCTCACCCGCATCCACCAGAGCCGTATTTTTCAGCAGATGACCGTGCCGGATATCTTAAAACAGGTCCTCACCGGCATCGACACCGCCTACGAAATTCAAGGAACGTTCGAGAAACGCGACTACTGCGTCCAGTACCGCGAAACCGACTTCGCCTTCGTCTCCCGCCTCATGGAGGAAGAAGGCATCTACTACTTCTTCAAACCCTCCAAGGACGGCCACAAACTCGTCCTCGCCAACGCCCCCGCCTCCCATCCCGACACCCCGCATCTCAACGAAATCGCCTATCAGGAAATCGACGGCGGCGTCGAAGACGCCGAAAAAATCCATTACTGGGAAAAGGTGCAAACCCTCCGCAGCGGTAAGGTCACCCTCTGGGACCACTGCTTCGAAATGCCCCACAAAAACCTCGAGGCCCAGGACACGATTCTTCCCAACGTCGCCATTGGCTCTACCCAGCACAAGCTCTCCGTAGCCAACGAAAAACTCGAAATCTACGACTACCCCGGCGCCTACGCCCAACGCTACGACGGCATGTCCCCCAGCGGCGGTGAACAAGCCAGCGAACTCCAGAAAATCTACGACGATAACAAACGCACCGTCGGCATCCGCATGCAGCAGGAAGCCATCTCCGGTCTCGCCATCGAAGCTCGCACCGACTTCGGCGGCATGGTCGCTGGGCACAAGTTCGATCTCATCCGCCACTTCAGCGACGACGGAACTTACGTCGTCACCGAAGCCGACATCGCCTTTCTCCAGGGCGGCGGCTACAACAGCAGCGAAGGCGATGACGGCGACGAGCACTTCGAAGTCTCCATCCGCTGCATCCCCATGGAACTGCCCTTCCGGCCGATCCAGGTAACCCCCAAACCGATCATCCACGGCACCCAAACTGCCGTCGTCACCGGCCCCTCCGGCGAAGAGATCTTCACCGATAAATACGGCCGCGTCAAAGTTCAGTTCCATTGGGACCGCGAAGGCAAAGGCGATGGCAGCAGCTCCTGCTGGGTCCGAGTTGCCACCCTCTGGGCCGGCAAACAGTTCGGAACGATTTTCATCCCCCGCATCGGAATGGAAGTCGTCGTCGCCTTCGAGGAGGGAGATCCCGACCGCCCCATCATCGTCGGCTGCGTCTACAACGCCGACTGTATGCCGCCCCACGTCCTGCCGGATAACAAAACCATGTCGGGCTTCAAAACCCGCAGCTCGCCCCACGCCGGTGCCGACAACCTCAACGAGATCCGCTTCGAAGACCTCAAGGGCGACGAGTGCGTCTTTATCCACGGAGAGAAGGACGTCGACTTCCGTGTCAAAAACGACTACCGATCCTACATCGGCCACGACTACGGCGAAAAGGTCGTCGGCGACGTAAAGCTCGCCTACGACACCAACTTCGATACCAAGATCGGCGTCAACCAGTCCGTCGAAATCGGCACCGACTACAGCCTCAAAATCGGCGGAAAATCCGCCACCGCCATCACCGGTGGCCACACCCTCAAAGTAACCGGCGACTCGCTCCACCAGTCCACCGGCAACATGCATATGAAGTCCACCGGCACCATCAAGGTCGATGCCACCGGTGCCATCGAAATCACCAGCCCCGCCGGCGTCACCCTCAAGTGCGGCGGCAGCTTCGTCAACGTCGGCCCCTCCGGTGTCGCGATCAAGGGCGCCATGGTGCTCATCAATTCAGGGGGCGCCGCCGGGTCTGGGTCCGCCGTTTCCGCCCTGTCCCCGGTCGCCCCCAAGGCTCCCCCCGAAGCCCTCAAACCCGGCACCACCGGCCTACCCAAAGCCATGGCCGCCGCCACCGGGAAGGTCGCTGCTCTCGGTGCCGCCACCGCCGCCGGCGGAGCCGCCGGAGCCGCCGCCGCCACCGACTCAGCCCAAACCCACAAAGCCAACTCCGAAGAGAATAAAGAGAAGAAAAACTGGATCGAAGTGCACTTGGTCGACGAAGCCGGGGCCGACGTCCCCAATCAACCCGTCAAAATCACCCTCCCCGACGGTAAGTTCTCGGAAGGCACGACCAATGAAAAGGGCAAATACCGCGTCGACGGCATCGACCCCGGCGACTGCGTCGTCACCTTCCCCGATCTCGACCAAGAAGCCTGGAAGGAGAAATAACCCATGCCCACCGTCACTGTCAATCGCGGCGATAGCATCCCCAGCCTGGCGCACGACAACGGCCACTTCTGGGAAACTCTTTGGAATCACGGCAACAACGCCGCCCTTAAAGCACTCCGCAAAACACCGAACATCCTGATGCCCGGCGACGAGGTCTTCATTCCGGAAATCCGCATCAAAGAGGTCCACAAGGGCACCGACAGCACCCATAAATTCGTCCGTCGCGGCGTCCCCGCCAAAATCCGCATCCAGCTCATGATGCTCGGTGAACCCCGCAGAGGCGAGAAGTACACCCTCGTCATCGATGGCGTCTCCACCGAAGGCGCCGCCGACGACCAAGGCATCGTCGAAGCCTTCATCACCCCCAACGCCAAAAGCGGCAAGCTCATCCTCGTCGCCACCGGCGAAGTGATCCCCGTCGAACTCGGTCACCTCAACCCCATCGATACCATCTCCGGTGTCCGCCAACGCCTCAGCAACCTTGGCTTCGAAAGCACCGATGGCGACGAACTCGACGACGAAACCCAATCCGCCATCCGCCTCTTCCAGGCCGCCCAAAGCCTCGAAAAAACCGGTAAGATCGATTCCACAACCCGCAGCCGTCTCCACGAACTGCACCCTTAATCCCTCGGAGATCGTCCTATGTTAGACGCAGTGAGTTCCGGTCTTGACGCCGTCAGCGGAGCCTTGGGTGGAGCCGCACCCGGCGGCGCGAGTGCCCCCGCCCCCATGACATTCACCCAGGGCGAACGCCTCGGTGGCAACACCGACGCCTCCCCGGGTTTCCAATCCCCCAACGAACTCCGCCCCCGCGACGCCGGCGCCCCCATCGAGTTCATCCACATGGGTTACGCCCATCCAGACACCTCCTTCAACTTCAACCACGCCAGCCTCAAAGACGACGTGAACCTCGAAGTCACCCCCGGCGCAACTACCCACGGCATCATGTTCCGCGCTGCCCTCGAACGAGAAGCCCTCTTGCTCTCCTGCTTCATGACCGCCACCCAATCCGTCATGGCCGACCTCGAAAAAACCAAAGGCGGCCTCGGGGAAATGGTCTCCATGGGCGCTGACCTCCTCGGTGCCGGCGGTGGCACCGCCGCCCCCAAGGCCGCCGATGTCAACCCCTTCGGCGAAGCCGTTAAAACCGCCATTACCCCCCCCAACGCCGCTACCTCCGGCTACAAGCCCGTCCACAAGTGCGGCACCGATCTCCACCAGGCCCGCTCCAACTACCGCGCCTTCCTCGAAAAACTCCTCGCTCCCCCCTCCAACGACCCCACCGGCGGCATGCTCAGTAAACTCCCCATGATGCCCGGCATCCCCACCGGCGTCAAGGACGTCTTCAACTTCATTACCGGACTCGCCATGAAACCCATGGATGTCTACCAAGGCTTCTACGTCCGCCTCGCCAAAGAGCTCGAACCCGTTATTGAAAAGTCCGTCCGCGCCTACACCGTCAAAGCCATCCTCGCCCAAGACAGTCCCATCTTCTACCTTTGGTATCCCAAGCCCCTCTCCCCCCCCGCGCCGGAAGAAGCCCCCGGACCCGGCACCGGCATCGGCTTCCTCGACGACGCCAAGAAAAAGTTCGACGAAGTTAAAAACAAAGTCGAAGGCGTCGCCGACGATGTCATGGACTTCCTCAGCGCCGGCACCCCTCCCGAACCGCCTCCGGGTGCCTCCTACCTCGACCAAGCCATGCAGATCGCCCCCGCCCCCTTGGTCCCCGGTGCTCCCCCCGCTCCGCCCAAGGAAGTCTCCGCCCTCATCCTCAGCGGCTTCAAGGCCGCCCTCGGCCTCAATAGCTTTCCCGGCTTCATCGAAAAAATCATCACCGAAGTCACCGTGATGAACAACGAGTTCCTCCGCGAAGTCTACTTGAAACTGATGGAGCGCCCCGCCGTCGAACCTATCCAGGAAGCCGCCATGTATCGCGCCGCCCGCGCCCGTCTCCTCGATAAACTCGTCGCCCTGGTCATGGAGCAAATCGGCTTCCTCCAGCGAGCCAAGGAGTTCGCCATCAACGTCCAGGGCAAGTCCGTCTCCCCCGGAGCCGCGCTGCTCGAAGAGGGCAAGGACACCCTCAACGATGAAGTCCTCCGTCACATGAACGTCGCCCTCGAACTCACCATGGGCGAACTCGTTGACAAACTCGAAGGCGCCCGCCAGCAGGCCGTCGCCGCCAACGCCATTGCTATGGAAGTCTACCTCGGCATGTTCCCCTGGCTCATGGCGCTCAACTTCCGCAATACCTTCTTCCCGGTCTGGGACCTCGTCATGGACAACACCTTCGGCAAAATCGACGGTCCCCTCGGCGACGCCGTCAAGTCCGCGAAGAGCACTATGGCCGACATCAAAAAGAAGGTGGACGACGGCCGCGAAACAGCTATGCGCCTTAAGAAGATCAAGGACCGCGCCACCAACCAGGGCCTCCAACTCGGCAGCGGCGGCCAGAACCTCACCGGCTTCAAGGACGATTGGGAGTCCGACCTCCCTCCCGACCAGGCCCCCGCCAAACCCACCGTCGTCGCCTTCTTCCCCTTCAGCGCCCGCCTCGTCGACGGAGCCGCGGAGAAGATCACCCTCAGCATCTACAACGAAGTCAAAGGCAACCACAAATTCGCCGGCGCCGCCCCGCCTACCTAGCTTCCGCGTTAGCCTAGTACGATAACCGCATGTTGCGCCGCCGCTCCCTTCTGCTCCTCGGCTCCGGTGCCCTGTACGCCGGCCCCCTCGAAGACCGCATCCGCCGCATCGAGCAGCGCTGGGCCCCCTCCGCCTCAATGGCGTCCTCGCAAGTCCCCGCCGTCAGCGTCGCCGTCTTCCGCGATGGCCAAATTGAATGGGCCCGCGCCTACGGCGTCGCCACCACCACCAGCACCCTCTTCCAAGCCGCGTCCGTCTCCAAACCGGTCGCCGCAATGGCCGCCCTCCACATGGCTCAGTTCGGCAACTTCACCCTCGACGAACCCATCAACCAAAAACTCAAAAGCTGGCAAGTCCCCCCCCACGAGTTCACCCCCCAGGTCACTCTCCGCGGCATCCTCAGCCACACCGCCGGCCTCACCGTCCACGGCTTCCCCGGCTACGCCGAAGACTCCGAAGCCCCCTCTGTCCTCGAAATCCTCGACGGCCGCAAACCCGCCAACACCGCTCCCATCCGCGTCGACGTCGCCCCCGGGTCACTCTACCGCTACTCCGGCGGCGGCTACACGGTTCTCCAGGTCCTCCTCGAAGACCGTTTCGGCAAATCGTTCCCGGAACTCATGCGCCGCATCGTCCTCCAGCGACTCTCGATGTACACGAGCACCTACGATCAGCCCCTCCCCGCCGAATCCGCCTCCCGCGCCGCTGTCGGCTTTCGCTCCAACGGCCGCTCCTACACCGGCGGCTGGCACCTCTACCCCGAAATGGCCGCCGCCGGCCTCTGGACCACCCCCATCGACCTCGCCAAGTTCGCCATCGAGCTCCAACAAACCCTCGCCGGAAAATCTACCAAAATCCTTGAAAAAGCCTCCGCCGAACTCATGGTAACCCCCCACATCGGCCGCCACGGCCTCGGCCTCGTCGCCCTCCCAGGCTGGTTCGGCCACTCCGGCTCCAATGCCGGCTATCGCTGCCAATTCTGGGCCGCCCGTAACGGCGGGCACGGTGCCGCCGTCATGACCAACTCCGACAACGGCATGAAGCTCATCAAACCCATCTTCGATGCCATCGCCGCCGAGTCCGCCTGGCCTCCCGGGCTCCCTTCCTAATTCAATCGCGTCGCCAACACCCGGGCCTCCGCATCGGCCTCCTTCTCGCTCAACCCCACCGTCCCCGCCATCCAGGCCCCCCGTGTAAACACAAACACCGGCTGCCCCCCATCCATCCCAAAATAGCCCCCAAAACTCGGCACCAGCTTCGCCCCCGCCAGCGCCTTCTTCCAATCCAACAGCAGAATCGCCGCCGTCGTCGGATCCTTCAGCTTCGCCACAAACACCCGGTACTCCTTCGGGCCCTTCTTGTAAGTCCCCAGCGTCCCGCCCGGCATAAAGCTCTTCCCCAGCAGCGCCTTCGGCACCACCTCGGTCTTTACCCGGTTCGGCACCGGCAGCCTTCGGCTCTCATCCGCCGGTTGAGCCCCAGCCGTCCCCACCAAAATCAAAAAAAAGGTCCCACGCAACAGGTTTGTCATAGCGTATCGTTTACTCTAATCCATATGCTCCGCGTCGCGCTAATCCTCCTGGCCATCGCCCTCCAAGCCCAAGCTCCCCTGTTCGAAGAGGATTTCCAGAAATCCCGGCCCCACCGCGAAAACGACTACCGCCAACTGAACAAGTTCGCCGACTCCCTCGCCCCTGCCGACTCGCTCCGCCAGCAATTCCGCTCCCGCATCGGCTTCCCCCCGCCCGGCTTCACCGCCCCGCCCACTCTCCGCTGCGAAACCATGGGCGAGGACGAAATCGCCACCTACTCCCGCTGCTGGGTCACCGTCGCCTCCAATCTCGAAACCTACGGCCTCTATCTCGTCCCCAAGGGTCTTAAAGCTCCCGCCCCTCTCGTCGTCTCGCTCCACGGCGGCGGCGGCTTCCCCGAGATGGCCCTCTTCAAGGGAGGCTCCAACTATCACGACCAGATCCGCGGCGCCGTCCGCCAAGGCTACGTCGTCTGGGCCCCCCAGTTCGTCATGTATCCCTTCCGTGACCGCGACACCGGCACCCCCATCCCCGCCGAGGTCCGCGCCGATCTCGATCTCAAATTCCGCAACGCCGGCTCCAGCCTCATGGCCGTCGAAGCCATGCGCGTCATCCGCTCCCTCGACCCCCTCCTCACCCGCCCCGAAATCGACCCCCGCCGCATCGCCATGATCGGCCTATCCTACGGCGGCTACTACTCGCTCTACATCGCCGCCCTCGATCCCCGCATCAAAGCCGTCGTCGCCTCCTGCTCCTTCCGCGAAGCCCCCCTGGTTCGCGAAACCGTCATCGGCGGCCGCCCCCTCGATCTCACCTCCCCCCACCAGGTCGCGCTGATCGCTCCCCGTCCCCTCCAAATTCAAGTCGGCCTCACCGACAAGGCAGCTCCCATTGAAAGCGTCCGCCGCGCCATCGCGGAGGCCAAGGTGCACCACCCCACAGTCGACTATCAGGAATTCAACGGCGGCCACGAATGGCGCGGAGACCTCGCATGGAACTTTCTCAGCAAACACCTCTAGAACGCAAACGCGAACAAGTCGGGTGGTACTTCTACGACTGGGCGAACTCCGCCTTCGCCTCCACCGTACTGACCCTCTTCCTCGGCCCCTATCTCACCTCCATCGCCCGCGCCGCCGCCGGCGCCGATGGCTTCATGCACCCCTTCGGCCTCAACATTGACCCCCGAGCCTTCTGGGGTTACTGCGTCTCTCTCTCGGTCATCGGTCAGGTATTCGTCCTCCCCCTCGTCGGCGCCTTGGCCGACTACAAGCGCAGCAAACGCCAGTTCCTGGCCCTGTTCGCCTATCTCGGCGCCTTCGCCACCATGGCCATGTTCTTCGTCCAGGGCGAACGCTACCTCCTCGGCGGCGGCCTCTTCATTTTTGCCAACGTCGCCTTCGGGGCCGCCAACGTCATCTCGAACTCCTTCCTCTCCGAACTCGCCACCCCCGAAGAACGCGACTCGGTTAGTTCCCGCGGCTGGGGCTTCGGCTACCTCGGCGGCGGCCTCCTCCTCGTCCTCAACCTGGCCTTCTTCTCAAACGCTGAAGCCCTCGGCGTCACGGAAGCCTTCGCCGTTCGCGTCAGTCTCGCCTCTGCCGGTCTCTGGTGGGCGGGCTTCACGCTGATCCCCCTCGCCCGTCTCCGCAACCGCGGCATCCCCCAGGAACTACCCCCCGGCGAAAATATCATCTCGGTCGGCTTCCACCAGTTCTTCCACACTGTCAAAGATCTGCGTAACTACCCCCAGACGATGCTCTTCCTCATCGCCTATCTCATCTACAACGACGCCGTCCAAACCGTCATCTCCCTCGCCGGCCAGTTCGGCAGCGATGAACTGAAAATGCCGATGTCCAAGTTGACCATGGCCATCCTGATGGTCCAGTTCGTCGCCTTCCTTGGGGCCATGCTTTTCAACTTCATCGCCTCCCGCGTCGGTACCCAGAAAGCCATCCTCGCGGCCCTCGTCATCTGGGCTCTCACCCTCGGCTATATCTTCGTCGCTGTCAAGACCCATGAAGAATTCTTCATCATGTCCTTCATCGTCGGACTCGTCATGGGCGGCAGCCAAGCCCTCAGCCGATCGCTGTTCTCGCTCATGATCCCCGTCGGCAAGGAAGCCGAGTACTTCAGCGTCTACGAAATCAGCGACAAGGGGACCAGTTGGCTCGGTCCCCTTGTCTTCGCTCTGGCGTTACAAACCACCGGAAGCTATCGCAGCGCGATTCTTTCGCTGGTGGTTTTCTTCGTCATCGGCTTCATCCTGCTCAGCCGAGTTGACGTGAAACAGGCCGAAACTACCGCCCGTAATAGTTGATCGTCGTCGTCGCCACGCTCTTGTTGCCCGCTGTGTCGGTCACGGTCAACTCGAACGTATAGGCTCCCTGACCCTGGCCGAACTGCACCGTCACCTTCGGCGTATTTGCCGCCGCGGGGAACAACGCCGCCGACGGACCGGTCGAACGCCATTGGTACGTCAATCCGTTGCCTGTCGCCGTGCTGCCGTCCAAGCTCGTCTCGAGCGCAAACACATCCCGTCCCTGGGTCACGATCTTCGCCTCCACCACCACTTCAGGTGCCGGAGGAGTCATCTCGTAGATCGCGATCGTGCCGCTGGTTTCGTTCGAAGTGATCAGCAACGGCTTCCCGTTCGGGCTCTGCGCCGCCGTGATCGCCAGAATCCCTTCCGGCGCCAAATCGCCAGCCGTAAAGGCCGTCGGGTTGCCCGCAAAATCCCGCGAGTTGATCGCCGTCACATACACCGGCTTTTCCGGATCCGTCACGTCGAACACCATCACCCCGCCCATCCGCTCCAGCCCGATGAACGCGTAGATCTTGCCGTTCAACTCGGCGACCGCGATCCCCTCGGGCTCCGGACCCTTATTGTCACTTCGGTCGTCGAAAGTGTTGTTCGTGCTGCTGGCGTTAAAGTTCGCCGGATAAAGTTTAGCCGTCATCTGCTCCAGAATGTCGCCGCTGTCATAGACCAGCTTGCCCGTCGTATCCCAGATCGAGAACGACCGGCCGCCCAGGACGTACAGCTCATCGAAATCGCCGTCTTTATCGGTATCACCCGTCGCGTTCGTCACCGTCAAACGGCCCAGATTCTCGGGCCGCTTCAGCGTGTCGCCGGTCGGGAACTTCGTCGGGTCCAGCCGCAGCGTGCTCACTCGCGCCTCCTCGTTATAAGCCGTATAAGCGCGGGAATCGCCTTCGTTCGCCGTAATCAGCCAAGTCCGGCCCTTGGCTTGAAACGATGCGATCCCGTCGGGCTGGTACATCCCCAAAACCGGCCAATTCTGAATGTTGATTTTGCTATCTCGATCGCTGGCGTCGAAGCCATTGCCCGGCTTGCTGTGGCCTTTAAAGCCCAAACCCACCAGCCTGGTAAACGTGGCCGAATCTACGTCCAGAATGGCAATCGCATTGGCCTCCTGCAGCGTCACCCAGGCCGTCTTCGAATCGGGCGAAAATGCGATGAACTCCGGTTCAATGTCCTGCGCCACGGTTGCCCCGGGGCCATAGATCCGGATGCTCGGGTCGAGACGGGTGCCGTTGAACTGCTTAAAGCCAGCCGTCCGGACGTCGCTCTGCTTCACGTTCGCCACGCCCATGCTGATATCGATGATCGAAACGCTACCTTCCGGGTCCACTTTGTAGTCGTCGCTCGGCTCGCCTTCGTCCGCGGTCAATACCTTCTTGCCGTCGGGGGTGAAGGTCACCATGTCGGGCAACGCTCCAACCTTCACGCCGCTCAAAAAATTCCCGTTCAGGTCATAAAACACGACCGAACCCGGATCCGTCTTCGGCCGCGCTTCCACCGCCACGGCCAAAACGCCGTTCGAAATCGCCACACTGTTCACTCCGGCGCCGAACAGCGGGGAGATGAAGATCCGGAAAATCTGCCGCGGCTGAGCCGGGTTCGCGATATCCAATGCCTCCACCACGTTTGCCTGCGCGTTCACGAAGAACAGACGCTTGGTTCCCGGGTCAAACGCGGCGATCTCCGCCGCCCCCTGGTCGAACACATTCGTCGAGTATCCGCCGATCTTTCTGATCCCGAAATCCTGCGCCAAGCTAACGCTAGCAATCGCGAGAAAAAGTAATGTTTTTTTCATGCCCTCTACCCTTACCAGTGGAGAGCTACAACTGAATTAATACAGAGTCACGATTAGATGACGACCACGATTCGCCCCTGGACGTCGCCTTCGAGCACCAACGGCGCGTTGAAGACAACGTCGCGCATTGCGATCTCCGTCGTCATCGCATCCAGCTTCTCCACCGGTAGCGTCTCCGCCAGCCGTCGCCAAATCCGGCGGCGCTCGGCGTTGGCCACCTCCACCGAATTGATCCCCAACAAATTCACGCCGCGCAGAATAAACGGCAGCACTGTCGTCGCCAAATCCGTCCCGCCCACCAACCCACAAGCCGCCACTGAACCATTCGCCGACATCTGTCGAAGCAAGGCCGCCAGCGTCGTCCCGCCCACCGTATCCACCGCCCCGCCCCAGCGCTCCTTCTCCATCGGCTTGGTAGACTCCGCGCTCAACACAGCCCGGTCGATCACTTCCGTCGCCCCGAGCCCCTTCAGATACTCCGTCAACGCCGGCCGTCCCGTCGACGCTACCACCCGATACCCCCGCGCCGCCAGCAGCGCGATCGCCACGCTGCCCACGCCGCCCGCTGCCCCGGTCACCACAATTTCCCGGCCTTCCGGTTTTGCTCCGCTGCGCTCCAGCGCGTCGACACACTGCATCGCCGTAAAGCCCGCTGTCCCGATCGCCATCGCCTGCCGCATCGTGAACGGTGCCGGGATCGGTACACACCACTCGCTCTGCACCCGGGCAAAGCCCGCGTAGCCCCCCCAGTGCCGCTCGCCGAGGCCACAGCCCGTCACCGCCACCTCCGACCCCGCTGGAAACTCCGCCGCGTCCGAATCCACGACGACTCCGGCCAAGTCGATCCCCGGCACCATCGGAAACTTTCGGACGACCCCCGGTCGCCCGGAGATCGCCATCGCGTCTTTGTAGTTCAGGCTGGAGTATTTCACCTCCACCAGGATCTCCCCCGGGGGCAGGTCCGTTGTCTCCAGATCGGTCAGTTTCCCGCCGGTCTCAGACAAAAGCAACGCGCGAAAGATGGCCATTATTTACTTCGCCGTAAAGTAGTTCACTTCGCCCATCATGACCGACTCGACCTTATCGGTCAGCTTGCCGTTGGCTTCGCTCGCTTTCCGCGCCGCTACCCAAACCGGATCCGCTCCGAACGCTTTCCATGCCTTCTCGCGCGCTTCCCGGCTCGGATACTTCAATACATAGACGAGCGTATTCTCGCTGCCCTTCTCTTTGTCGGTCGGTCCCCAGAAGCCGATCACGTGGATGCCGTGCTTGGCGAACAAGGCCATCGTGTGGTTCCGGAAGCGGTTATGCAAATCTTCCATCTTGCCGGGTGCTGCGACATACGTCCGCAACTCGTAGCATGTGGCTTCTTTTTTCAAGGACGGCGACGGAGCCGGGGTCTGGGCCAAACTGAGGGCCGCGGTGGCCACAAGGGCCAAAATCAAAGTACGCATGAGCCCCAGTCTACAATGGAGTCTCCGGCAATGAAAGATCGAGTCCTATCCGCATTGGCGCAAGGCGCGACTCTGGTCACCGCCAACCGCCGTCTACGCCGCAAGTGGCGAGCCGATTTCGACGCCGCGCAGCAGGCCGCCGGCCATCGCACCTGGGCCTCGCCGCTCATCGTCAGTTACGACGACTGGCTCCACGACGCTCACCAGGATCGCTTCTCCTCCCAACTTCTCCTCTCCGATTTCGCCGAACGCTACCTCTGGGAGCAGACCATCCCCGACGCCGTTCTGCTGGACCGTCCGGCCACCGCCAAGATGGCCTCCCAGGCGTGGGCCCTGCTCTGCGCCTGGCGCGTTCCGCTCGACCACCCCGCCTTCGAAGAGACCGAAGATACCGCCGCTTTCGCCGCCTGGGCCGCCGACTTCACCGAACAATGCGACCGGCGGGATTGGCTTTGCTCGCCTTTGCTCGCCGATACGATCAACCCTGTCGCCGCCGAACTGTGGCTCACCGGCTTCGATGAACTCACTCCCCAACAAGTGGCTTTGCTCGCTCGCCGCGATCGGCCTTACTTCGTTGCCGATTCGCCGACCCGCCAACCCGGCCTCGCTTCTCTCGCCGCCTATCCGGATGCCACCGCCGAACTCCGGGCCGCCGCCGCCTGGGCCCGCCAGCAGATCGAAACCCGCGCCGCCCGGTCGGTCGGCATCGTCGTCCAGGATCTGGCCGGCCGCCGCGACCTCGTCGAGGCCATCTTCCGCGAAACCCTCGGCGGCAATCTCGCCAACCTCTCGCTCGGCAAACCGCTGACCGACTACCCGCTCATCGACTCCGCCCTTCGTCTGCTCCATCTCGCGTGTCACCCCCTGCCCTTGGCTGAGATTGGCCAACTGCTGCTCTCGCCGTTTCTGCTCGGAGGCGTCAGCGAGTACCGAGCCCGGGCCCGTCTCGACGCCAAGCTCCGCCGGGACAAAACCCTGCGAATGAGCGCCGCCGAGATTGGCGGCGACGACTGCCCCCGCCTCGGCGAAGCGCTCGCCGGCCTTTCTGTCGCACCCGAACCGAAATTCCCCTCTGACTGGGCCGCGACGTATCTCCAGCTCCTCGGCTCCGCCGGTTGGCCCGGCGAGCGAACGCTCTCCAGCGAAGAGCGGCAAACCGAGCGCCGCTGGCAGAAGGTGCTCGCTTCTTTTGGCGAACTCGACTTCGTCGCCGGTCGCCTTGGCCCCCGCCCCGCCCTCTCCCTGCTCGAACGCCTGCTCACTGAAGAGGTGTTCCAACCCGAAACCCAAACCCTGCCGATCCAAATCCTCGAAGCGCTCCAAGCCGCCGGCGCCCAGTTCGATGCGCTTTGGGTGCAGGGTCTCGACGACCGCGCCTGGCCGCCCGCCGCTAAACCGAACCCGTTTCTGCCTTACCGCCTGCAGCGCGAACGCGGGCTCCCCCACTCCTCGGCCGAACGCGAACTCGATTTCGCCCGCAAGATCATCGGCCGTCTCCAGCAGACCGCTCCGCACATCGTCTTCAGTTACGCCCATCGCGACGGCGACATCGAACTCCGTCCGAGTCGGCTCATCGCCCATCTCCCTCCCTTTTTCGATACTCTCCCGTTCTACCCGACCTGGTCCCAAGTGATCCGCGAGGCGGCTGTCATCGAGACCTTCGAAGACCGCCAAGGCCCGGCCCTGCCCCCGATCGTTCAGGTGCCGTCCGGGACTGCGGCGATCAAAGCTCAGGCCCAGTGCCCGTTCCAAGCCTTCGCCCTGACCCAGCTGAACGCCCGGCCGCTGGAAATCCCCGAAGAAGGGATCGACGCTCGGGACCGGGGCACGATGCTCCATAAGGCGCTCGAACTGTTCTGGCGCGAATGTGGCGACCACGCAACGCTCGTATCCACCGACTGTACCGACCTGCTCGACCGCTGCATCGGCGAGGCGGTTGCCGAACTCCCCGGCGCTTTAGGATTGCTCGAACGGTTGCGACTCCGTCAGGTGTTGAGTGAATGGCTCGCCGTCGAAGCCGACCGCGAGCCGTTTCGCGTCGTCGGCTTCGAACAGCGGTTGATCCCGGACTTCAAGGGCTTGAGCTTCTCGACCCGGGCGGATCGGATCGACCGGCTGCTCGATGGCAGCACCGTGATCCTCGACTACAAGACCGGCTTGGTATCGAAAAAAAGCTGGGACGGGGACCGGCCGGATGAGCCCCAGCTGCCGATCTACGCCATCACGGCCAACCCGACGCCGGCGAAGGTGGCCTTCGCCCAGGTCCGGCGCGGCGCTTGCGAACTGGTCTCGGCTTCAGTGCCGGTCGAAGATTGGCGGACGGTGATCACGGCTCTGGTAGACGAGCTTCGAGCCGGCGTGGCGACGGTGGAGCCGAAGGACAACGGCAAGCCCTGCGCGTATTGTCATCTCCACACGTTGTGCCGGATCGCGGAGGTGACCCCTGCCTGACGCGGTACGCCAGCGAGTGCTCGATACGACCCAATCGTTCCTTGTGCAGGCTCCAGCGGGGTCGGGCAAGACGGAGCTGCTGACGCAGCGCTTTCTGGCTTTGCTGGCGACCGTGGAGCAGCCCGAATCCGTGGTGGCGATTACGTTCACGAAGAAGGCTGCCGGAGAGATGCGAGCCCGCCTCGTGCAGGCCTTGGAACTGGCGTTGGGGCCCGAGCCGACCGAGCCGCACAAGCGCAAGACCTGGGCGTTCGCTCTGGCCGTGAACGAGCGCGGCTGGGACCTCGTCGACAACCCGGCCCGGCTGCGCATTCAAACCTTCGATGGGTTCTGCCGCTCGCTGGCCGAGCAGATGCCGTGGTTGAGCCGGTTCGGGACGCCGCCCCAGATTTCGCAGGAGCCGAGCAGCCTGCATTATTCCGCGGCGCTGGCCGCTGTTCGCGATGTTGAGAAGGGCAACACTTCGGTGGCCCGGTTGCTGCTGCACCTGGATAATCAGTTCGGTCGCGTGGTCGAGAAGATCGCCGAGATGCTGGCCCGGCGCGACCAGTGGCTGCGGCATCTGCATGTCGATCGTCTGGGGCTGGAAGCGGCGCTCGGGGTGATCGCAGGGCTGCATCACGACCGGCTGCGGGCGGCGGCTCCGTCGGGAGTGAACGGCCCCTGGGCCGAGGTGCAAGCGGCGGCGCTGACGAAGGCCGGCACGGTGAGCAAGAAGTGGGCGAAGGCCAATGGACCGTCCGAGGCCTTCATCGAGCTGATTGAGAAGCCGCTGCCGCCGGAGCGGCTGACGCAGGAGCAGTGGGAGCTGACGGAGGCGATCCTCGACGTCTTGAAGCTCGCCGCCGCGGAGTTGAAGCTGCTGTTTCAAGAGCGCTGCGAGGCCGACTACGCGGAGGTCGCGATGGCGGCCATCGCGGCGCTGGGAACGCCGGACCAGCCGACACCGCTGGCCGAGGCGTTGTACTACCGAATCGAGCATCTGCTGGTCGACGAGTTCCAGGATACCTCTTCGTCGCAGTACGAGATCCTGCGGCGGTTGACCGCCGAGTGGGTTCCGGGTGACGGCCGGACGCTGTTTTTGGTGGGCGACCCGATGCAGTCGATCTATGGCTTTCGCGAGGCTGATGTCGGTTTGTTCCTGCGGGCGGCGGCCGAGGGCTTGGGCCATTTGCCGCTGGAGTTCCAGCAGTTGACGCGGAACTTTCGGTCCGACCGGGAGCTGATCGGTTGGTTCAACGCGGTGTTTCCGTCGGTGCTGGCTCCCGAGGTGGACATCGAGACGGGGGCGGTGCCCTATGCGGCGAGCGAGTCGACGCGGGAGTATCCGGAATGCCAGGTGACCCCGCTGTGGGGTGGAGCCGAGACGGTGGCCGATCTGGTCGAGCGGCACCCGGAGAGCAAGATTGCGATTCTCGTGAGGAACAAGAGCCACGCGGTTCCGATCATGGCTGAGTTGCAGAAGCGGGGAGTTCGATTTCAGGCGGTGGACCTGGACCAGTTGGGCGAACGGAGCGCGGTGCGGGACCTGGAAGCGTTGACCCGAGCGCTGCTGCATCCCGAAGATCGAACGGCTTATCTGGCGGTGTGCCGGGCCCCGTGGGCGGGCGCCACGCTGGCGGATTTGGCGGCGGGAGTGGCCCCGCCCCGGGTTGTGGAGGCGCTCGAAAAGGCTCGCCGCGAGCGGCAGCGCGGCGGTCTGCGGCCGCAGGTGGAGCGGCTGTGGCTGGCCCTGGGCGGCCCGGCCACGCTGGCTTCAGCGGCGGATCTGGAAGATACGGCGGCCTTCTTTGAGCTGCTCGATTCGTTTGATCCGGCGGCGGATCTGACGGCGGCGTTGCAGCGTTTGTTCGCCCGGCCAGACCCGCTGGCGGACGGCCGGATTCAGATATTGTCGATGCATAAAGCGAAGGGCCTGGAGTTTGACGTGGTGATTCTGCCGGAGTTGCACCGGTCCGGCGGCAACGATCAGCCGAGCTTGCTGCGCTGGCGGATGGCCGGGGAAGAACTGCTATTGGGTTGCATTCGTGAGACCGGCGCTGGGCCGGACCCGATTTACGAGTATTTGCGGGACCACGACAAGACGCGGACGACGCTGGAGATTTCGCGGTTGCTGTATGTCGCTTGCACCCGGGCTAAGCGGCAGCTTTATCTTTTGGTCCACGGCAAGCTCCGCCGCGGGACCTTGGGCCATCTTCTGGAGGCGACCTTGGCACCGGTGATGCAGCCCGTTGATGGCGACGAGCCCGGAGAGACCCGGCAGATTTTGCGGCGGTTGCCGGCGGATTGGTCGACTCCGCTGCCGCCGGAGCCGATGGCTTGGCCGCGGGTCGAAGAGGTTGACGAGGTCGATGACGCCGAAGAGTCAGGACCTTGGGAGCAGCGGGCGACCGGGACGGCGGCCCATTTGATTTTGCAGCGGATCGCCCGGGACGGGTTGGCCACGTGGCCCGAGAGGCGGCTGGACGAAACGAAGCCATTCCTGCGGACGCAGTTGCCGGAAGGGGCGGTGGAGCATTGTTTGCGAGCGCTGCGGGCGACGCTGCGGAGCGAACGCGGCCAATGGATCCTGGGGGACCAGGCCGAGGCCCGGAACGAATGGCCGCTGACGGGGCGCATTGGAGACCAGCTTTACAGCGTGATCCTGGACCGGACGTTTGTCGATGGGACCGGGATCCGGTGGATCATTGACTACAAGACGGGCCGACCGACGGCGGCGCATCGGGAGCAGTTGCAGCGCTACGGCCAGTTGCTATCGGCGATGGACGACCGCCCGATGCGGTTGGGTTTGTACTACCCGCTGAGCAGCGAGTGGGTCGAATGGGGCTTTACGACTTCTCCGCCAGGAGAATCAGCGACTGCCCGAGCGGAAGGTTAACGCCGCCGGCGAGCAGGGCGGCTTCGGCCGCGAGCGGAGCGTAGAGCAGGCTATCGAGCCACGGGGCGACGGGTTCGACTCCGCTGGAGGCTTGGCCGCCGAGGAGCGGTTCGACGACGCGGAATTTGAACAGGGCGACGGGCAGGAGCAGCGAGTTGGCGTAAGTGCAGCGCAGGGTTCGGAACCCGTGTCGTTCGGCGAGGGCGAGGAGCCGGGATTTGGTAAATCGCTGGCGCTCGTGAGCGAACTCGGAATGCTGGCTGCGTAAGATATCGAGGGCGGAGACGCGCAGGGCGAGGAGTCCGCCCGGTTCGAGGACGCGAGCGAACTCGGCCATGGGTTCGTCTTCCTTGCCGCGGGGTAGATGGACGACGACGTCCATGGAGACGACGGCGTCGAAGGCTTGGTTTTGGTACGGCAGTTGGCACATGTCAGCCTGGACCATCCGCTGGACGCCGAGAGTTTTGCCGAACTCGAGGCCTTCCCAGCCGAGATCGAGGGGATACATCGGCCAGTTGTAGCGCTCCTGGAGGGCGAGGGCGAAGTGTCCGGTGCCGGCCCCGATTTCGGCGACGCGGTGAAACTTCCGTTTCCGGGCGGTGGGATCGAGCAGGCCGAACATAATTTGGCGCATGCCGCGGTACCACCAGAAAGCGTTCTCGGCTTTAGCGATATTGGCGAATTCAGCCGAGTTCATCATAGAGGGGCCTTCCTTGTATCGCAGATTCGGAATTGAGGTGTCAAGCCGCGATTTTGGCCGCGATTTTGGCTTCAATCTTCGCGACGGATTGTTCGAGCGTCTCGGTGAAGACGGTCAGGATCAGGCTCGGCACGGCGGAGAAGTCGGCTGTGGGAGCGAACCGTTTGAGGCGAAGCTCGATGGTGGCGAAGGTCCGGCGGACCTGGCGTTCGATCTCGGAGCTGACTGCCCGCCGCTGGGTAGGCCCCTTCGCTCGCAGTTGAGGAATCATGGTTGCCAACTTGATGATTTGAGTGATGATATCCTCTTCGGCCTTCAGCATGGAGTACAGGCCGCGTTGCGAGCGCTTGACTCTGACCAGGATGCGATTGGCGAGCGCGGGGTTAAAGGCCTCGGATCGAACGGGCCCCAGCGAACGGGTGATCGGCCGCAAAAGCTGGAGCTCTCCAAGAAGATTCCGTTCGATCCAGTGGAAGCAGCGGCCCATCATGCGGTGATCGAGGATGTCATAGGCCATGCAATCGACGTGATCGCCAGTGGCCGGCCGGGAGGCGCGCCAGGCGGTGATGCCGCAGGCGAGGTCAATATCTTCGAACCGTTCGAGGGAATCGAAGTAGAGGCAGGACATCCATTCGCGGAGGGCGGCCTGCACGGCAAGAGCGACTTTCGTATAGACAACGGCGTACCGACCGGAGTGTTCCGCTGGGGCATTGGTCCATCCGCGGACAAGAGCCGGACGGGGCAGCAGGCTCTGGGCGCCCGCACTGGGGTCGATCGAGAGCAGCGCCGGCAGAGGTTCCCCGAAGACCGCATGGCGAAACAGGCGAATTGCTGATTCGACCGCGGTTTCCGCGGGAACGGACGGCTGGGCTGAGATCGCCCCACGTGTTGATGCAAGAGGAGGATTCGACCCCCGACTGAGCCATGGGCAGAAACAACGTCTGGGATGGCTTCGAAGAATTGCGTTTCATCACGCCCTGAATCTATCAGTTGGGGGGGCGATTCCGAACTATGGGCCGATGGCGGGACGTCCTCAATTTTCAAATAACTGTATTGCAATTCATTACTTAAAGCGATCAGCAATAAATTTCAATTGGTTGTGAACGAGTTTTGGCCCGGCGGGCTGCTAGTACCTTCCGTCGAATGGTACTAGGGTGGGAGCTTTTGGGTTTCGAACCGGCTCGGGGGGAGCCGGAATCCAATGGACCAAACTGCTAAGTGCCTTGTTGTTCAAATACTTCCTGGGATCATGCTGTCTTTCCGCGCGTAGTGACTAGGGGAAATCCTAGAAATGCCGGAGTTGTCCCGCGAGCTTAGTCTATGGCGAGAGGGAGGGCATTCGGCGGAGGGGGCGGAGGGCGTGAGGGGAAGCCGCTGATTCTATAGGCGATAACGGAGGCAGATTTTTCTATTCGCCTGGTGAATCCGATTTCGCATTTGGCCTTGGCAGTACCTTTTGGCAAAGGCACCATCCAGCGAGGTCTTCGTTGTGGACTACGAACATGAGTCCGCAAACCCTTGTATGCTCTTATGGATGATCGGCACCACGCTCAGCCACTACAAGATCCTGGAGACCCTGGGAGAGGGTGGGATGGGGGTTGTCTACAAGGCTCGCGACTTGAAGCTCGATCGTTTCGTGGCGATCAAGGTGCTGCCGGTGGATAAGACGGCCGATGCGACGCGGAAGCAGCGATTTCTGCAGGAGGCGCGGGCGGCGAGCGCCTTGAATCATCCGAACATCGTGGTGGTCCACGAAATTGCGGAAGAGAACGGGGTCGATTTCATCGTGATGGAGTATGTGCCGGGGCGGACGCTGGATCAGGTGATTCCCCGCAAAGGGTTGCGCGTAGCGGAGACGCTACGGTATGCGACGCAGATTGCGGCGGCGTTGACGGCGGCGCATGAGGCGGGAATCACGCATCGTGATCTGAAGCCGGGCAATCTGATGGTTACGGATAAGGGCGTGGTGAAAATTCTCGACTTCGGCTTGGCGAAGCTCGAGGAGAAGACGCCATTGAAGGCGGACGATGCGACGGCTACCGACACCGAGCGCCCGCAGACGGAGAAGGGGACGATTCTGGCCACGGTTGCCTACATGAGTCCGGAGCAGGCCGAGGGCAAACCCGTCGACCCGCGCAGCGATATTTTCTCGTTCGGTTCGGTGATGCACGAGATGTGCACGGGCACGCGGGCATTTGGGGGCGAGACGAAGATGTCAACGCTTTCGATGATTCTGCGGGAGGATCCGAAACCGGTGCGGGCGTCGAATGAGGAGGTGCCGCCGGAGCTCGAGCGAATTATCAGCCGCTGCCTGCGGAAGAGTCCGGCGCGGCGGTTTCAGAGTACGGCGGACTTACAGATTGCGCTGGAGGAGTTGCGCGAGGAGAGTGATTCGGGGCGGCTGAGCGGGTTGGCGGCCGGGGCGAAACCTAGGGCGAGATCGTGGTGGCGATGGGCGACGGTGGCGGCGGGAGTCGTGTTGATGGGGGCGGTGGGTTGGTGGTTGGTGGCGAAGAAGCCGGCGGCGCAGTCGCAACAGGGTCCGGTGTTGACGCAGCTTACGTTTGATACTGGGCTGACGACGGAGCCATCGAATTGGGCGCAGGGCAATCTGATTGCCTATGCTTCGGATCGGGCGACGGAGGGGGCGAATCTCGACATTTGGATTCAGCAGTTGAATGGCGGCGAGGCGCGGCGGCTGACCACGAATCCGGCGGATGATCGGACTCCGGATATCGCACCGGACGGGAGCAAGATCGTCTTCCGGAGCGAGCGGGAGGGTGGAGGGTTGTATGTGGTGCCGATGATTGGTGGGGCGGAGCGGAAGATCGCACCGAGCGGATATGATCCGAAGTTTTCGCCGGATGGGCAGTGGATCGCTTACTGGACTGGGGATGCCGCGACCTATTCGAACGTGTTCGGGCCGATCAACGGAGATGCGCGGCTCATGCTGGTACCGGCTAACGGCGGATCGCCCAAGCAGGCGTTCGCCGCGAAGGGAGCCTTTCGGCCCGCTTGGTCGGCGGACAGTAGGCACCTTCTATTTGGGTGGATGAGCCTTGACGGACAGCCTGACTGGTATGTGATTCCAGTCGAGGGCGGTGAGGCGAAGCGGACGGGTTTCTGGGCGATGGCGAAAAAATCGAAATTGGAGATCGTCGGACAGCCGATGCGGTGGACGTCCAACGGGATCTACTTCAACGCACGGCTGGGCGATGGCACGAATACCTGGAAGGCGGAGATTGATCCCCGCACCTTTCAATGTTCGGGGGAACTGTCGCGCGTGACTTCTTCGAGCGGCGCAGAATCGAATATTACGGTTTCTGGTGGCACAATCGTGTATGCCAACAGCTTGAACAACGACGATGTTTACATCCTGCCGATGGACACTGACCATGCGAAGGTCATGGGCGAGCCAATTCGCCTGACGCGGAACACGGCCCCGGAATACGGCGCAACAATTTCGCACGATGGGAAGCGTGTCGGCTATGCGGCGCTCATGTCTGGTGAATTCGGTCTTTTCATCCGCGATTTGGGGACAGGTGCCGACACCCGGGTGGCGTCGATTCCCGGCACAGGGACTACGTCGGTCTCGATCAGCCCGGATGGGAAGCGATTGGTTTGGTCCGTCAGTCCAAACCGCATTGGGGAGTTGCATATTGGATCCATTGACGGCGCTTCGGTCAAATTAGCGGCTGAAGGTCAGGCAAGGTCCTGGGGTGGCGATCCAGCCAGGGTGGTGCTGACCAGGCCCGAAAAAGAGGGCGTGGGCGTCTATCTTCTGGACGTGGATTCCGGGAAGGAGACCAAGGTGATGGCCCGCCCGAGCACGTCCGGCGTTCACCTGTCGATGGATGGTCGCTCGATTGTGTACTACGCTTCGAACGCCAGTGTTTCGAAGGTCTACCTGATGCCTGTTTTCCTGGACCGCCTCACGACGGAGAAGGACCTGATTACCGTTACCGATGGAGCCCACTTCGACGTGCTACCGGAGATATCCCCGAACGGGAACATTGTGTACTTCTATTCGAACCGCGATGGGAGCCAATGCCTGTGGGCGCAGCGGTTGAAGCCCGAATCGAAGCAGCCAGATGGAGCGCCGTTCGCGGTGAAGCATTTTCACTCGGCGCGGATTTCCCCTGCCTATGTGAGCGCCGGTCGGCGTCGGATCGATACCGCGCGGGACAAGATTGTGTTCACGATGGCTGAGCGCACGGGGAACATCTGGCGGGCGGATATTCCCCAGTGAAGGTGGGAAACAGGCGGGCTATGTCCGCTCGACGATTTTTCCGTGCGGGTCGATTTCTATCGATGGCACGGTTCTCGGCGGAATGTTAAGGAAATACCGCGTATAGCGGCGCTCTCCCGTTCGGGTGAGCGCTCCGGTCGCGACCATATCCGCCAAGTCACGCGTTACCGTGGCCGAGGGCGCGCCCGTGATGGTTGCATAGTTGGCGGCGCTGAGGCCTCCCTTAAATCCATCCGGCCCTTCGCGCCGCATCCGCACCAAAACCTTCTCCTGCCGCTCATTGAGTATGCCGCGCATCCGGTCGAGTAAACGCGTTTTGTCCAGGAGAAAGGCGACCCGCGCCGCCGAGCGCAACTGCGCTTCGATGGTCATGCCAGCGAACCAGCGCAGCCAGCCCGTGATTTCGTTGTCTCTATTCGCCGCTTCCAACGCATTGTAGTGTCCCTTCCGGCGAACCAAGATGGTAGGGGCGAGGGCCGTCAGTGTTGGACGCCCGAGCGCCTGCGCCAATGCTTTCTCGGAGATGGCGCGCCCAAGTCGGCCATTGCCGTCCTCAAACGGATGTATCGACTCAAAGTAGATGTGCGCGATGCCTGCCCGGGTGATTGGGGGGAGCTGCTCGTTTCCCGATGGCGCTGTTTGATTGAACCATTGGATGAACCGGGTCATCTCCTTCGGAACATCCGGTGATGGGGGCGCTTCAAAGTGAACCCGCGGCTGATAGAGTGCGCCGGAGACGACCTGCATTGGCTCCAGATCTCCGCGATATTGTCCCACTTGCCGGAGGTCCCGCCGACCCTTCATCAGCATTCGATGCCAGGAGAATAGCGTGTCGGCGGAAAGTGGACCAGCAAAGGAGCGGTACAAATCGACCATCATCTCCGCAACGCCCTGTTCGGCTGGTTTCACGGTGCGGTCATCGGCAATGAGGCCGAACTGTCGGCGGATCGAGGATTGGACGCTGGCGCGGTCGAGGATTTCGCCTTCGATCTCGGAGGTCGTAAGAGCCTCCGTGCTGATGGCGTCGACGGCGAGTTGCTCCCGGTCGGCACCGGCAAGATGCATGACGGTGCCGGCGAATTCCCCTCCGTTCAAGAGGAAGCGTTCTTCCGCCTTGCGCAAAGATGCCGTGTCCCGACGAAAGGTGGGCCAATCGGCCTTCTGCCAGCTCCAAGCCATGATCGATAGAAACCTGCTCTATCGATCACCGTAGCTCAGATTGTGATCGATAGAGATGTCATTCCGACCGGAGGGTGCGGGCTGGATCCATCAGGGCGGCGCGGCGGGCGGGGGCGAAGGCGGCCAGGAGGGCTAGCAGCAGGAGAGATGCGGCGGTTGCGGCGAGGAAGATGGGATCGCGGGGATTGACGTTGAAGAGGAGGCTGGAGAGATGGGGTGCGGCGTTTACGGAGACGATGAAGCCCAGGCCGATGCCGCCCAAGGCGAAGAACAATGCCTCTTGGAGGATGAGCAGCAGCACTTGGCGGGGGACGGCGCCGAGGGCCATGCGGATACCGATTTCTCGGCGGCGGAGGGTGACTATATGGGAGAGGACGCCGTAGATTCCGGTGCTGGCCATGAGCAGGGCGAGGGCGGCGAGGACGGTGAAGGCGAAGGCCTGGAAACGGGAGGCGGCTTTCGGTTCGTCCCAGGATTCTTCCATGGTGCGGATGGTGACAAGGATGTTGGGGTCCAGTTGGCGGAGGTGGGTGCGGAGGGTGGTGGCGGTAGGCGCGGGGTCGCCGACGGTGCGAAGGAGGAGACCGAAGTCTCTCGAAAAGGTGGCATCTCCGCCCTCGTCAGCGAGGGGTGGCACGACCATTTCGGGCTTCGCCGGGTTGCGAAGACCGTCGTTGCGGTAGTCCTCCATGACGCCTACGATGGTTCTCCACGGTTTGCCGGGGCCGTCAATCTGTTTGCCCAACGGGTCCTCTCCGGGAAAGTAGCGTTCGGCGAGGGTTCGGTTGACGATGGCTTCGCGGGCGGTGCCGGCTTCGGCGGCAGGGGAAAAGAGGCGGCCCTGGAGGAGTGGGAGTCCCATGGCGGCGAGGTAGCTGGCATCCGCGAGGCGAGCGTTAATGCGATGGAGACTGTCGTAGGCGGGGCGATCTGAGCGGCTGAAGGTGGTGGTGCGATTGGACTCGGAGGGAGGGAGGGGGTTGACGAAGGAGAGAGCGAGGACGCCGGGGGTGGGCGTGATACGGTCGCGGAGTTGGGCGATGAGGTCGGTGGGGTGCTTGCTGAAGGTCGAAGCCTGAAGGGAGAGCGAGGCGGTGAGGAGATGGTTGACTTGGAAGCCCGGGGAGACGGCGTGGAGCTGGCGAAGGTTCTCGAACAGGAGTGTGGCGCCGAAGAGGAGGATCATGGAGGCGGCGAGTTCCAGGACGACGAGCGCTCGGCGGAAAGGCAGGCGAGGGAGAGGCAGGACGGGCGCGAGGCTGAAACAGAGAGAACAACACAGGCCAGCGGCGGCGGCAGCGGCGAGGACTTCGGGATCCAACTTGACGGCGTCGAGTGAAACGAGCGAGGCTCCGCCGACGGCGGGGAGAAGGAGGAGGAGCAGTCCGGTGAGCATGAGGCCGAGAGCTGTACCAAGACCACCGAGCAGGAGGCCTTCGGTGAGGAGGCCCCGGAGGATTTGGGATCGGGAAGCGCCGAGCGAAGAGCGGATAGCCATCTCGTGCTGGCGGCCGGAGGCACGGGCGACGAGGAGGCCGGCGACGTTGGTGGTGGCAATGAGAAGGATGCAGACGACCGCGGCGAGAAGGACGAGCGCAAGCGTGCGAGAGTCCGCGCCCATGTATTCGTGAAGTGGGAGGACGCGGAGTTCGGCCCCCGCATTGACATAGAACTTCTCGGCGCGGGCCTTGCTGTTGGCCAAGCGGGTGGAGAGTTCGGCGCGGACCTTGACCAGGTCCATGCCGGGCTGGCGGCGGGCGAGGCCTTTCAGGATGCGCATGGAACCGCCGGAGCCGTGGGTGAGCAGAGCGGGCGGGAGGGAGAGTGGGATGAGGACGTCCGCGCGACGTTCGTCGGGGAGGCGGAAGCTGGGGGGGAGGATGCCGATGAGGGTGGTCGGTTGGCCGTTGAGGGGTATGGTGCGGCCCAGTATGGTCGGATCGGACTGGTAGTGGGATTTCCAGAGGGAGTGGGAGAGCATGGCAACGAGGGGGGCGGCGGGAGAGTCGTCGGAGGGCTGGATGGCGCGGCCGAGGGCGGGGGGGGTGAGGAGAATGGTGAAAAGGTTACCGCTGATGCGGGCGGTGTTTACTTTGATCGATTCCTGGGGTGCGGCGAGGACTCCGGAGTTCCAATCGAAGGCGGCGAGCGGGCCGAGGGATTGGGTGCCCTGCCATTCGCCGTAGTCGGGACTGACGAGAGTATCGAACTTGTAATTCGGCAGCCAGGTGGAGACGGAGACGAGTTCCTCGGGATGGGGGTAAGGGAGCGGGCGGAGCCACATGGCATAGACAAGGGCGTAGGTGGTGGTGGCGGCGGCGAGACCGAGGGCGAGGACGGCGATGGCAGACCAGCCGATGGCGGGGGAGCGGCGGAGCATGCGGAGGGCGAAGCGGAGGTCCAGGCGGAGGAGTTCGAAAAGGGGCCAGTGGCGCCGGTCGCGATAGGATTCTTTGATGGCTTGGACGGGGCCGAACTTGAGGACGGCGGCGCGGTGGGCTGCGGCGGGGGACATGCCGGCGCGGAGGTTGTCTTCGGTTTGGAACTCGATGTGGGAGGCGAGTTCGTCGTCGAGGGCTTGATCGTGACGGGCGCGGCGGAGGGGGCTGAGGAGGCGAGAGAGGAGGGTTCTCATTTTTCGGGCTCCGGCTTTTGAAAGAAGCGGGCGATGATGGCGGTGGTGGATTGCCAGTCGCGGGATTCGGCGGCGAGTTGGCGCTGGCCGACTTTGGTGAGGCTGTAGAACTTGGCTTTGCGGTTGTTTTCGGAGGTACCCCATTGGGCGGCGATGGCGCCGGTTTGTTCGAGTTTGAGGAGGACGGGGTAGAGGGTGCCCTGGTTGATGGCGAGGAGGTCGGCGCTGGTTTGTTCGATGCGGCGGGCGATGCCGTAGCCGTGGAGGGGGCCGAGGGACTCGAGGGTTTTGAGGACCATGAGGGCGAGGGTGCCTTGCCAAACTTCTTGTTTGCGGAGGGGGCTCATCTGGGTTTCCAACAGGAGTGTATCGTAGCTTATTTGGGAAAGCAACAGGAGGTGGTCGGTTTTACGCGGTTGGCATTCCGTAACATCGCCGGTGATGTGATACTATCTGTCAATGAGGCTGGTTGTGGACACAGATGTTGTGGTTGCGGCGATGCGCAGCCCATCCGGGGCTTCCGCCGCCTTGCTTGGCCTCTTGCTGAAGGGTGAGGGAATTTGGCTCCTGAGTGTGGCGATGGCGCTTGAGTACGAGTCCATTTGCATGCTCGCGGAACATCGGTTGGCGGCCAACGCCACTTCGCATGATGTTAGGAACTTTCTAGACGCGATCTTCGATGTCATTGTGCCGGTTGAAGTTCACTACCAGTGGCGGCCTCAACTTACCGATTCCGGCGACGAGATGGTCTTAGAAGCTGCTGTGAATGGTCGCGCCGATGCAATTGTCAGCTTTAATCACAGAGATTACAAAGCCGCGCCGAGCCGATTTGGCATCGGCCTTCGAACACCGGCTGAAATATTACGGGAGATAAGAAATTGACAACCAAAGTATCCACGTTTTCGCTGCGATTGCCGATTTCGCTGAAAGCGGCAATCGAGAAACTTGCGGCGGCGGACGGCACGAGCATGAACCAGTTTTTGGTGATGGCAGCGGCTGAAAAACTGACGGCGATCCAAACCGCGGAGAGTTACTTCGCAGCGCGTCGCGGTCACGGTGACGTTGACAAGGCGCTGGCATTTCTTTCGCGAACGGGGGGCGAGTCGCCGCGCCTGGAAGACCAGCTACCGGAGTGAGCGCAGCTTGTTTTTCGATAGCATTGCTTCGATTGCACCGGGCGACAGACTTGGCCCATGCGAAGTTGTTTTGCGCCTGGAACGTATCGCCGCAGTCAGCATCCGCGCGCCCGAACCGAGCGCTCCTAGGCCATGCTCGTCGGGCAGTCAGCGCACAGGGGGCTGGTAGGTGGTCAACTTTTGGCGAATGGGGGAGACGATTCTCTGAGAGCGCCGAAGCCTAGACCAGGGTCACGGAAGGTGAGCGATATTGACGTCAACGCGGGCGTAAACTTTCCTCATCACGAAGCGGGAGGCGCGTATTCAACGATGCTGGCAGGTTCGGGTATGGGGTCACCATCCTCCCGCATCCCTTTCAGATGGAACGTTATGGCCTCATGAATGAGCTGGCGTGTTTCTTCCTGAGTCGCGCCCGCTGCAATGCAGCCATCGAGATCGGGAACGTATGCGGACCATCCCGACGATGTCTTCTCCAAAACGATGGCGTATCCATGATTTTTCATTGCAGCCCTGCCGGTCTTTCAATCGATCCTATGGTTTTGGATGCGTCTTCGGCGCTCGGGTGACCGCTGATCGTGACTTTGCCGGGCTTGGTCGGGTGAACGAACTGACGGTGTGATCCCTAGGTGCTCTTCAAGCGCCATCCGTCACGCTCTATCCGCTTCAACACTTCAATAGAACCTTTATACCCGAGCATTGTAATCAATTGAGACATGGCCACGACTCTGCCTTCGACGTTACGGACGAGGCTAAGGGGGCGTGTGCTAGAGAATGCGCGCAATGACCGCCCTGGCGCTGAGGACGGCAACGGCGGCCGGGGAGGCGCTAGTGGCACGACTGATTCGACGGGGTGGTTGGGGGTGGCGATTTGTACCGGCTTGGTTTCGGGTGGGCCGGTGAGGTGTCACCGGGTCCTTGCCCTGCCGGCCCTTGGCACCTCTTGACAAGGCTTCTTTCTAGGCTGTGTAGAGTCTTTATGAAGACCCTGACGATCACCGAAGCCAAGAAGAATCTGGGCCGGTGGTTGGCCGCAGCCTCCAGCGGGGAGGATATCGGGATTATCTGTGGGGCAGATATCATCGGCCTGCGTAAAGTCGAAGTGGAATCCACCGATTATGCTCGGCGCGAATATGGCGCGGCGCCGGAACAGGTAGCCGCCCTTGAACAAGCCACCGACAGGCGCTACCAAAAGCTAAAGCGCTCCGGCGAACTGGTTACCGTCTCGACCGAACAGCTCAAGGAGTTGATTGGCTAGAGCGCTGACGATTGATCCCGCGTTGTAGCGCACCCGGTTCTTTGGACACATCTTTGTTTAGGCTGCGACGGCCTGCTGAAAGTACTCTCGCCTGGCTTGAGCCGGCGATCTGTACCCCAGTTTCTCGACCAGCCACTGCTCGTTGTACTTCTCGATGAACTCCCGCACCGCGGCCCGTACTTCTTCAATGTTCTTA
>JAPKZA010000398.1 GCA_026394015.1 Acidobacteriota bacterium
CAAAACTGACCTACCGCTACAGCGGCCGAGACTTCCGCCTGACCGACGTCGGTGGCCACGTCCTCCGTGACATCCTCATTTAAGGGATCGTAGCCACCGTGTAAGTCGCTGGTTAGAACCGGAACCGCAACGACGCCTGCATCCGCCGAGGATTCCGCGCTCCAATCACCTCGCCAAATCGCGTGTTCACTTGGTTGCCCGCGGCATCAAACCGCGCCGTCGTATCCACTGAATTGAACTGCGTATGGTTAAACGCGTTGTACATCTCCCAGCGCAACTGCAAGCTCCGCTTCTCCCCCGCCAGCGGGATCGTCTTGAAGAAGCTGATATCGTAATTCGTCGTCCCCGGCAACCGGAACACGTCTTTCGGCGCGTTCCCCGGGTCGCCTCGCAGCGGGCGCGCAAACACCCCGGTATTGAACCACTTGGAGAACGTCCGGTCCCCGTAGTCAAGTGGTGCCTTACCCGTCACGATGATCCGATTCCCGTCTCCGCCGCCGCTCAAGTCCACCGCGTCCACCGTGCTAAAGCCCACCCCGCTCGGCTGGCCACTGGCGAACGTCGTAATCCCCGATACCTGCCAGCGGTCCAAGACTAACCGACCGAATTGATTCGGCATCAACTTACTCCCGTTTGGCAGATCCCAAATGTAATTGAGAACGAACATATGGGTTTGGTCAAACCCGAGTTTCCCGTAGTTCCACACCCGAATCGGCCGATACGCCGCCAGCCCATCCCCGTCGGAATCGGCATAACCCATCGCTTTCGAGAATGTGTACGCTAAGCTCAACGACAATCCCCGGGCGAACCGCCGGTTCGCCGTCACCTGCATGGAGTTGTAGTTCGACGTGCTTGAGAAATCGTTGTAGCTGATCGTTCCCCAACCGCGTTCTGCGCCAAATACCTCGCCCCGTAAGGCACCGCATTCAGATTCTTGCTTACCTGCAAATGTCGGCCCACGTTGCCGACGTAAGAAACGTCCACCACCGTCCCCCGGCCGATGTCCCGTTGCACCCCGAAAGTGAAGTTATACATCGATGGCGTCACCGCCTTGCGTTCAAATGTCGAAGTATTGTTTGGGAACAGCACCCCCGACGACGTCAGGTAAGTCGCCAAATTACCGTAGTAAACTTGCGGCGTCTGCTGCGTCGGCGGGTTCTGCGAAAAGCCGCGGACTCCCGGCGCCACCGTGTTGTGGAACACGCCGAACCCTGTCCGGATCGCCGTCTTGCCGTCGCCGAACGGGTCGTAAGCGATGCCAAATCGCGGCTCGTACAACACCGACGCCTGGTCTCGAAAGCCCCGCGGATACGATCGATCCGAGGCCACCACAGAGCCGTTAAACGGATCCCCGCTGCCGGGCACAAATGCCCCGATGAAAACAGCCGGCAGAATCGCCCCGTTCAGCGGATTCACCGCCCGCCGCCCTTGCGGTGTCGAAATCGGCCCATACAACGCCGGGATCTTCTTCGGGTCAAACAGCCCGGAGTTCCAAGCCGAAGCCGTCTCCCGGGCGTGGTACCACTGGTTGAACCAAACAAAGCGCATGCCGTAATCAATCGTCAGCTTTCGGTTCACCTTCCAGGTATCCTGCACAAACCACCCCATCGTCGTCTTCCGCCCCTCGTTCGACGGCCGCGAGGCCGACTCACTATAAGACGCAAACTGCCCCAGCACCGCGTTCGAATAAGCGTAGTTACTATCGAAGGGGTTGTTCACGTCCCGCCCAAACGCAAAGCTTCCGCCGTAAGTCCCTTGCTCTCCTTCGTAGTTCCGAATCCGCTCGAAGCTGATCCCTCCCTTCAAGGTGTGTGGTCCCCACGTATGGGTCACGTTGTTGCTGAAATTGATCGCCGTGTCCGCTCCGCGCAGCGGAAAACGACCATCATAAGTAATCGCCGCGGCTCCCGGAACTCCGCCGTAACTCGCCTGCGGAATCACCCCGAACGGGTTGTTCCCCGGATAGTATTGACCGAGGCTGCTCAGGCCCCGGTCCTTCCGCAGCACCTTCTTCAACTCCTCATCGCTCTCCGGCGGGCCCTTCTCGACGGAATGCCTTACTCCGCCCGTAAACTCGTTCACCGTGTGCGGCGATAGAATTCGCGCCCAATTCAGCACAATCCCGTTGTCGGTAAACGTATAGTGCTGTTTCACCAAGCCCCAGTTCGATGATCCCGCCGCCACCGCATACCCCAGCGAATCGGCATACCATGTCGAGCCCCGGACGTTGATCGAATCGTTTGCCGTCGGCCGCAGGTCAATCCGAAACAGATGTTGGTCGCGCGGTTGATCAATCGCTTCCTGAAACTGGTAGTTAAAGTTGCCGCCGGTCACCGCCCGGTTCAACTGATTCGGCAGCGGGAAGATGTTCAGCATCGCCTGTCCGTTCCGATCCAGTCGGCTCGCCGGAATCACATTATTGGGGAAGTTGGCATTCGACAGCGGATCCCGAATTAGAATCGGCCGGTTGTTGACATCCACCGTCTGGGAGTAATCTCCGGTCCGCTCCAGCGCTGAGGGTACGGTCACCTGCCGTACCGCCTGCGGGTTCTTTACCCACGATTTCTCAAACGAGTAAAAGAAGAAGACCTTGTCTTTACTTCCTGGCAGTAACTTACCCAGATTCACCGGCCCACCCAGCGTAGCCCCCAGCGTCGTATACCGGTAGATCGGCAGCGGAACCCCCGTCCGGTTGTTGAAGAAGTTGTTCGCGTTCCAACTCTCGTGCCGTTTAAACCAATAAGCCGTTCCATGATACTCGCGCGATCCTGACTTCGTCACCACGTTGATCGAACTGCCACCATTGCGCCCATACTCGGCCTGATAGTTATTCATCAGCACCTTCACCTCGCCAATAGCGTCCATGTTGATGGGGCTCGAGAACGTCCCCGGGCTTCCCAGGTCGTTCCCCGTTACTCCGTCTACCTGCAAGCTGTTCCAGTTGCTTCGCGTCCCCTGAATGTTCGGCGACTGTGTCCCGAAGCTACCGCCCAAAAACTCCGTATCGACGCCCTGCGAAACGCCCGGCAGGATCCGTAACATCGACACCACGTCGCGCCCTCGAATCGAGATCTGCTCCAACTGCCGCGCCCCAATCAGCGCCGAATGCTCGGTCGAACTCGTCTGCACCGTCACCGCCTGGGCCGCAATCGTAATCGATTCCGTCACCGACCCCACCGTCAAGGCCAAATTCCCGACGCTGAGTCGCTCCGCCGCGCTCAGCACGTTGCCCGTCTTCTTCAACGGCCGAAACCCCGCCACCTCCACCGTCACCGTGTACGTACCCGGCTGTAGGGCGGGGAAGACGAAGTCCCCCGTTTCGTTCGTGGTCGCTGTTCGTTCTTCGCCCGTCCGCTCGCTCGACAGTTTCACCCCCACGGCGGGAACGACGTTTCCCGATGGGTCGACCACCGTGCCCGAAAGTGACCCTGACACGGTCTGCCCGTGAAGAGATAAGCTCGCCAATAAGACCACCAAATAGAGGATGAAGCGCATAGTCTGGGCATCATATCGAAGTCCCACGGAGCGATCCCTAATGATCGTTAATTAGCTGCCCCGGCTTCCACCAGCGCTCACGACCGCCGCCAAGAGGAGGCCAGGCCAGACAATCGCCCAAGCGATTCGCGATATCCTTGCAAGCGATCCCATGCGCCTGATCTTTTTCCTTGCCACCTGCTCCCTTGCCGCGGAACTCCCCATCCCCGACGACGTCATCGTCTCTCGCGATGTCCCCTTTGCCTCCATCACCCACGACAAGCTCGGCATGGACATCGTCCGTCCCAGGGCCCCCGGCAACCATCCCGGCGTCGTCCTGATCCACGGCGGCGGCTTCAGCGGCGGCAACCGCCAAAGCTATCTTCCCCTCGCCATTCGCCTCGCCCAGAACGGCTACGTCGCCGCCACCGTCTCCTACCGTCTCACGCCTCATTACCAGTTCCCCCTCCCCCTCCACGACGTCAAATCCGCCGTCCGCTTCCTCCGCGCCAACGCCGGTAAATACCACCTTGATCCCGCCCACATGGGTGCCATCGGCACCTCCGCCGGTGCCACCTGGGCCCAGTTCCTCGCCGTCTCCCGCAATGTCCCTTCGCTCGAAGGCAAAGGCCCCCATCTTGATCAATCCAGCAGCGTCGATTGCGCCGTCAGCTTCTACGGTCGTTCCGATCTCCGCCGGTCCTACGAAGGCAGTCGAAACGCCGCCGAAGCCGTCCCGCCCCTCGTTGGCGGTGACCGCCAACATGCTCTCGACGCCCACCTCCGCGCCAGTCCCCTAAACTGGATCAACCCTGACTCCGCCCCCATCCTCGCCATCCACGGCACCCGCGATCAAAACGTCCCTTACGAACAGTCCCTCTTCCTCATCGAGCGTCTCAAGTCCGTCGGCGTCGATGCCGAACTCGAAACCATCGCTGAAGGTGCTCACGGCTTCAAAGGTGCCGACGAAGAACACTACTGTCCAAAACAGCACTTACTCTCTCCTAGAATCTGATTTCGGCGAGCCCGACGGGGTCGAGCGGTAGAGTAAGCGCCACTTTGATCGGCACCCTGGTTTCCGGCGATAGGATGGCAAGGCCCTCCTGTGTGAAG